>NZ_NPJG01000060.1 GCF_002251245.1 Prevotella sp. P5-92
CTATGGTTGCGCCGTGGTGGCGGTGACGGTGGACTGCTGTCGCAGTGGCTATCGCAGAGGGGCGGCGGTGCGGTGCATGAACCGGTAGGTGGTGGTGCGCGCTCCAGCCTCTATCCGCAGGAGGTAGACGCCCTGGGCGAGACCCTGGAGGGAGAGTTCGGCGCGGCGGGCGTCGGTGGCTGGTGCCTGGCCGACCATTGTGCCACTCACGCTGTAGAGCCGTATGGCTCTGAGCCCCTCGGCGCTTACCGCAAGCTGACCGGCGCTGAGGCTCACTGTGGGCACCGTGGTCGGGGCGTCGTCAATGGCTGTGGCGGTGCCGCTATAGATGGAGAAGATGTTGCCCTCGCGCTTGAGGTAGTAAGCCGGCGCCTTGGGCGAGGTCAGCGCCACATCGTTGCCGTCGGTCTTGCCGGTGACATAGATGCGATAGGTGTGGCCGTCGGCAAAGGGCTGGTTGCTCTGACGCAACCAGTAGCTGAAGAGCGGCACATCAAACGATGAATGGACGCTGACATTATCCTCGATACCCGGTATCTGGATGGTCTCATGGGTCTGCGTGTCTTCGCCAAACATATATATTTGGCTCCTA
>NZ_NPJG01000061.1 GCF_002251245.1 Prevotella sp. P5-92
GATATCAGTTCAGCGAGATAGTCCGTTCGCTGATGAGCGTTTATTTCTGTGGCGGCTCATGCGTGGAAGATGTAACGTCACAACTGATGCGCCATCTCTCGTATCATCCTACCCTTCGTACATGCAGCTCTGATACCATCCTCAGAGCCATCAAGGAACTGACACAGGAAAACATCTCCTATACTTCCGACCAAGGCAAGACCTATGATTTCAATACTGCAGACAAACTCAACACATTGCTTATAAACGCTTTGGTTTCTACAGGCGAGTTGAAGGAAATTGAGGAATACGATGTTGACTTTGACCATCAGTTCCTTGAAACGGAGAAGTATGATGCAAAACCGACCTACAAAAAGTTCCTCGGCTACAGGCCTGGCGTATATGTTATCGGTGACAAGATAGTCTATATCGAGAACAGCGATGGTAACACGAATGTGCGTTTTCATCAGGCAGACACCCATAAGAGATTCTTCGCTCTTCTGGAATCCCAGAACATCCGTGTAAATCGCTTCAGGGCAGACTGCGGTTCCTGCTCGAAGGAAATCGTCAGTGAGATAGAGAAGCATTGCAAACATTTCTACATCCGTGCCAACCGATGCAGTTCGCTCTACAATGACATCTTTGCTCTGAGAGGATGGAAGACGGAGGAGATTAACGGCATCCAGTTCGAACTCAATTCCATTCTCGTTGAGAAATGGGAAGGCAAGTGCTATCGTCTTGTCATCCAGAGACAAAGACGCAACAGTGGCGACCTTGACCTGTGGGAAGGCGAATACACTTACCGTTGTATTCTGACCAACGATTACAAGTCATCGACAAGGGACATTGTTGAATTCTACAATCTGCGTGGCGGCAAGGAACGTATCTTTGACGACATGAACAACGGATTCGGTTGGAGCCT
>NZ_NPJG01000062.1 GCF_002251245.1 Prevotella sp. P5-92
ATTTTTGATAATATTTAAATAAATCTGCTCCATCACATGGATTTCAATCCAATATAAGCGGTCGGGTTAGTATCAGTTCACCAGACAGCTGCCGTCAATCCGATATCGAATCCGCCGAATCCCGGTCGCGCATCCAGTTTCCATTTCCAAGTGCGAAGATAGTCATTTATTTTCAACTGAGCAAGTCATTGCGAGAATAACTTTTCTCGATTAACATTTTTTATTATACGCTTGTATTTCCTCAGTTCCAAACTACCCCGAAATACTTCTCTAACTACAAAAAAATATTTCTCTAACTACAAAAATTAATTTCTCTAACTACAAAAAAAAAATCTCTCCTGTTAGAGAGATTTCATTGGTCTGAAATCATACTGTTTTTCTGTTAACTGTTTTTAAACAAAAACAATCACATAAACAGATAAACAGTTAAACAGTTTTATTTTTAACTATCCCTTTTTGTAAAAAAATTACTTATATTATAAATTCGGGTGTCCATTTACCGGCATGTCGTTATCTTTCTCTGTCACTGCCACTATGCGCCAAGGTGTCTGGAAGTTGTTTCCTGTGGTGCGTGAGATGAAGTCCTCGGTGGAGGTGACATACCGCTGCTGTCGCCATGATGATAGCAGACTAAAGGCCTTGCCAAAAGAAGGGATGGCAAGAAGAAAGGAAATAAGTACGATAGTTGTTTTTTTCATACAGATATATGTTTCAAGGCGTATTTAAGTTTTCGGCTGAAAAGTTACCTCTTTTTCCTTAAAACCAATGCCAAAATAATACCGTTCCATGCAAAAATCGTCCAAAACCCGTTAATTTCTCCCGATTATTTCATTTCTGAAGGAGTTTTCAGTGTTAATGAAGTAAGGTAGTATCAAAAAAACATAAAATGCTTTGTCACTCGGATTATTATTAGTAATTTTGCGGCATGATTGCATTAAATGGAAAGGATATCGTTATGAACAAAGTCAAACAACTGCCATACGGGGTGTCAGACTTCGAGTACGTAATGAGGGATAATCTTTATTACGTTGACAAGACCATGTATATACAAATCTATTCAGATATCTCTTGGCAGCATTGATATTTTATAATAATGAATAAGATTATCGACTGTTTCAAGCAGGCGGCGCCTGTCTCATGGAAAAGCACAAAATGGTTGCTGAAACTGATGATACCCATATCGTTGGCAATCACTCTCATGCAGCATTTCGGAGTGCTCGCATGGATTGCCACATGGATCAACCCTCTGTTCGTCCACTTCGGACTGCCAGGAGAGTCGGCCGTGGCTTTTATCTCTGGTGCCACGGCGGGGACTTATGCTGGCATTGCCGCTATGATGTCCATACCGTTGACTATGAAGCAGGCTTCTATCTTGGCACTGATGATTGCCCTGTGCCATGCCCTGCCAATGGAATGTGCCGTAAACCAGAAGACGGGCTCGTCGTTCTGGAAGATGGGGGCGATACGCCTTATTATGGCCATTGTGTGCGCACTGATTCTCAACGTCTTACTACCCAATATGCCAGGGAAATATATCTACCTCGGCGCTGAGGCAGACAGCGGCTTCACCGAGGTGATGACCACCTGGGCTGTGTCACAGATAAAGATGTCGCTGATGGTGGCTCTCATCATCTTCACGCTGATGGTAGTGCAGCGAATGCTCGAAGCCTATCGCCTACTCGACCCGCTGTCGCGCTTGCTGTCGCCGCTGATGAGGTTGTTCGGATTGCCAAGACATGCGTCATACATGTGGCTCGTGGGAAACGTCCTTGGCATAAGCTACGGCTCGGCAGTGATGCTGGAACTGGAGGAAAAAGGTGTCATCACGCGTGAGGAAGCCAACGACGTCAACTATCATCTCATCATGAACCACTCGCTACTCGAGGACACCATCGTCTTCGCAGCCACAGGCATCTCCGCCGTCCTCATCGTCGCCACCCGCATCAGCTTCGCCCTCATATTAGTGTGGGGAAGGAGAATGGCAACTGCCTTCAGGAAATTATAGGGTTATCGATACTGATTTACCTTTATAACCAATCGGTTTGACGATGTCAGAACCAGCAAGTCGCACGTTGAACTTGCGTTGCTGCAACATTCCTGGGAACGTGCCCTGACAGTCGCCGATGGTCAGTGTGCGGCTCTTGTCGTTCCACTTCATCTCGATGGTAGAGTACATGCCACGCTCGTAGTTGTAGTTGTCGCCCTCGTCCTCGTAGAGGGTGAAGACGGCGTCAGAGCCTGGATAGACGATGATGTCGAGATTGTCCCATTGGCTCTGCTGGGCATACTGCATCACCGGGGCAAGGGGAAGGATTGTTCCTGCCTTGACAAACATTGCCGTGCGGTCGATAGCCGTAGCAAGTGTTACGTTACGACCACCCTTATGAAGCTTCTCCGAATAGAACTCGTACCAGTCGGCTCCCTTCGGCAGATATTTCGTTACCGTCTTCTCCTCAGAGAAATCAATCTTTCCATCTTTCCATTTTTCATTCTTTACTTCTTTCTTGTCCCATCCGCTCATGGCATCCTCCTTGAATATCTTCTCCTCGGTATATTGGGGGTCGAGGATTGGTGTGGCAAGTATTGAGCGACCGAACATAAACTCGTCGCCCATGTTCCATGTGTTCTTGTCAGAGGCAAAGTCGTAGGTCAAGGCACGCAGATAGCTCTCGTCGGCTGATGTCACCTGCCATGCCGTGCTATAGATGTAAGGCAGCAGACGGTAGCGCAGACGAATGGTGCTCTCTATGGCGTCATATATCGGCTCTCCCTTCTTGCCAAACTGATAGATCTCGCGCGGAGCGTCGGCACCATGACTGCGGAAGACGGGGCAGAAGAGGCCATACTGCATCCAACGCACATACAGTTCCTGATACTGAGGGTTGCGTGGTGCGGAGCCGGCGCCATTGTTGTTGTATGACCCGCAGAAGAATCCGCCGATGTCGGTATTGAAGTTCGGACAGCCTGTCATCGTGTAGTTCAGGCCAGCGGGAACCTGCTTGCGAAGCATGTCCCATGTCGAGGCCACATCGCCCGACCATAGTCCTGCACCGTAGTGTTGCTGACCAGCAAAGGCAGAGCGCGTCATGATAAACACACGCTTGTCGGCAGACGCCTTGCGCTGGTTGGCATAGATGCCCTTGACGGTGGCAAGGGGGAAGAGGTTGCGCACGCCGCGCCACGAGCCCATAGTGGTCTTGTAGTCGTAGTCGCTCTCGCGCGGATTGAAGAAGTCGGGGTCTGTGGAGTCCATCCACCAGGCGTCGATGCCATAGTCGAAGAGCCGTTTCAGGTGGTCCCAATATATCTGACGGGCCACTGGGCTGTAGGCGTCATACACCTTTACGCCCGATGGATAGTCCATGCGTGGTGGCCAGAGATGTGAAAGTCCGCTCTGCGGCCATGTCTCTATCGGCAGAAGCAGATTCTTCTCGGCAAGTTTGCCAAACTGCTGGGTCTGAGGACCAAAGCTTGCCCAGATAGAAATCATGATGTGTGCGTTCTGCTTGTGGACGCGGTCTATCATCTGCTTGCCGTCGGTAAACTGCTCTGAGAGGAAGTCCATGGCATTCCACAGATAGTTGTTGCCCCAGTACTGCCAGTCCTGGATGATTCCGTCTAATGGCACCTGAAGGCGACGATGTTTATCGACCACCTCGAGCAGTTCCTTCGACGACTTGTAACGCTCGCGACACTGCCAGAATCCGTATGTCCACAATGGGAACATCGGCACGTCGCCAGTCAGCTGACGTATGCAGGCGTTCACTCCGTCGGCGTTCTTGCCGTACATGAAATAGTAGTCGGCACAGTCGCCAACCTCTGCCTTGAAGGTCATGCCCTGCGCGTTGTCGTCAAACTGCGAGCAGGAGTAGTTGTCCCAATAGATACCCCAACCCTTTACCGACTGGATGATGTTTTGGAAGTCCTCAAGGTTCGACTGCTCGATACGCTTCGAGAGACCGCGGCGGTTCAGTTTGCCGTCTTGTACAGTGCCAAGACCGTAGATAGCCTCGTCTTTGTCGAGCTGGTAGGTCATCGATACTATGTAGCGACCTTTGTCGGTACCCTTAGTACGGGTCTCAAAGGCAGTTGCCTTTTCCTTGAGAAGAGGCTTGCCATTGGCGGCGAAGGAGAGGAGGCCGGTGCGTCGGTCGATGGTGACGGCGAGTGACGTGGACTTCAACCTTACTGCTGAAGCTGTGGAGCTGACCGCGACAGAGAGTGAAGATTCAGGTGACATGGTCACTACCTCGCTCTTCATCTCCGTAGTCTTGGTGCCCACCGGGGCTTTTGTCACTCGAATGATGTCGGGGCTGTAGAAGGTGACATTGATGTTCATGTCAGCTGCTGTCAGCTCCACGCCATTAGTCTTTTGGGCATTTGCCGCAACTACTGTCAGTGCCGCAAATAATGTAGTTAGTATCCTTTTCATAAATAATTATTTGGTTCTCATTTTCTTTCTGCTTTCCACCAGTCGAAGTTAAACAGGTTACGACGTTGCTTGTCGCTTCCCTTAAACACGAAATACAGGTCGTGGACACCTGTGCAGCGAGTAAGACCAGTCTTAAACTCCTGATATTTGAACTTGGTGTTTGGTATGTCGATAATGCCAGCCTTCCATCCGTCAACATCATCAAGTCGCACCTCTATCCTGCCGCCATAAAGTAGCGCGGAACATGAGACGGTGAGCGAGGCGGCTCCCTTGTCTCCGAAATCAACGCCCCGCACAAGGATATACTCGCCATCATCAATATCAGTAACGAAGAGTGTCTCGTTCCATGGTCCCGACGGGTTCGCCCTTGTGGTTTTCAGTCCGTAGCCCCAAGCCATCGTTTCTGCCTCCACACGTCGATAAGGGTTGAAATGTCCCACTTGTTCCAGCTTGCAGTCGATGAAATAAGGCAACTCCTTGATTGTCCCGTCGCTATTATATGTCATTTCGGCAGCAGATACTGAACGGCGTTCGGCATGGCGGCTCGTCTCAAGACGGAAGATATCGTAGTTCAGTCCGAAACAATACCACTTGCCCTTATACTCTATCACGCCAGGGTGATTGCCTCTTGTCCTTGGCGTGTGGTCCATGATGTGTCCCTTATGTTCCCATGGTCCCGTTGGCGACTTGCTCATGGCATAGCCAATGCCCTCTGGGCAACATGTAGAGGCGAAGGCAAGGTAATACCAATCGCCACGTTTCCAGAACCACGGACCTTCCTGATAGTCTTCTATTTGACTCATTGTCATTATCTCCCCCTTGGTTGAGATCATGTCTTCTGCAAGTTCAACACAATACGTATGTGGATTGCCCCAGTACATATAAGCCCTTCCGTCGTCGTCAATCCATACTGACGGGTCGATGTCGTCCCAGTGTTCCTGTCGCCATACAAGTGGCTTGCCTAACGGATCCTTAAACGGGCCGTAAGGCGAGTCGGCAACAAGCACGCCGATCCCGTGTCCGTGAATGGGGCAATACATGTACCATTTGCCATTACGCTCAACGACACATTCCGCCCACGCGCCGTTGTCGCCCTTATACCATGGGAAATCCTTTAGCGAAGCCACTACCCCATGGTCCTGCCAGTTCACCATGTCGGTCGAGGTGTAAAGCAGCCAGTCTTTCATCTTAAATCCCTCTGCGTCGTCCTCGTCATGGGTCGTATATAGATAGATGGTGTCTCCATGCACGTATGGTGCAGGGTCGGCAGTGTACTTTGTTTGAATCAATGGCATATTCAACACCTCTTGTGCTGCGGCTGCAATGCTCATTCCCACCGCAAGAATGAATAATAATAATTTCTTTGGTTCTTTCATATTTATAATATCTTTGATTAAGATACGAAGGTAATATGTTTTGGGAATAGATTGCAAAGATAACGTTTCTTTCCCACAATACCAAGCATCACCCAAATCTTTTAGACTTTTTTAAGAGATGTATAAGCGTCATGGAAGTATTCTCATGGGTATTATGTCTTCTATAGAAAGCATAAATTATATGAAATATGCAGTCTATAGAAGACATATTTTGCCAAAAGCTTGGAGAATCCAGCTTTTTGTTGTACCAAAATCTTTTCTTACCAGCATATTTAACGAACATAGGAGATGCCGCGACTCGCGGCCATGCAATCCTGGCATGGGCACGGCGAGTCGCCGCGACTCCTATAAATAAAGGTACATCAAATTGGAGACCCTAGTTAATTATTAATTATTTTAATTCCATTCTTAATGACAAGCCCTTTCACTCTATTCTGCTCTACACCTCTAAGGTCATAGATGCGCTCACTGTCTTTTGTATCTACTATAGCAGATTTCAGAGATGTCGGAGTGGCGATGTTCTTGAATTCCTTCCACACCTCGGCATTGCGATAGGCCTGCTCCGAGCCTTCGGGCACGATGAGCGTTGCCTGCTCTGTGACAGGCGACTGGAATGCCTCCGCCTCTGCCGTCGGCGGCTCAGTGGCGAGCACTTCCACCACGCAGATGTTGTCACAACCGGCGAACGCCTTGGCTCCTACGAAGTTGCATGTGGCGGGCAGACGCACCTCAGTGAGGCTCGCGTTGTCGGCAAATGCCTCCCAAATGATGTTTCGCAGCGATGTGTGCGAGAGGTCGGCTTTCTTCAGGCTTGTGCCGCGGAACACCCAGTTGCCTATGCACTCCAAAGTCTCGGGGAAATCAATCTCCTCCAAGGCAGAGCATCCGTTGAAGAGTTCGTTTTCTAAGGCAATTAGGTTCTTGGGGAGCTCGACGCTCTTGAGACTTGTGCAACCAGTGAACAGTCCCGGATGGATTATCTGCAAGTCCTCGGGGAAGGTCACCTTCTCCAATCCTGTACATTCATAGAAAGCATACGGATGGACTTCTACGCTGTCTGGAATAACGATTTCCTTAAGGTAGATACATCCTATGAATGCCTTAAGACCCAAACTCCGCAAGCCTTCGGGGAGGACAATCTTCTCAAAGTCGTTATCTAAAAAAGCCTTTTCGTCTATGTATTTCAGTGTTGACGGTAGCGATACCTCTGTGGCATAATTCATCTGGAAACTGCCCGGACCTATGTATTCCACACCTTCGGGTATGACGATATTCTTCCATTCACACCCACTGAAGGCAACATTCTTAATCCTTCTCACACTGCCCGGAATGACGATACCGTTTGGCAATACACTGGCCTCAAACGCCTGCGTTTCAATAGTTTCCAATCCTTCGGGCAAGACAAACCTCTCATATGGCACCGCATTTGTTCGGAAAGCGCCCCTTCCGATGTGCTTTACACTTTGTGGCAGCACCACCTCTGCGGGAAGATGCGTCCCACTGAATGCGAATTTACCTATCGACTCAAGCCCATCCGGGAAATTCACCTTTCCCAATTTTTCGCATCGATAAAAAGCTTCATCAGGAATCACTTTCAGTCCCTCCGGCAACGAAACCTCCTCTAATTCCGATTGGATGAATACTCTATCGCCTAACTCCTCTAAAGTGGAAGGCAGGATGGCCTTTTTCAAGGTAGAAAGGATGAAGTTCTCATTGCCGATGCGCCTCAGCCCTTCCGGGAAGTCCATACGGTTCACTCTTCGGTAGAATCCAAAGGCATAGTCACCTATCTCGGTAACGTCGGAAGGCAGCACAAAGGTGCTATCGACAATGGCCGACTTAGATACATTGAGCAATGTCCTTCCGTCACGGTTTTTGCAGTATAACACGGTGTCGGCAGTCATTTCCAACGACGGGTTGCCCTCGGCAATGACGATTTCCTTCACATTGTCTGCCAAGTAGATAGGATTTCCTGTAAAGTCAGTAGCCGTTGAGGGAAAGCTGATTGTTTCTAACTTCTCGCATCTATTAAAGATGCCTGAACCAATCTTTGTCACACCCTCCGGGATAACAGCCTCCTTCAGTTGGGAGTAATCGAAAGCCTCATCGCCTATTTCCGTGACGTTACTACCACTGAGGAAATCTAAATTGGTGAGTCCTGAATAGGCAAAAGCGCTATTGGGTATGGATGTCAAAGATGAAGGCAGCACTACTTTCTTCAGTCTTACGGTTTGATAGAAGGCATATTTCCCTATTTCCGTCACCTTATCCGGGATGACCAACTCTTCAATGTGTGTAAAGCCGAATGCATAGTCTCCTATCCTTGTCAGATTTGCAGGAAAGTGAATTTCCTTCAGCCCCTTTCTCATGTAGAAAAAGCTATCTGGCAGCTCGGTGATATGATCGGGTAAGGTGAACGATGTAATCTTGCCACCCGGTAGTACATTTCCAAACACATATTTTCCCAACGTCTCTATCGACTCTGGCAATGTGGATATTGTTATATTGGCACATCCGCAAAAAGCCCGATCGCCAAGATGCTGCAGCGTGGATGGCAGCTTCGCCAACTCAAGGTTGACGCAATTCATGAATGCCGCCTCGCCTATCGACTCCAGTCCCTCGGGCAGGTTGATGCTTTTGATTTTTGTTTTGCAGAAAGCACTGTTGCCAATTCTCTTGATGGTTTTGGGCAGAACCACCTCACTGCAGCCCTGTGAATAAACACATCCATCGAAATACAGGAAGTTGTCGCCGATGGCGGTAACGGTATAAGCGTTCCCATCCTTTGCCACAAATGTCTCCGGCACGGTTATCGTGCCGCTTGTCTCCACGTGGTATGTTCCCGCCACCTCTGCCGTCATCGTCTCATCGTCGCAGAGGAATGTAAGTGTATTACCATAGTGGTAGAACTTCTTAGCTTCGACGTCAGTGAGATTCATCGCCACCAACGCTAAAATAATCATAATGGTCTTTCTCATAGTACATCAAATTGGACACCCTAGTTAATTATTAATTATTTTAATTCCATTCTTAATGACAAGCCCTTTCACTCTATTCTGCTCTACACCTCTGAGGTCATAGATGCGCTCATGGTTGGTGGGGGAGTTAACGGTGATGCCGTCAATGGCGGTGGTGATGCCGCTGATGTTGAAGAACTCCTTCCAGTAATCGGCACTCTTGTATGCCTCAATAGTCTGCTGCAGTGGCCTGACCACCGCAGCAGTATTGTCTGCTTCATTTACCAAGTAGAACAAATAGTCCAAACGGGAAGGATTGTTCTCTGCATTTGCGCTTGCCATTGAAGATAAAGCAATTACCTTGCCGTTCTGGTCGTGAACCTCGAAACTGCGAGTGAGCGCCTCATTAAAAGTGTAGGTCTTGCTCTCGTCAATCGTCACACCCTGCTTCTTTGTGCATGCAAAGGCAAAGCCATACTTGCATGGCAACTTCTGCAGATATCATCATCTATTATTGTCATGTCGAATCCAATTTTTCTTCTCAGGCAAAGGCTTCACGTTGTTCAGGCTGAAGCGGTAGTTGTGCATTGCCTTCAGCTTGGCCTCTACACCTTCCTCGCTCTCTTCCTCTTCATCGCCATCACCATATTCGCCGAAGATGTCAAGCTCATAGTCGGCGGGGCTCAGAGAGAACGGATGAACCTGACTGGTGAGCAGCCAGCGGTCCCAACCAGTCACTTTGCTGAACTCCAAGGTGCAGTAGGTGTCGGCGAATGTTGATGGCCATGAGCCTCTGAAGGCATCGTCCTGGTGGGCTGCCAAATAATCGCTTATGTCATATATTTCATCCGACTCCTCAAAGCCGTAATAAGACGAATAGTTGCCATCCTTTTCATATATGCGGAGATACCACGGCTCAAGCCTCCATAACTCCTCGTTGATGGACCAACCAACCTTCGAATATCCGCCGTCGGCACCCATCAATACGCTGTGGTCGATGGCGAAGTCATGGCGTGTGAAGTATGGACTTGTGGCTGTGCTGACGATGGTGTTGTCGTGGGCCGACTGGTAACGATAATACAAGTCTTGCGGGAAAGAGTCGTCCAATAACGACAAGATGTCATCGACATAGTTCTTTAACAGGTAGCTTGAAGTGCTGTTGAGAACTCGGAAGGTCCAGTTGCGGGTGACACTTTCAATTATATACTTTTCATCCTCGGTGCCATTCTGGTAGAGGTCGCACAGGCTGCTGGTAAACTCCTTCAGCACGCTGCCGTATGCGTCGAGCATGCTGCTACGGGTTACGGTAACGTCGTTGTAATTACCGCAATTGTAGTAGTCCCAGAACTTTACGAGGCGGTCGGGATATTGGCTCAGCGCACTCTCGAGGTTGTCGTTCGAGCCAAGCAGCTCCAACAGTGCCTGATAGTCGCCGCCAACGCCGGGAACGAGGAAGGTGGAGGCGATGAAGTAGTCGGTCTGGTTCTTCAGTTCATAGAGATACTCCAACGAGTTCATAAGACAGGCGTCGAAGTAGAGGGCGTCGAAGTGGACGTTGGCTCTCTGCAGGGCATACTTCAGCGAATGTACGCTGAACGACGTTCCGTAGGTAGCCTCGTTCATGATGTCGCGCGTCTTGTTGTACTGAAGGTCGTAATGTGGCATGTAGCCGCCGCCGTGGTCAGAAAGTACGAGGATGTACTTCTTGGCGGGGTATTCCTTCACGGCCCAGTTGATGAAGTTGGTGAGCGAGTCGGGGTTGGCGTAGTCGCTCTCCATTGGACCATATACCTTGTCGTTGGCAAACGACTCTATAATGTTCTTTCCCTTCTCGAGGGCGAAGCGGTAGGTTTGGCCCTTGTAGTCGGCAAACGACTTCTGTCCCGCCTCGACAGGCGTGTCGGCGAGGGTGTATTGCGAATAGACGGAGTCGGCAAAAGCCGGCGAGAACTTGTAGCTTATCACAACATTGCCCTTGTCGGCAAAGTCGCCGTAGGCCTGAATCATGTCGTTGATGTTGCCTGCCACGATGTCGCCGTCGAGCACGCTGCTTCCGTAATTGGAGCCGCCTCCCATGCCGTAGAACAGCAGGGTGTATTCGGCCTGTTCCTTTTCAGGCGGGGTTATGGGTGTGTCAGACGGGTTGTCACTCACTGTACATGACGCCATGAGCAGGGCAATGGCAATCATTGGAAAAAAAAGAATCTGTTTCATATTATTTTAGTATTTTAATTTAGATTTCTAAGAACGCATGGCTTTACCGCCGTACTCCAAATAAATTAGAAGGATAACTCCACAAGTCAGCCGCATGAATCACACTCTCCCCCCCAGCCAAGCACAGGAGGAGACAAAGAATGATAAGTTGTAATTTTGTCTTCATAATATATTTGTTTTTAAATTTATTAATTTTGGCGGCAAAGTTACGAAAAAACTTTGAAAGTCGTTGGTCAAAAAAGCAAAACTTTGGTCAATAAAGAAAAATTTCGGTCAATAAAGAAAATCATCGGTCAATAAAGTTAAAAGTGACCTAATCCCTAATTCCTACTTCCCCAAGAATTCCCTCATTGTGTTCTGATAGAGGTTTCCGTAGTTGTCAGCATTGTATATCGTGACGTGCGAACCGAGAGTTCCTGTGAACGCCACGTTGTAGAGGTCGCGGAGAGATGTCGCAGGGTCGGAATACAGACGGGAGATGATGGACGATGTGAAGCGGTTGGTAAGATAGACATTATAGGGGGCATACCACAGGTCGGCCTTCGACGACTCGTTGGCATTGGCTGCCGTCATCACGAGCAGTCCGGGAATGCCCTCGCACTCCTTTGCCACTCCGCCTGAATAGCATGCCTCAACTATCCACATCATCTTGCGGAACCGCTGCTCGTCGCTCATCTTCTGCAGTATGCGCGCCATCTGCTTACCCGACACATGGTCGATGTCGCCAAGGGCAAGTCCTGCCGGCATGCCGTGACTACTCCAGAAGAAGAGCACGTTGTCGCCTGCGCCACTGTCGAGGACTATGGGGTGGGCAGCGTCCGCCTTGCCCGAGAAGATGACGGCAAGGTCATTATATGTTATGTCCTCAAGGCGGTAGTCAACGACAACGTTCTTATACAGGTTGTCGCCATCCACCGAGCGGCGCACCACTCCCTTCTCGGGATTGTTGGCGTTCTGCGCGAGGTCGTCAGCCATGATGAGTATGATGTCGTCGTCGCTATAGCCCGAATTGCGGAGCATCTGGTAGTATTCGAGCGCATCGGCCTGGAAACGGTAGTTCTCCCAACCGCCCGAACCGGCAATGATGACCGCCTTGTTGCCCGTGAGGGCAGGATAGCCAATGTCGGACATGTGCTCGTCGAACTGCTGCTGGTAGGTCTTGTTCCATTCCCAGCTGACTATGGGAGACGAGGAGTGCTCGCCCTCGGAACGCTTCATATAGTTGAGCGAGAGGAACTGTCCCTCATACACCATCCAGAAGTCGTAGGTGGAATGGGTGATGAGCGTGTAGTTCTTGGGATCGAAATCGAGCTTGCCCACGGCACCGCTCACCTCGGGTACACCGCCCTCGGCAATCGTCTCGAAAGCCTGCTTCATGTTGCCCGACATCCATCCGCCCTGACTGTCGGAGTGGTAGTAGAGCAGGGTGCCGACGGCATAGTTGAGGTTGTCGAGATTATGCACTTCGTCATAACGGCTTGCAAGACAGGTGAGCATGATGGCATCATACAGCTCGGCATCGCCATGGATGGGAGCCTCGCCGAAGCGAGATTTATACACCACGCCAAAGCCCGAAGCGGGGTCAGCCACAAGGTTGAGTCCCACAAGTCCCTCGTTCTTCAGCATGGCGGGCTCGTAGGCACGGTCGGTGAAGAAAGGTACAGAGAGCAACTGCAATGTCAACAATGCTCAGCTTTGAATTGAGATACAACTTCTTCTCTTCCATAGTTTTGGGTAGCTGCGAGGCAATATGCTTCTCGCGAATCTGCTTGGTAGTCTTAATCATACTATTTTCATCTAAGATGATTGATTCATTGTCATCATTTGGGGATTCCGACGTATAATAGATATCGGTTTCTTCCCCGGGTTCTTCATTTGGCTGTGTCCTTACCGAGAGCATTCTTAACACCTTGTGCCTGCTTGCCATCTTAAACACAATCAACCACAGAAACATTCCTGTCACATTGAATACAGTCTCGCTTATCCATGTGGTAAACTCGAACGCTATTGAATAAAGAATGTGAGAGGCAAAGAAGGCATAACAGGCGAAAAGCACCCACAGGACATCTATTCTTTCTGTATAAGAATAGGTGTTGAACATCCTCTTCCTGTACCTGATTACGAAGATATGCATATAGATAACCGTGGTGACTGATATGGAGTATGCCAATATGGATGCAGCAAGGCATACTTCTTCATGCGGGAATAACATATACAAAGGTATAAACGCTGCCTGACATGCCATTGCACTGTACATCTGTTTATTGGTCACTATGCCTGGATTAGCCACTTCAAGGAAGAACCTGGCTATCACGGGAAGGTAAACCATGTCTATGATGCCTGCCAAATCGTTGAGATACTCTGAGTATTTCCAGTCATAAAGCAGGAAGACCATATCTTTCAGATAACAGACTGCCAACAATATGGATGAAAGATTCAGCAGGCGCATCATACAGTTGCGTCTTCGATATTTCCAGAGAATGATGCTCCAGAAGAAGAAGAACATAGTGGTAGCACCACGCATAAAATGGGCCAAAGCCTCAAGAGTGTATATTTCGTATGTCATACCAACAATGACTTAGACTAGAAAAAGTAGTCACTTTAGGAGGCAAAAGAAGTGACAATATAACCAATTAAGTTTAACTCTCCAAAAAGTGACAACCTTTTTCAGTTGAGGTCAGTAACAATAATCCTTATTGGGATTAAAGACTGCTACTTAGATGTTTTTACCAATTATCTGAGCATCTTCTTCAGTGATAAGCCCCCGTAAAAGGGCATCTCTCAAATCTGCCTTGGTATTGTACTCAACGCCTTTGTAAACATAACCACCAGACACTGATTGCAATTCGTCGTCGGCAACCAATTTCTTTTTAATATCTTTTTCGTTCATAATTCATTAAATTTAAAAAGTTGTAGTGCAAAGATAGTAATATTTTTCAATAGTAGTTAGCCAAAACGAGAAAATTTTCATGGTTTCACCTTTTTTTATTAAATCACGACTTGTTTTCCCGATTTGTCCACTTTTAAACTTCAGGAACTAACATTCCTGTACTTTCGGAAATGAATCATAGGGCTCTATCTGTTTATCAGCAACGACATCCTGAAAAATCAAATTTTAGTACACAGCGCTGCAAATGAAAACCGTAAAGTGCTGACCTGTCCCCTGTACCGTGCGAACCGCAAAAAGGAGTGATTTTTCACTCCCTTTTTTCGTGCCCTTTGGCGTCTGCCTTCCATTCGTATTCTACTCCTACAGAAGTTTATTGATGCTCGAATCAGTCAGAATCCAAGGGCCGAAAGGATGGCGGTCAGGGTGGTGAGAGCGATGTTTATGATGACACTCCATTTGTTTTTATTCTCGTTGGTCATTGTTGTGATTTTTCTTTATTTTCTGCGTAATGTAACTGTCTATGCCAAAGATACTTCCGCAGTAGATGAGGATTTGGGCGAAGATGTAGAGGATTGCGCTGATGTCGGCACGTGAATAGACGCAGCCGTGGGTGGCGATGTGCTTGGCGAACTTCTCGATGGTCATCACGTCGGCATACTGCGCGATGGCGAAAGCATTCTGCTTCTCGGTAGCCACGAGAGCCACATCCTCAGGCGAAGGAGTCTGACCAGCCTTCTCAGCTGCCTTGATGCGTGACTTTGCCTGATTGATGTCAAAGAGGTTAGCGTTCACGCTACGCATTACGATGCTGTAGTTGATCATAGTCGTTGATCGTTTATCTTTCGCCATCAGAGCCATCGTACTGCCCTGTGGCGGAGCAAAAAAATGTGTGCCATTTTCTTATCCTAAATTTTTCCGTCTCTTATGACCGGCGCCAGTCATAAATTAAGACCACCTTCGGTGATAAGTGATGACAGAAATGAGGTATCACTCAAATCTGCTGCAAAGGTACGACATTTTGCCTGATTCTGCAATACTTTTCCCGAAGGTCCATCGTCAGTTTCCCGACACTTGTGAT
This sequence comes from Prevotella sp. P5-92, assembly GCF_002251245.1. Lineage (GTDB taxonomy): Bacteria > Bacteroidota > Bacteroidia > Bacteroidales > Bacteroidaceae > Prevotella. The sequence continues at coordinate 14,948 of NZ_NPJG01000062.1, forward strand.
GAAGGTTTATGGTTTAGAGTTTTAGTTCTGGTGAACTTGTTGAATCTATGGTTTATGGATTTGTCTCTTGAAAAACGAAAATGACCATAATGACCAATGACCAAATGACCACAACTCTTCACTTTTCACTCTTCACTTTTCACTTTGAGCATAGCGAGACGCGGTCATTAAGGTCATTGGTCATTAAGGTCAAAAAGGATTTCGCGCTCTCTTTCCGACTCACTATATAAATATAATTTTAATTATATTTATATAGTGGCACTGAAAACGCATCCCCGAAACGAAAATGACCAAAATGACCAATGACCAAATGACCACATTTTGTGGAGATTTATGGCTTCAATCCGTATGGCAGTCATCGTTATCGTCATCGTACGAAGTTGGTCATTAAGGTCAAAAAGGATTTCACACTCTCTTTCCGACTCACTATATAAAATATAATTTTAATTATATTTATATAGTGGCACTGAAAACATATCCCCGAAACGAAAATGACCAAAATGACTTTGACCAAAATGACCACTTTGACATACGATAACGATTTTCGCTCAACACAGGCTCGAAACGTGACACCATAATGTCCCAAATTACCTGCTACTTCGTGACAAGTCCAGCCCTCACACCAGCGTTTTTGTTAAATTCTGCGTTAAAATCTCAATAATCATAGATTATTTGAGAAAGTTTTACTATATTTGCACTCTTAAATTGGATAAATCCGCACTTTAACACACCGAGCATCATCATGGATAAAAGCCGAATCATAGCATACACCGTAGCCGTAGTGAGCGAGTTTGCACTTGCCCACAACATGACTGCACAGGAAGCCTTCCGCTACCTCTACGCCTCACCTCTGTATGAGCGTCTGGCCGACGAGAGCACCAAACTCTGTCAGCTGGGAGCCAACCCGCTGTATGGGGAGGTGGAGTAGTGATACCCTGACGCTTAACATTTCGTTCACCGTTAACGAAGACAAGACAGATAGAAAATCAAAGCAACAGCAAAACTTCATTATTATGTGGAGAGTCATCGATACGTTATTCTCAAAGGCAGTACGATAAAATCTGTAGATGGTTCAAGTTGCCCTAAGGGGTTGATTTCTCTTAGAAATGACATTCTCCAGGATGCAAAAAAGTCGTACATAAATGGCGAGGTTGCAGAGTTACTTCAAGATGTAGAGATTCCTTTTACCTCACCGTCATCTGCTGGTAGCTTCTGTACTGGAGCTGCTTGCCAAGGAACAGAAGCCTGGGTTGATAAAGACGGAAAGAAATACCCTACAGAATGGTGGCAAGAAGAAAAATAAGAAACAACTATGATAACCGAAATGAAAAACAGAATACGAGCCCTCGTTCAGAAATACGAGCAGGGCAAGGATGTATATCGCACAGCGCGTTTCAATGAAACTCAGGTGCGAAACGAGTTCCTTGACCCATTGTTCGAGATTCTTGGATGGGACATTCGCAATGCGGCAGGCAAGAACACAAATGAGCGTGAAGTGTTGTTGGAAGAACCTCTGAAAGCAAATGCTGCTTCCCATACCAAGAAGCCTGACTACACTTTTCGTCTATTTGGCGAACGCAAGTTTTTCCTTGAAGCAAAGAAGGAAATCCATCACAAAAAGAGGTTCCCTTCTGGACATTCCACAAAGGTTGCTAACGATAAATAGAGTATGAACAACGAGGATAAAGGACAGATAGTTCTCTTCCAGACAGAGGATGGACATACGAAACTTGAAGTGCAGCTTCAGGACGAAACGGTGTGGCTGACCATCGACCAAATGGCAGAGCTGTTTCAGCGTAACCGTTCGACCATCAGTCGTCACATCAAACGTATTTACGACGACGGTGAACTAAGCAAAGACACGACGTGTGCAAAATTTGCATGCGTCGTAAACCGAGGCATCCGCGGCATGGTCGATGACGAGCTGGATTTCTACAACCTCGACATGATTATCTCTGTCGGCTATCGTGTCCACTCCCACCGAGGCGTGCAGTTTCGCATGTGGGCAACAGCCGTGCTGAAGGAATACCTCAAGAAGGGATTTGTGCTGAACGATGAACTGCTGAAACGTGCAGGCGGTGGCAACTATTTCGACGAGTTGCTCGAACGCATTCGTGACATCCGCAGTAGCGAGAAAATCTTCTACCGCAAGGTGCTCGCCATCTATGCCACCAGCATCGACTACGACCCTCGCGTTGAGACCACCCAGCTCTTCTTCAAGACTGTACAGAACAAGATGCACTTCTCTGCCCACGGTCACACGGCAGCAGAGGTCATCTATGAGCGCGCCGATGCCGAGAAGGACTTCATGGGGCTCACCTCATGGACAGGACCTCTGCCTCGACGCACGGATGCTGAAATAGCCAAGAACTACCTCAGTGCAGACGAAGTCGATACGTTGAACCGCATCGTCAACCTCTACCTCGAATTTGCCGAACTCCAAGCCAAGGCGCACATTCCGATGTACATGAAGGATTGGGTGCAGAAGCTCGATGATTTCCTTCGCCTCAGCAACCGCGAACTCCTCACCCATGCCGGCAAGATAAGTGCTGAAATTGCCAAACAGAAAGCCGATGCAGAATATGACAAGTTCCGCGAGCGAACCAAATACGAGTTGTCTCCTGTCGAAATACACTTCATCGACCAGTTTGAAGCCGAACAGAAACGGATAAAAGATAATGGTAAGAAATAGAAGTTTCACCGTGCCACAATCGTTAGTTAGCATGTACCATTTGGAAGAATACACTCGTCCGATGGTTGGAAGAAGCGTACAAGTGAACAGCCTTTGTTTCACTAAACGTGACAGGAAAGCCAACGTAGCTTCTGAGGCAAAAGCTCATCTTCTGGTATTTACTCCTGATGCCAAAGAGAGCATCTACAGCTAAGTTTCCTCGACCTCTTTGACCAATACGAACTTGAACCAATCACGGAGAACTGCATGGTTCGCGAGGATATTGAGATTGAATACGGCACGAAGCATACTCATCGTCAATTACCTATTGACCTCACCAAGAACCTCCTTATCTGCAACGTCAAGAAGGACAATTGGGAGCAGTACCTTGATGGCTCTGCCAAGATTTACTACACCGGCAAGAAGTTCCCGACTACGGTTGCGCTCAACAAACTATATTACTTCATGCCGTACCTCTCGGGCAAGGGCATCCGCGACCTCTACTACATCAAGATTGCACGCCTTGGCTACCGCAAGGAAGGTCAAGAGAATGAGGACAAGAACGACCTCCGACTGGTGTTCGAGATAGAGCGTGTCGGTCAGCTTTTCGATGACTACAAGAAAGTGAAGCTTGATATTTGGCGCACGTTTACGGACACCACGATGGAGGAAATAATAAAAATATAGAAACAATGATAACAATCGACGAAATACGCGCCATGCTGCTGGACGTTGAGAACGACCGTGTAGAGCGCACCATCTCCACGACCAATACCGACAAGTTTGGTCAGGCTATCTGTGCCTTTGCCAATGACCCTCTATTAATACATAGTTATATCGATTAAAACGCAACGTTACATTTCAACAAGTGTGACGTTCCGTTTCCATAATCCTAACGTTACGTTCCCCGAAGCCTGACTTGCCATCATTCCAACCCGTCGGGGATAAGATTAATCCCCGAATCACGTTTATTCTGAAACTACAACATCATAGAGTCGACAGAGTCGTTGGACAAGGCTGTGAAAAAGCTAAATAATAGAAGATTTTACTCAAAAAAGAAGAATAATAAAAGAATAAGTTATATCTTTGCAGCAAAAAACAAGAGACGACATGAAGAAGATTATCAACCCTTGGGAAGGAATGCCAGGCTACAACTGCATAGGCTGTTCGCCCGACCATCCCTTCGGATTCCATCTCCACTTCTATGAGGATGGGGAAGACATAGTGAGCCAATGGCAACCCACGCCCGACTTCCAGGGATGGGTGAACACACTGCACGGAGGAATACAAGCCCTGCTGCTCGACGAGATATGCGGATGGGTGGTGACACGCAAGCTACAGACTGCCGGTGTGACTTCGCGCATGGAGACAAGATACAAGCGACCGGTGTCAACATCCGACACCATGCTAACCCTGCGTGCACATATCGTGGAGCAAAGGCGCAACATTATAACCATTGAAGCCACACTCTCCGACTCTACTGGAAAGGTATGCACCGAAGCCACCTGCACCTATTTCGCCTTCCCAAAAGAAAAGGCTGAGCGCGACATGCACTTCAAGGAGTGTGCGACAGAGGAAGAATAACCTTGACCTTATTAGGTCTTAACTTATGACCAGCATCGGTTTTTGTAAGTAATCGAGTGGACAAAGGGTTATTTTGAATGGAACCAACAAATTGTCAGGAAGTGGGTAGTGATGTTTCTGTAAATTTCGTATCTTTGCAGCAGAAAATAAAAGCATAGTGAATATGAGAAAAAAAATATGGATTCTGATGATGCTGCCAGCAATGGCGCAGGCGCAGACTCTTGAAGAATGTCAGCGAGCGGCAGAACAGAATTATCCGCTCATCAGACAGTATGGACTGATAGAGAAAACCACCAGCCTCAACGTGGCAAACATCCAAAAGGGATGGTTGCCACAAGTGACTGCCTCGGCACAAGCAACACTGCAGACCGACGTGACGGCTTTTCCCGACAAACTTCAGACGGTATTTCAGCAGACGGGCATCACTATGGATGGACTGAAAAAGGACCAGTATCGTGTAGGCATCGATGTGCAGCAGACTGTGTATGACGCTGGAAACATCAAGAGCCAAAAGGAGATAGCCCGCCGGCAAGGCGAACTGCAGTCGCGACAGAACGAGGTGACGATGTATAATGTGCGCAGGAGGGTGAACGAGATGTATTTCTCGCTGTTGCTCGTGGACGAACAGATACGGTTGAATGCCGACCTGCAGACGGTGCTGGAAGGCAACGAGAAGAAACTGGCTGCCATGCTTAAAGGCGGCACGGCATCAGAGAGCGACTGGCAGAACGTGAAGGCAGAGCGGCTGAACGTGGTGCAGAAGATGACTGGCCTGCAGTCGCAACGCACGGCACTTGCGAGGATGCTATCCATATTCTGTGGCATTGAAGTGAATGGTTTGGTTAAGCCGGAAATGCCGGAAAACATGAACCCCTCTATTAACCTTCGCCCGGAACTGAAGGCTCTCGATGCCCAATTGAGACTGACTGATGCCCAGGAAAGGGCTTTAGATGCCGCCATGATGCCACGGCTTGGGGTGTTTGCCCAAGGTTATTTTGGCTATCCCGGTTATAATATGTTTGAGGACATGATGAGCCGCAAGTTCTCGTGGAACGGGATGATCGGAGCAAGACTGACATGGAACATAGGTGCTCTATATACCCGCAAAAACGACAAGGCGAAACTTCAAGTGCAGCGTGAGACCACCGAGGTGAACCGCGAACGTTTTCTCTTCGACAACAATTTGGAACAAATAGAACAGAACGAGAATATCTCGCGCTATCGCCAAATGATGACCGACGACGAGGAAATCATTTCCCTACGCTCGTCGATACGCAAGGCGGCGGAATCCAAACTTGCCCACGGTATTATCGATGTGAACGACCTTGTAAGAGAGATTAACAGCGAAAACAAGGCACGAGTGGAACAATGCATCCACGAGATTGAGATGCTGAAGGAGATTTACGATCTAAAGATTACAATAGGAGAATAAAAATAAGAAATATCGGAGATATGAAAAAAATTATAGCGATGGCAAGTGTAACACTTGTGCTTAATGCCTGCGGGAACAAAGAGCGCGAATATGACGCAACGGGAGTATTTGAAGCCACTGAGACTACTGTCTATGCCGAGCAGACGGGAGCCTTGTTGATGTTCAATGTCGAGGAGGGTGACATCGTGGGACGGAACAAGGAGGTAGGACTCATCGACACCACACAGTTGTGGCTGAAGATACAACAGACAGAAGCAATGAAAAACGTATATCAGAGTCAGAAACCTGAGCAGGAGAAGCAGATAGCCGTAACTCGCCGGCAACTGGCAAAGGCAAAGCAAGACCAGCAGAGATACAAGGAACTGGTGGCTGACGGGGCCTCACCGGCAAAGATGCTTGACGATGCCAATAGCCAGGTGGACGTGTTGCAGCGGCAGCTTGACGCACAGTTGTCGTCGCTCAGGGTGACCACCAATGCTCTCGACAAGCAGATGGTAGCCACTGATGTTCAGGCAGACCAGTTGCGCGACCAGTTGCGCAAATGCCACATACTTGTTCCGGCAAAGGGCACGGTGATTGAGAAATATGTTGAGTGCGGCGAGTTTGTGTCTGCTGGTAAACCGCTCTTCAGGATGGCAGACACTGAGAATATGTTCATCCGTGCCTATGTCACCTCTGCACAGTTGAAGAACATAAAGACAGGTCAGAAAGCCACCGTGTTTGCCGACTATGGCAACGGCGAGAAGAAGGAGTACGAAGGACGGGTGACATGGATTTCAAGCCGTTCGGAGTTTACGCCTAAGACCATACTTACTGACGACGAGCGCGCCGACCTGGTATATGCCGTCAAGGTGGCGATTAAGGGCGACGGATTTGTGAAGATGGGAATGTACGGTGAGGTGCTATTCGCTTCTGAGAAACGAGATTAAAGAATTAAAGGTTTAAAGTCATTCCATGATTCATGTTGAGAATATATGCAAGACATTCGGCAAGGTGCAGGCTTTGGGCGATGTCTGTCTTGACGTAGGCAAGGGCGAGCTGTTCGGACTTATCGGTCCTGACGGTGCGGGGAAGACAACGCTCTTCCGCATACTTTGTACGCTGTTGCTTCCCGACAGGGGTAAGGCTTCGGTGGAGGGATTCGACGTGGTGAAAGACATGAAGGAGATTCGTCGGCGTGTAGGTTATATGCCAGGGCGGTTCTCTCTCTACCAGGACCTCACCGTGGAGGAAAACCTCCGGTTCTTCGCCTCGCTATTCGGCACCACCGTGGATGAGGGATATGACAGTATCAAGGCAATATACAGCCAGATAGAGCCTTTCCGCAAGCGCAGGGCAGGGGCACTCTCAGGAGGAATGAAGCAGAAGTTGGCATTGTCGTGCGCATTGGTACACCAACCCGATGTGCTCTTTCTCGACGAACCGACAACGGGCGTTGACCCTGTGAGCCGCAAAGAGTTCTGGGATATGCTCGCCATGCTCAAGGAGAGTGGAATCACAATAGTTGCCTCGACACCATATCTTGACGAGGTGAGGAGATGTGACAGGGTGGCTTTCCTAAAAGAAGGGAGCGTGCATGGTATAGATACGCCAGAGATAATACTCAACCGCTTTGCCGATGTATTCAATCCTCCCGGCATCGAGCGTGAAGGCGCAGCCATTATCAACAAGGAGGAAAACGTCATTGAGGTGGAGCATCTTGTAAAGGCTTTTGGCGATTTCCATGCAGTGGACGACATCAGTTTCAGTGTGCGCCGTGGCGAGATATTCGGATTCCTTGGAGCCAATGGTGCCGGCAAGACCACTGCCATGCACATCCTCACAGGACTTAACCAACCTACAAGTGGTTCGGGGCGGGTGGCTGGATTTGACATCTGCACGGAATATGAGGAGATAAAAAAGAATATCGGATACATGAGTCAGAGGTTCTCTCTTTATGAAGATCTCACCGTGGCAGAGAACATCCGACTCTTTGGAGGCATCTATGGCATGTCGGACAAAGAGATAGCCGGAAAGACCGAATCATTGCTGAACAAGTTGCAGTTTGCCGACCACAGGAACGACCTCGTTGGTTCGCTGCCTTTGGGTTGGAAACAGAAGCTCGCCTTTTCGGTAGCCATCTTCCACGAACCGAAGATAGTGTTTCTTGACGAACCGACTGGCGGTGTGGATCCTGCCACACGCCGACAGTTCTGGCAACTCATATATGAGGCTGCCCAACGTGGCATAACCGTCTTCGTCACCACCCACTATATGGACGAGGCTGAATATTGCGACCGCATCAGTATTATGGTGGATGGCAAGATAAGTGCCATGGGAACACCAGAGGAGCTAAAGCAACGGTTCAACCAGCCGGATATGGATCATGTGTTCACCTGTCTCGCAAGGGAGGCAAAGAGGGGAGATTGACTATTATGAAACAGTTTAAATCATTTGTAATAAAGGAAACGCGGCATATCCTGCGCGACAAGCGCACGATGCTCATACTCTTCGGTATGCCAGTGGTGATGATGCTGATATTCGGCTTCGCCATCACCACCGACGTGAAAAACGTGCGCACTGTGGTAGTGACATCGCAAATGGACCTGCAGACGCAAAGGGCTGTGGAGCGGATATCACAGTCGGAGTATTTCACCATCACACAAACAGTGGACAGACCCAAGGACGCAGAACATCTCATACGCAACCAAAAAGCGGATATGGCTATTGTGTTTGCTCCCGACTTTGCCTCTAAGCATAGAGGAATACAGATTATCGTGGATGGCGCCGACCCTAATATGGCACAGCAATGGACAAACTACGCCACCAATGTTATCACGAACATGCCGGGTGGTGTCGTCAATGCCAAATTACTGTCTAAAGTTTCCCACACCCACAGAAGCAGCTGTAGTGGGGATTGACTCTTTTAAAAATAGATATTAAACAATTAGCCTTTAGGTATTTCGCTCTTTCTGCTTAAAAAGCGTTAATCCATAGGTTTCTTTTTGAAATCTTGATCACATCTGAGAATGCGTTCCAAGTCTTGCCTTGTTTCTTCATCTGCCATAGCCCTCTCAAGCAGGTCATCCAGTGTGGAATCAAAGAGACTCGCAATTTTCTCAAGCAAT
>NZ_NPJG01000063.1 GCF_002251245.1 Prevotella sp. P5-92
TAAGTCATAATAATAAAATTAAATTAAACATGCAACATCAAAACACCCTGGAACCATCATTGCAAATGCGGGGTCAAAGCCCAGTGAACTGTCCGGATTCGGATGTTAAGGAGTGGGGGCAGAACATCAATCTCTGTCTCGGGACGAATGATTAATCGGCCTTATTCCACTTCCTTGATGTTGTTAACGAGTGCAAAGGTAATAATAAAATTTTAATATACAATGATTAATTTCATTGTCTTGTTGCCACGGCGCACGATGTTCACACCTTTTATGGGAGCGTCGATGCGGCGGCCGTTGATGTCGTAGTATTCAGCATCGTCGGTGGCTACAGAGTTGAGCAGGTCGATGGCAGTCGTTCCTTCATTCCCCTCGCCACCATGGCCGATGGAGAATGCCCTGGCACTCGATGTTTGAGCAGGAGCAGTCAAAGTCATATATGCGCGGAAGGGCTTGACGCCAACCTTCGTCACTCCTGTAGCGAGCATCCTTGCAGGATTCATCAGTTTGTTGTTCAGTAGGATAAAGGCATTGTTGTCTTCCGAAGAGAAAGACTTCGTCTGATATGTGCCGCAGAGCTGCAGAGAGCTGCCGTCAGGGCCAGTGACTTTCGCCCCTTCAACAGGCGCTTTTACTATATTAGCCCCTGTCGCAGAGATTTCGATCTTCTTATCAACATCAACAACGTCATCCTTAAACTTGAAGAGCACTGGCGTTCCGGCAAGAATCTCTCCCGTTATTTCCTCAATCTCCACAGCATTAGCAGATGCACTCATAAGCTTATATGCAGTAAAATTAAAATTATTCGGGGTATATGCAAATGGCAGGCAGAGAGAGAACCATGTTGACTCTGACGACGAGAGGTCGCGGGAATATTTAGCCGTGTTAACCGTGAAAGGCGCATGAGCCACGAAATCGTCGTCTCCTGTCAGGTTAAGAATATCAGTCGTCAAAGGTTCTCTGCATAATTCCACCTTATTTTCGCCCAATGTGAAATATGTCTTGAAATAGCCAGTGTTATAGTTGGCGTATTCCTTGCTTGTTTTTCCCGAGTCATATCCTATTGCTCCTACGAGTTTGCTGCAACCAGTAAACATATTTGAACCATAGGTGACATTGCCTGTGGCAAAATCATCGCTGACATAGATGGTTCTTCTGCAATTTAGTTGAAGAGCACACGTCTCAGCGTAAGTTACTGCCATAGCTTTTTTAAGCAGTCATCGCAATCAAAAGTTTTCAGGAAGTCCCCCTAAGTCAAGTTTAGTGAAACGATGC
>NZ_NPJG01000064.1 GCF_002251245.1 Prevotella sp. P5-92
GTCTTTTTGACTCAATTCCCTTAATGCTGCTATTGAGCCACTTTCACCTGCATTTTCTTGGTTTTGAAAAAAAAATTCATCATATTCCCACTTTTCCCCGCCTTTTTCTTGGAACGTAACAATAAAAATACTAACTTTGTACCCAAGAAAAGCTGCACCTCGGCATAATTGCTCAAGCAAGCTTGGCAAGTTCTGCTCTCGGTTTGCATTTTCTTTGCATAAGAAAAGCTGAATATATTAAAACGTATGATAAGAACAATGTATAGAGCCGTAAAGGCAATTAAAATAGCAATTGGGGGGGATAATTTTTGTTCTACCCGAATAAAGTTCCGCCCTGTCATCCTATTAGCGTTCCCATTGTTTCTCGCCTCTTGCCAGTAACTCGACGATTGGGATGCAGCATCATCGTCTCTGACAGACGCATTGCGATCAGAGACCACAGTCCGTCCGCTCGACTTATTAACATCTGTTGACAGCTGGCAACTCGTCAGCTACCAGCAGCCCCACTCCCTCGCCTATCAGGCGTGGGCCAACACCAATGTGCAGTTCACCGCCGACAGTGTCCGCTTCTACCGCCTTTTCGACGTTTTCGACGACGCTACGCATAGCATCACCGTGTCAGAAGAAACCCTTCACTTGTTGAAAGTGGATTATGCCGAAGGCGTCGTCACGTTCTTCGGCGACGACTACAAGCTCAACATCCCCTCCTCCGGTTCGCAACATCAAATAGAGTTAGAGTTAGACAAACTCATTCTAACGCTCTACGACGGAGAGCCAGACGTATGAAATAAGACAAGTGACTGCCTGTCCTCCTCGCTCGGGTCAGCTCGCCACGTAAGTGGCTTTACTTTATGTAAGATTGCCCCGCCGCAAGGCAGCTGCCTGAGAACATTAGGCGCCCCGCCCGCAGCATTTGCGTATGCTCAATAATAAATTTAAATTATAAATAATACATTAACAAAACGCCAACACCCGACCTCGTGGCTGAAAAAATGTGTCGGGCTTATTCAATATGAAAAAGAGATTATTGATTATTTCTTTAATGTCAATGATAAGCCTTTTTGCATTCTCTCAAGATAAAT
>NZ_NPJG01000065.1 GCF_002251245.1 Prevotella sp. P5-92
TAGGAGGAGAAACATCTGACACATATCCTGTCCTTAACAACACTCATGGTGTAGTTTATGCCGGATATCAACATGAAGGAACCACCCCTCTGTGTAGCAATTCCTCCTCTTATGCTGAGGAGAATAAGCTTCATGCCCACGCCTACGACGCCAATGCCACAACCGAGGCAAACGGCAATCACGACAAGAGTTACCAGGACATCTTCAACTGGGCTGACAACGATGACAAGACCGACGCCACAGTCACTGCCACATTTACCTGCTCAGTATGTGGAAAGGTGGAGACGCCAGAATTGACAGCCGTTCATGATGATGAACACCCTAATACGCCGGCGGCTTGCACGGAGGTCGGTTATAACTATTTCAAGACCTCACACGCTTTTGCAGGTGCAATTTTCACCGACAGTTATAAACAGACAGTACCAGTTCTCGGACACAACATGACTGAAATAACGTTCAATGAAGTCAAGAAAATATACAGCAACCAATGCCAGAGAGAAGGCTGCGGACATACGGACTATTATGCCACAAGCAATGGAAGCGTAGTGGCAAATGAGACATCAGGCGGATTTGTTGCCGAAGCCCTCACTTTGGAGGATGCCACGGCGTATGACAATAAGGCTGTGTTCACTGCCACCAACTTCACCTACACCCGCACGTTCTCGAATACTAATTGGACCACATGGTATGTGCCGTTCGAGCTTACGCTTACAAAGGATATTTGCGACAAGTTTGCCTTCTCGCGCATCAACAACGTGCATCAGTATGACACCGACAATGACGGCAATGCAGACAGGACCGTGGTGGAGAGCTTCCGCCAGACCGAAGGCGTGACACTCAAGGCCAACTATCCTTATCTTGTTAAGCCTGTAAGCGAAAACGACTTGAACATGGTATTGAATCTTACGAACGTGCAACCTGCATTGGCAGAGGCACAGAGCATCGACTGCCAGAGCGTGGACTACAAATACGTGTTCAAAGGCACATACAATGGGGAGGGCGCAAGTGGTTCGACTCTTTATGACCCATATACGCTACATAGCGACGGCACATGGCAACATTACTATAGTCTCAAGCCTATGCGTCACTATCTGACCATCTCGTCACGCAATGCAACTACTTCATCTGCTGCCTTCATGCGTAGCATCCTTCTCTCCGTAATCGGCGATGAAAATGCTACGGGCATAGTGAAGATATACGATGAGGAGCGCAGAGCAAAGGAGACATACGATCTGGGCGGTCGCCGCATACCTGCAGGAAGCCAGCGGAATGGTTTCTATATTGAGAATGGAA
>NZ_NPJG01000066.1 GCF_002251245.1 Prevotella sp. P5-92
GGGAGGAAGACTATGTCCGCAAGGAACTGGCAAGAGTCAGGGCCACTCAGATGGAAGGCTCGTTCGGAACACAGAAAGAGCATTACGCCATGCGCAGGATCAAGGCCAGGAAGAAGAAAACAGAGATCCTGTACATCTTCTTCGGCATCCACACAGCGAACGCAGTCCACCTGGCGGGGCGTCTGGCTGGGCTGCAAGAGACCAAGGCGGCATAAGAGACATCTGAAACGGAATTAAGATGGAGTCCTCCGAAGAGAACTCCTAATCTGTTATCGGCAAAGGTAGCAAATACACGACTTTGGAGTGCCGTTATACCAGCAAAAAGCAATTAAAACTTGTCGCATGGAGCATCAAGATACCAAGCTGACCTCTATGCCTCCACGACTGAAAGAATTAAACGACAATCCCTAATTAGACGGTTGTTGTCTGTTGTAAAATAATTCAATTATGTATCGAAGAAATATATTGTATTTATTTTTTTTTATTTTAATAATCTTATCAACTAATCTTTTCTTTAATTATGTTCCCCTAAAAGAAAAAATGGGAACATTTTCAGGCCTTGTATATCTGGCTAACTTTGGGTTCTTATTTATTGGGAAAAACAAAATACCATACTTAAAATCCAATAAGAAGATAATAATTTCAATGATGATGTTTTTCTGCATATCTTCTCTATCATGTTATATATATAGAGGTCAGGGAACGTATGCGACATTTAGGACTCTGCTTCCATATCTATCGATACCCTGTTTATATTTCGTGTTACACAAATTCCCTATCAGTAAAACGTCTTTGATCAAAATATTCATATATTTGGCATTGTTATACGTCGGTATATGTATTTATCAGCAATTTTTCGCAGGAAGTTATTTGTTTGGAACAAGACCTGGCACGGAAATTCGAATGGGATTGAATAGATATTGCATATCTGGAGATAGACTATGCTTTATTCCTCTTTTTTATTTCTTGTATCGTTGGTCATTAACAAAGAATACTATAAATCTGATATGGTGTTCGATTTTTATGTTAGGCATTTTCTTTCAACTCGAAAGAATGTTGTTGTTTGGAGTGTTATTTGGAATAGTCTATTTTCTGGTTATGAATAAGAAATTATCAATAAGTCAATGGATCATAATTGGATTACTATTTTTTGGTTTATTGTCCTTCTTGACAAATGAAAGTTTGGAGGGAAATTTCCTTGAAAAGATGGAGTCGAATACTGAGAAAGGTGAAGATGACATTAGAATTATGTCCATACTATATTATATAAATGAATTTCAAGTTGGATTAGGAACTGTATTGTTTGGTAATGGCATTGCATTTGGTGAATCCTCTTATGGCAAGATGATAGAAAGAGCGCAAGATTTTGGATTTTATAGGGTTGATATAGGTATATTCGGAGAATTTAATACTTTTGGATTGTTATATGTAATATTTATGTTGTATGTTTTGGTGAATTTTTGTATATTTAAACGTAAATCAATCTCGCCTCTATATACTTCAATATTTGCAATTATGTTGTCGTCTTATGTCCTAAATGGAACGGTTGATATGCCATATCGATTGTTGCTTTGGCCTTTATTGTTATATCTGATTGATTTGGAGGAATATGAGAAAAAAGTAACTGTTCGGTGAACCCCGTCATTGTCATATAGAATAATTATCGTACCTTTGCACAAGATAAGCTGCATTTAACATCGTTGAATATCGGCTGCACTCGGCATAGCCCAAGTATGCTTGGCTCTGCTCTCGTTGGCACGATATTTCGGCATAACACTCAAGCAAACTTGGTGCTTCTGCACTCGATTTGCATTATCTTTGTCGCTGATATTTTCACTTTAAATTTTTAGCGACAATGAACAACAGAAAGCAAAACACCAATGACGAAGATTTATACAAACTACTTCCTGAGTTTTGGGAAGACATTAACTGAGTCAATATTAAGTTATAAATAAAGGTGAAGTCCTTGCTGATGTCAATGCATCAGCAGGGCTAAACGTCATACACTCGACGAAAATCAGTGCGCAATGGGGCGCGCTGCAAAGGTACAAAGTTTTTTTGAATCTGCAATGACGGACTTCACCGAACAGTTACAATCAAACGTTTAATTTTTAACACACGAAATGATAGAGCACTGCAAAGTACTTTAAATCAGACGTGTGCCCTAAATTGAATACTTACATTTATAATATATATGAAGGTAATATATTTAAGTAATCTCTTCTTTACTGATTGCGATTTTCCGCTAATCAAAACTATGCAACAGCGAGGTATAGATGTTTATTATTTTATAACAATTTATCCTTATGCAC
>NZ_NPJG01000067.1 GCF_002251245.1 Prevotella sp. P5-92
TGAGGGCCGCCTTCACATCCACCGACGGGGTGAACACAATCTTTCGGGAGGTGATGAGCGAACTTGCCACCATGTTCACGTCGAGCACCGACTGGGCGTTGACGCCGAAGCGCATCGTGCCGAGACCGGGGACAGGCACCGAGTGTCCCTCAGTGGCCCACGCCACTATCACATCACCACATGCCGCCCATGCCGCCTGGATGGCACCCTTCGAGATGCCGCTGCGCA
>NZ_NPJG01000068.1 GCF_002251245.1 Prevotella sp. P5-92
ACAATCTGTTATTTATCTTCAGATTTTTTTTCAATAATTTCAAAGAACGAGAAGTCTGTTCCCAATAAATGGGATAAAGGCTTAGCAGCAATTTCAACCACTTCTTTTAGGTGTGGGAAACTTTAATAAATAATTCAGCCGACACCGCCATCGACCAGATAAAGCGCAAGCAATATCCCGCAAAGATAGCCGAATACACCGGCGACATACTCCTTGTCGGCGTCAACTATGATAAAGAGACGAAGCAGCATACTTGCAAGATAGAAAGAATATGAACTTGCGTCATCTTGCCAACCTTTTGCCGCCCTTATATACTGCCACGCCTGTCTTTGCGCCTTTCACTCCGCCGAGGGTGTAGGCTTCCTCTGTTTGGCTTTGAACGGCTTTTAAGGCTATGGTGTTTGTGGGTGTGGCAGTTTGCCTTTCGAGCACTTGTGTCATGCAGTGTGCCGCACCGTAGCCGTCGATTAGGCTTTCCAGTGGTATCCACTCCACTGTCACGCCTGCCTCACGGAATCTCGTCTGCAGCTCCTCCGACTGTCCTCCCACTGCCATGATGTGGCGTGGGGCTATTGCCAGGAAGTTGTTGGCGTAATGCAGTTCGTCTTCCTCCTTTATTGGGATAATCTTGAAGCCGCGTCCCTTGATATATTCTACAAACGACTTGTCGCGCTCCACCAGTTTATATTCCTTGGTGCCAGGCTGGCGTCCGTATATGTCGCAGGTCACGTATTCCGGGTCGGCAGGAGTGGCATTAAGACGGCTTTCCACCATGGTGCACAGGTCGGAGTCGATGATGTTGAAGTGGGTGTCGAGGTGCATCTGCATCTGCCAGAACTTGTGGTCGCGCACCACTACCACGGTGTCATGTCCGAATGCGTCAGCCTCCATAATCTGGCGTATGCCCTCGTCGTTAGTGCGCATACCGCATCCGATGAGCGAGATTTTCCCCGCGGGGATATAGTCGCCTCCCTCAAGCCTTCCCTCTCCGGTGATGTGAAGGATTGGTTTGCGTCCAAGATGCTCATAGCATAGGTTGATGAGGCTTGTTTCAGGCGAGCGTTGCGTTGAGTTCATATTGCAGATGATGTGTCCGCGTGGTGTCGTTATGCTTTGGTCGCGTGTGAAATAAAGGTTCATGAGCGGCTCGTGTTCATAGGTGGCCTCATAACCGGTGTTGTTGTCGGTTGACCTCAGGTGAACAGTTGGCTGCAGCAAGATACATCTCACGAGGTCGGCACGGCTCATCCTTGACAGCACATACTGCCTGTCATTTTCCGACATTTCCTCGTCAGGTTCATTGAGTCCGCTGATGTCGTATGTCAGCACGTTAGAGGCAAGGGCTCGCAGACTGTCAATTCCCACCTCTTTCAGTATGTCGGCAACGGTGATTACCCTGATGCCGTTGTTTCTGAGCATGGAGATGTAGTCTTGGTGTTCCTCCGCAGCCTTGTCAACGTCGAAGTAGTCTTCAAACAGTCCTGCCGCTGGATGAATAACTCCGTCAAAGAGTTCCTGTCCGGGAGTGTGCATCAGTATAAGCTTAGCATAATCCCATTCCGCCTTTGGCAGATTGGTGTTTTCTTGTGCCATCACCTGTGGATGCCACAATGTAAGCATTGCTATGGACAATGCCACAAATAAAAGTTCTTTCTTTTTCAAAACTATTCTGTATGTTTGTCTTGATTTATTATTTAACGTGCAAATTTAGCAAGAAATCATCACACTGCCAAATTTTTTTTTATGAAAATACTTTTTGATCAAAAAAAAGGTTCATCCGACATTTCGAGTGATACGGCAGTCATGTAGTGCGTAGAATCTTAGCGTAAAGTACTTGACCCTTATCCACGTAGTTCCAATATGATATACTACTACCGCTTTTCAGACCAGCGATGTTAGTTTCTTAGACAAAACTTACATGCATTCCGCAGGTAGAACAACAGGCAATGGGGAGCCTGAGTCCCTTTCCTTGGGTGCTGCAAAGGTAATCATTCTTTGCGGAACTGGCAAGTAATTTGCGATTTTTTTCATCATGCAGCGATTTTGGCATATTTCGTCATCGGGATCTGGTGCTCAATACCCTGATGAGGGCGCTCGGTGTTGTAGTATTCAATGTAGTTCTTGATGCCTTCACGCAGTTCCTTGACATTATCCGTGGGATTGATATATACATACTCGCGCTTGATTGTTCGCCAGAACCGTTCTATCCAAACATTATCCAGGCACCTGCGCCTTCCGTCCATGCTCATGCGTATTCCTTCGCAAGCCTTTTCCCATGTTTGGCATGTGTACTGACTGCCTTGGTCGGAATTGATAATCTCTGGCTTTCCGTGAGACTCTATGGCAAGTGAGGTAATCGCGCATACCGATTACACCTGTTGTAGGATGATCTGTCATATGACGGTCGATTTCCTTCATTATCTCAAGATTCTCATCATTCTCGCTCTTTGGCTGATAGAAGTAAGCGCCCTTGCTGATGCCTAGTACCTCAAGCTGGCGATTGATACTGAGCTCGTTGGAAGGGGATACTAATCCTTTGCGGGTATCGGTATCCCCAATGCTTTGGATACCCGCTTTGCAAAATCCAGTTCCATCTCCAGTTCGCCTATCTTGCGATGGCAACTGTCACGCTCAGCCTCCAGTTTCTTTATCTCCTGCTGCTGTTCGGGGCCGCCGAAAGCGGCAGCAGCATTTGCCAGGAATTCCTTCTTCCAGCGGCTAAGCTGAGCCTGGGTAATTTCATACTTCTTGGCGATGTCGACCAAGGTTGACTGCTCTCTGAGAGCTTCAATCACCACCTTTGCTTTGAACTCAGGGGTGAGTTTTCTACGAGTTGTTTGAGTATTCATTGCGAGTGCAAAGTTACAAAATTTATTTGACTTATGCACTGGTTCGAAAAAATGGGAGTATTATAATACAAAATTAATCTGAGAAAACAAGCGATTTTTGCCCAAATATGGGATAAAAAGTATAGATTTGGGCAAAAACCGACTGATTTTTGCCCAAATGTGGGGTAAAAAGTATAGATTTGGGCAAAACTTATGAACAGAGGACTGACCCAGTTGACCTCAACTGAAAAAGGTTGTCACTTCTTTTACCTCCTAAAGTGACAACTTTTTCTAGTCTAAGTCATAAGAACAATAACCTTGTGGCGTTAAGGTTAATAATCTTATAGTATGATGAAAACACTTATGGCTAATAAGGAAACGATTTTGTTAAGCCAAAAGAGCAATGACAAGCTTGGTCATTCATAGCCATGGCGAGAAAAGGAAGGATGAAATCCACCAAATGAAATAGAAAAAGCATTTAAGAAAAAGGAAGTTTTATTTGATTATTACAAAAATAATCACTAACTTTGCACCAAATTATATTAACTATGATTATGACAACGACAAAAAAACTATTGACATTGGGCATGACAATGCTGTTCGCATTCATCGCCACATCGTGTTCGGACGACAACTCGGCGGAATCGGCAACCGACACCAAACCTTGGCCATACGACGCCAACATGGACACCACTGTTTCGCCAGGCGACGACTTCTTCATGTACTGCAACGGCACCTGGTGGAAAAACTACGACCTTAACGGAAATGATTATTGGGGATTCTGTGCTTATGAGACTGAAGAATATATTGAGAATTATAAGAAAAAGATGAATTCTCCTGCCCTGAATAGAATAAAAGACGACATCCGCAATATCGACAACTCCACCGATGCGGCACTCGCTGCCATCGGCAAGGCGCTGCAGATAACCGAAGGCATTGAGACTAATGAAGACGCATGGCGGGCTATAGGAAAAGCCCTGAAGATGGGCTACCAACCGTTTTTCAAGTTCACTCTCATTCCAAGGTCAAGGGTGATGAAGGCTTGTCTTGGCAAGAGCGACGACTCGGATGACGAAACGGGAAAGCTGGCGAACCCTTATTCGCTACGCTATCTAAGCACTCACCCCGAGCGTCTCGACGACTTCGTGCCGCTTGCCAAGATGAAGACACGATCTACTGGCTACGCAATGCTCGACTGCATATTCAGCGAACTCGGCATACCGGAGTCGGAAGCTACGATAGACGAGGAAGTGTTGGATTGGTACAAACGGGTGCAGGAACTGTCGCCGGAGGAAATAAAGGAAGAGATACACAAATGCATAATGAGAGACATCTGCTTTGCATCGAACAAGGACTTTGAAGAAAACAAGTCGCTGTATGGGATTCGTGGCACTATGGATGATGCCATGCAGAATTTTTATGATGTTCCGATGGCTTATATCCTGTCGCACGACTATATAGCCAGTCTCGATTTGCAGTCGGCAAAGGCTGAGATGACAGAGATATGCAAACAGTTTATCGACGTGCTGAAGAGGCGAGTGGATGCGCTCGACTGGATGAGCGAGCCTACAAAGGCACAGGCGAAGGAGAAACTCGACAAGATGATTCTCAACATCGGCTTTCCCGACAAATGGGTTGATGCGGCACTGCCACAACTCACAGGCTCGTCGCTCGTGGAGGATATGATGCAGATAAGAATTGCCTGGTTCGACGGTTTGAAATCATTGATAGGCAAGCAAATAGAAGAGGATGATAACTCATTTAACATATGGCTTTTATACGGAGACCTGAGCCTTATGATTGACAATGCGTTCTACGAACCGATCGACAACAGTATAACCATACTGCCAATATACCTGATGGAACCCTATTACAGCAAAGACTACTCCGACGCGTTCAACTATTCTACATTTTCCTCTACATTGGGTCACGAGATAACTCATGCCCTCGATATAGATGGCTCGAAATATGATGCCGTGGGCAACAACCGCAACTGGTGGACCGTGGCTGACAAGATGGAGTTTAACACAAGGCAGCAGAAACTGGTCAACTGTTTCAACCTACTCGAGATAATGCCCGACGCTCTGCCCAACGTGTATGCCGACGGCACCAAGACCCTTGGCGAGAACACCGCTGACCTCGGCGGACTCTTGGTGGGCAGGCAGGCGTATATGGAAAAACTCGAGCGCGAGGGCTACAGCAGAGAGGAAATGACGAAGCAGGAGCGCAAACTGTTTCAGGCTTATGCCGAGCAGTGGCGTGCTAAATACACGCCGGAATATGCAAAAAAAATGAAGGAAATCGATGAACATTCACTCCCTCGTGAGCGCGTAAACGGTATCGTGATGAATATTGACCGTTGGTATGAGCTCTACGACGTGAAGTTTGGCAACATCCTCTACCTCACGCCTGAGACGAGGGCACGTATATGGTAGCGCTGAACATCAGTATCTGAAAGAAACCAGATCGACTCGTGTGAAAGATGACTGTTGTGATAACAAAAAGAGCATAAACGATGATTTTGAAACAAAAACAATGTTATGTGTAACATTTTTCATGAGGGTTATTGTCTTTTTTGTGTAACTTTGCACGCAGAAATTAAATTATTTATAAAAATAGACTAAAAACAATGAACAGAAATCTGATCTTTTCGGGACTCGTATGCCTGATGATGCCATGCACGATGATGGCACAAGACAAGCTCTATAGCGACGAGTTTCCATTGAGCGACATCACTCTGCTCGACGGTCCGCTGAAACACGCACGCGACCTAAACGTTGAAAACCTACTGAAGTATGACTGCGACCGTATGCTCGCTCCTTATCGCAAGGAAGCAGGACTCACACCGCGCAAGCCTACCTATCCTAACTGGGACGGACTCGACGGACACGTGGGCGGACACTATCTCTCGGCTCTTGCCATCAATGCCGCGACAGGCAGCGAGGAATGTCGTCAGCGTATGGAGTATATGATTGCAGAACTTAAACTGTGCGCTGAGGCCAACGACAAGCGTGGAGAGGCTTGGGCGAAGAACTATGTGGGTGGTTTCCCACATAGTGCAAAACTGTGGTCAACATTCCGCAAAGGCGACTTTGGACAGTATTTCGGTTCGTGGGCTCCGTTCTATAATCTCCATAAGATGTATGCCGGACTGCGCGACGCATGGCTCTATTGCGGCAATGAAGATGCGCGCCTGCTCTTTCTCAAGTTCTGCGACTGGGCAGTGGATATCACATCCGAGTTGAGTGACGAGCAGATGGAACGTATGCTCGGCAATGAGCACGGAGGTATGGACGAGGTGATAGCCGACGCATACGCCATGACCGGCGACCGCCGCTATCTCGACTGTGCCCGTCGCTTTGCCCACCGACAGTTGCTCACTCCTATGGAGAATCATAAGGATTGCCTCGACAATATGCATGCCAACACACAGATACCAAAGGTGATTGGTTTTCAGCGTATAGCCGAACTCGACGGCGACGCAAAATGGCATGAGGCAAGCCAATACTTCTGGGAGCTTGTCACTAAGCAACGCTCACTCGCCATCGGCGGAAACAGCCGACGCGAGCATTTCCCCACCAAGGAAACATGCATAGACTATGTAAACGACATCGATGGACCTGAATCGTGCAACACATACAACATGCTTAAACTCACCGAGTTCCTTAATCGTGCCAACCCCAATGCCGCCTACGGCGACTTCTATGAGCGCGCCATGTTTAACCATATCCTCTCAACACAACATCCCGAACACGGAGGATATGTATATTTCACATCGGCACGTCCACGCCACTACCGCAACTACTCAGCCCCCAACATGGCAATGTGGTGCTGCGTAGGTACGGGTATGGAGAACCATGGCAAGTATGGACAGTGGACATGGACCCGAAAGAAGGGAGCAAAAGCATCTGACGACGTTCTCTACGTCAACCTCTTTGTCGCTTCGGAGCTTAACTGGCGCGAGCGAGGCATCATCTTGAAGCAAGAGACAGCCTTCCCTTACGGCGAGACATCGGAGATAGCCGTGACAAAGGGTAGGGGAGTGTTTACCATGAAGATAAGGAAACCGGCATGGTGCGACAAGTTTGAGGTGAAAGGCATCGGCTTCGACGCCAAGCAATATGAGGAAGATGGCTTTGTATGCATCTCCCGCAAATGGAAGAAGGGCGACCGCATTGCCATCTCCATGCCTATGCACGGCAGTGTGGAGCGTATGCCCAACGTACCTCAGTATGTGGCAATAATGTATGGTCCCATCGTTCTCGGCATGAAGACCGGCACTGAGGACATGCGTTCGCTCATCGCTGATGACAGCCGTTTCGGACAGTATGCAGGCGGCCGAAAACTGCCTCTCGACAAGGCGCCTATCCTCTTGCCTAAGGAAATCAGCGACATTGCAAAAGACCTTCGCCCCGTAGCAGGCAAACCGCTTCACTTCACCCTTGCCACTCGTATGGAAAACGCCATTCCCGGCGGCGAGCTACAGCCTTTCTTCGAGATTCACGACTCTCGCTATATGATGTACTGGCTTGCCTTGAGCGATGCCGACTATAAGGCATATACCCAACGCCTCGCCGACGAGGAAAGCGCACGCCAGGCTCTTGAGGCTGCCACAGTGGATAAGGTGATGCCGGGAGAGCAGCAGCCTGAAACCGACCACCGCATGGAGACTGACAACTCAGAGAAGGGCAGTACCGAAGGTGTGTTCTATCGCGACGCCCGCGACGGTCACTATTTCTCTTATCTCATGCAGACCAAGGGCGAGACAGCCCTCACCCTACAACTCACCTTCTGGGGACAGGACGAGTGGCGCACGTCGGAGTTCGACATCTATATTGACGACGCATTGCTGACAAGTGTCAACAACTCTCACCGCTGGCGCACCACCCAGTTCAAGACCGTTGATTACCCCATTCCCGCCTCAATGCTCGAAGGCAAGAGCGAGGTAAGAGTGAAGTTTGTGGCACACAAAGGACGCCAAGTAGGACAGATTTACGGAGTAAGACTAAAGAAATAACAAATGAAATTCAGACAACCGAAGAAATAGTTGAGGTCTAATTTGTTTGTTCCGGTTCATAGGGACAGGTACGTTGGTTCGTTAGTTTATCGAGAATCATTGGTACCTGTCCCTATTATTCTTATTGTTCTACTGAAATGACAAACGAATAGTGGTGGGACTGGTTGCCGTCGATGGTGTATTCGGGCAATGTGCGCTTGCCCCAGGTGTCGGCACCTCCCACTCCATGAATGTTCAGGTCGATGTTGAGATTGACAAACTCGCCTCTCTTCAACTCATGGGGATGCTTTACGTTTAGATTTTCCTCACCATAGTTCCATGCATGTAGGCAGAGCGGTTGGCAGCCGTCGATGCGCAATGTACAGTCATCTGATGACAATGATAGCCAGCGCACATCACAGCGGTTGCCGTTGTCCTGCGGACGGACATAATCAACTTGAAAATCGGCGAGCGGCATGGTGTAATGACCAATGTCATATCCCAGTTTGCGGTCAGGATAATTCTCCCAAGGACCGCGACCGTAATACTCCACCTTGTTGAAATCGGATGTCAAGCGCATTCTCATACCAAACTTAGGTATCAGCGGAATATCTGCTTGCGTTGGACGATAGTCGGCTTCAACCTTTATATCTCCTACAGAGTTGATGCTATAACAAAGTTCGTAATCAGCACCTACTGGTAATGTATATGCACATTTTATAAAAGTGATGCCTTTGGAAGAGGAAACCTTGATAGATTTCAGTTGTCGGTTCTCTCCAACCTTCTCCCATGGAGCCACACGTTTGGCAAAGCCTGCCTTCTCTTGGTTGTCATTTTCTGGCTTCCAGAAATACGGTTCGAGAGGAGTTTTGAGGATATTGCGTCCATTGACGTTTATCTCGGTAATAGACCCCTTGTCATCAATCACCACAGAGCCTTTCTCTGTCAACACCTCATAGTCTTCCCTTTTCTTCACCTTCGGGGCTTTGCGAGATGTTGCAGTAAACACAGGGAAAGAATACAGTTCGACAACAAACTGCTCTGATGCCATCACAAAACCTTTCTTTGCCCATGGCGTATCGTCCTTCAACATAGCCTTCACAATGATGGTCTTCTCATTAGATACAATAGTAGTATCGGTAGCATAGTCGAAATCATCTACATCAACCGTCGGGTCCATGCTCTTCTTAATTATCTTGCCGTCAATCATAGAGAAATGTATGGGCTGATAGACATGTTTCACCACATAGTAGTGAGGATGAGGCTTGCGGTCGGGAGCCACAAGTCCGTTGATACAGAAATTGCCGTCGTTGGGTTTGTCGCCAAAGTCACCGCCGTAAGCCCAGAACTCATCATCCATGAGTTCGAGACTGCTTGACAGGCGCATCTTGCTGCCGTCTTTGGGCTTTGCCAGACCCTGATCCACCCAATCCCAAATAGCTGCTCCTGCTATCGAGGAGTCTGCATATATCACATCCCAATACTCCTTCATATTGCCCATCGAGTTACCCATGGCATGGGCATATTCTCGGGCGATATATGGTTTGTCCTTTACCTTTGCTGCATTATCCTTCATCATCTTTGGTGTGGGATAGCCCTCGTCGTAGAGTGAGGAATAACGAGGATGGCAATCGTAGAAAGGCAGGAACGACGAGTCGAAACTCTTCACCTTGTCGTACATAGCCTGGATATTCGGTCCCACGCCTCCCTCATTGCCAAGACTCCAGAGAATGACACACGGATGATTTTTGTCGCGCTCCACGAGCGATGTAGCCCTGTCAACATGTGCCTCCTTCCATGCAGGGTCTTCACCCATGTCCTTGTTGGCATATCCATAGCCATGGCTCTCCTGGTTTGCCTCGTCCATTACATACATACCATAGCGGTCGCATAGCTCATACAGATACTCACGGTCGGGATAGTGGCTTGTGCGTAGGAAGTTGATGTTGGCCTGTTTCATCAGGGCTATGTCCTTCTCGTATGTTGCGTCATCCACATATCGTCCTGTGCGAGGATGATGGTCGTGACGGTTCACTCCGCGCAGTTTCACGTTCTTGCCGTTCACCTTAAACACCTCTCCCACACATTCCACTCGTTTCACACCGAGATGATAGTCAAAGTGTTCAGAGATACTACCCTTATTGTCAAGAAGTTCTATACTGAAAGGATAGAGATCCGGTTTGGCGGCAGACCACAGATGGGGATTGTCGATAGTGTATTCCAACGAGGCAGAAATAGTATCGCCCACAGCTATATCCATTACCTTGCCCTCAATAGTTTTTCCATCGATGTTAAGTCGTACTCCCATACCTTTCGACATCTTACTGCCCATGTTGCATATCTTCACGGCGGCAGTAACAGAAGCCTTGGTAAAGTCGGTATTGGGCTCTGACTTCACCCGATAGTCGGCAATATGCACAAGCGGGCGCACCCACAACTGCACCGAACGGAAGATGCCGCTCAGTCGCCACATGTCCTGGTCTTCGAGATAGCTGCCGTCAGACCAACGATAGACCTCGACAGCTATTTTATTTCGGCCGGCCCGCATGTATTTTGTTACGTCGAACTCTGCTGGCGACATGGAGTTCTGGCTATAGCCAACCCGCTGCCCATTCACCCATACATAGAATGCCGAATGCACACCACCGAAATGCAGAATCAAGTTTTGCTTGAGCATCTCCTTGGTTACATCGAGAAATGTTACATACGAGCCTACCGGGTTGCGATTCCCGTAGGCTGTCCAGTGCTTTGGTGGCTCGGTAGTCACGCTGGGACGGTTGCGCACAAACGGGTAGTTGATGTTTATATAGATAGGTGTGCCGTAGCCTTGCAACTGCCAGTTGCCTGGCACAGCAATCTTATCCCAGTTGCTCAAGTCGTAGTCTTCTCGATAGAAGTCTGTTGGACGCTCCTCAGGATTACGACTCCAGTGGAACAGCCATTGTCCGTCAAGGCTCACGATTTCCTTACACTCTTTCCATTTAGACGGCAGCTGCAGCGTGGCGTGATATGGAAGTTTGTTTATGCTCAGTACGGAGGGATTTTCCCAGTCGTGGGTTGTCTGTGCCTGCGTCTGCAAGACCAGCAATGATATCAATATGAAGAGTATTCTTTTCATAATTTCCTCGATTGGATGTTAAGTATAGCAGTAGGTAGACTGCTTTTGATGCTAACAGTTGTCTTTCCTTTGTTCATGCTGCTGCGGACAACCAGCAGAGCACGGCCTTTCCATGTAGTTACGCAGGAGGAGGTCTTAGGTTCGCGGTCTTGGAGGTCGGCTGAAGCAAAGGCCATCAGTCGGGCTTGTCCCTTAACGACTGCCTCACAGGGGACAGCAGCATCAGGACATACACGCCCTTGGGCATCAACCACCTCGACAGTGATGTAAACAAGATCCAGGCCATCTGCCTTGAGAGTTGGTTTGTCCGCAGTAAGGCGCAAACGGGCAGGCTCTCCGGAAGTAGCCAGCATCACGCTCTTGCCTCCTGCCTCGGCACGCAGTGTTCCTGCCTCATAGGGCACATTGAACACAGCCTTGTATTCTGTGCTGAGACCAACATTCTTTTTCCCTATTTGTTTATCGTTCAAATATAGTGTCACCTCGGGAGCCTTGGTGTACACCTCTACCTCGATGGGGTTGCCTTCCCATCCTTGCCAGTTCCAACTCTCCCAAGTGGGCCATACACTCCAGGCTGTCATGTTTATCTTGCCGCGATAGCCATCGGGTTCTTTTACTGCCATGTACAGATTCTTTGAATCATTCCACAGCAAATCGCGATAATGGCTGATGGGTTTGCGCCAGCCTGTGACATCCACATCGCCGCAATAGGCACCATGCCACTCGGGCACACCGCCTTCGCGCCAGTGTTCGCCTGGCGTCTCGCCATCGTAGTAGTTGCGTCCGATACCGGATTCGCCAAGGTAGTCAAGACCTGTCCACACGATATCGCCGATGATGTATGGATAGTCGCGAACAAGTTTCCAGTTGCTGAACGCATCACGCGGATAGCTCTCGGTCTGCCACATCACACGTTTGGGATTTCGCTGATGATCGCTTGCGTGCTTGAATATCATGTAATTATAACCACCGATATCGAGTACATCAAAGTGCGGATCGAAGATTTCCCAATCGCTGTCCCAAGCACAAAGAGCCTCAGTTACAGGGCGAGTCTTGTCGTAATCTAGGACAGCCTGCTTCAACATCTTTGCAGTGTGTATCACTCGGATGTCCTTGCGCTCTATCACCTCGTTGCCTATGCTCCAGCAGATGATGCTGGGATGGTTGCGGTCGCGCTCAACCATGGCACGGATATCCTCCTGATAACATGAGTCGATGAGTGTAGAGTAGTCGTATGGTTTCTTGGCTGTGCGCCATCCGTCGAAAACTTCGCCTATGACCAGCATACCTATCGAGTCGCAGGCATCGAGGAAGGCGCGTGTGGTGGGATTATGTGAGGTACGGATGGGATTGAAACCGGCATCCTTCATCTGGCGCACCTTTCGTATCTCGGCAGCGTCGAATGCCATTGCTCCCAACACTCCATCGTCGTGATGTACGCAGGCTCCATTGATGAGCAGAGGCTTACCGTTGAGCACAAAGCCTTTTTCGGCATCACAGGTAAACGTACGAATGCCATAGTCAACCGATTGTTGATGGATGACGTTTCCATTTTCTTTCAGTTCCGCCTTCACTTCGTAGCGGAAAGGATTATCTGGCGACCAAAGTTTCGGGTTCATGACTGAGAACGAAGTGGAAACCGTCTTCTGTTGATGAGCAGGTACACTCACCACCATCTGACTTTCGCCTATGACTACCATTGCGTTTCTGTCGCGGTTAGACTCGTTGTTAATGGTAGTTTCAACCTTTACCACTGCCTTGTCGGAGGAGACTTCAGGGGTTGTTACGACAACACCGTTCTCAGCTATATGCAGGGCAGGCATCGTCTCCAGCCAAACATGGCGATAGATGCCAGAGCCGGTGTACCATCGGCAGTTGGGCTGTTCTGAATTGTCAACCTTTACCACTACCTCATTCAGTCGCTTGTCTCTATAGAGGAAAGGTGTAATGTCCACTGTGAACGGTGTGTAGCCATAAGCATGCTGACCGGCTTTCTGTCCGTTAACCAAAACGACAGCCTTCTGATATACACCCTCAAAGAGCAGCTTTACCACTTCGCCCTTGGGAGTGGCAAACCTCTTGCGATACTCACCTTTACCGCCAGGATACCAACCTCCATCGGTACCGCTGGCCCCAGTTGCAGGATCTGGGGCATAGGATATTGCCCAGTCGTGAGGTAAATCAACATTCATGGTCTTACCCTCAAGGGTAAACTGCCAGTCGTTATTGAACAATTGTTTGGTTTGAGCCGAGGCGCATGAGAAGGCCGCCAGCATAATGGTAGATAAAAAGAGATGTTTCATATCGGTAATTAATAATATTAGTAAATATCCAAGTCACTATATCCCAACCGCTAACCTTCTGCCAGGCGGTCAGCCTCGAAGCGAAGAACTCGTACTTTGGCTGTGGGGAATTTGATGGTTTGCCAAATAGGGTTGTTGACGATGTTTGAGAACTCGCCTGTAGCAAGTTTTTCCCATTTATTCCAATCTGTCGATCCCCATAAGGTGTAATGGGTGACCAGACAATGCGGTTGCAGTTGGCGAATCATCTTGTATGTCTCAGGCCAGTTATAGTATTTCTTCACGTCAATCTTCCTTGTCTCGTTTGCACCACCATAACAGCCGTCTCCACCATTTGCACCATCAAACCACACCTCGAATATCTCACCATAGTTGGTGAGCAGTTCACGGAGTTGGTTGCAGAAATATTCCACATAAGCCGGTCGGGCATATTCGGGATGATTTCGGTCCCAGGGAGAGAGATAAACGGCAAACTTCAGTCCTTCCTCGCGGCAAGCCTCAGCCAGTTCCTTCACCACATCGCCTTTTCCGTTCTTCCATGGAGAGTTCTTTACCGAATACTCAGTATAAGCCGACGGCCACATACAGAATCCGCAATGGTGTTTTGCAGTGAAGATGATGCCCTTCATTCCCGCTTGTTTACAAACCCTTGCCCACTGTCGGCAGTCGAGGCTCGACGGATTGAACAATTTTGGATCTTCATTTCCGAATCCCCACTCCTCGTCGGTATAAGTGTTCAGAGAGTAATGTATGAATGCATACATCTCCATATCCTGCCATCGCAGTTGGTCAGCCGACGGGACAGGCATTACAGGACTGATGGTTTGTGCGCCTGACAATAAACTGAATGTCAGCGACAATAAAGACAAAAAGATTTTCTTCATATCTTAAGATGCAATATATTACTATTCATACAGATGGAACATTCGCTCCATCATCTGCCATTTCTCGTTGGAAGTAGCATTGGCGTCACAACCTTGGAACTGGGCGACGTATGCCTCCCACTCTGCCTGTCGGGGCAGGGTGGCAAGGCGTGTCATGGCCTCGTCCCAGTTGAAGTCGTCGGGAGTCTCGACAATCATAAACAGGCGGTTGCCGAGGATGTATATCTCCATCTCCTTGATGCCCACACTGCGGATGCCCTCACGAATCTCGCGCCAATGGTGATCACGGTCGTGAGCCTCCACATACTTCTTAATGAGTTCGGGGTCATTCTTCAATTCTAATGTCTGACAATATCTTTTGCTCATAACCTTTTTAATTTATAACATACACGAATCCGCCTCTTGGCTGACAAGTCACCTTAGAGGGTACTTTACCTTTACCCTTCTTTATGCTCCACGGGGTTGGATTGTTGGCAGGCAGTTCGCCCTTATACCCTGGCTTGTCTGTAAAGAGAGTGTATTTGCCTTTGGGGAGGAAGGATGTGTTGAAAGAGAGGGTCTGAGTCTCGTCCTTACCATTGATGCCGGCAACATACCATTTGTTACCACAACGACGGGCAATGACAACCCATTCGCCGGGATAACCGCCGAGCAATCGGGTCTCATCCCATGTGGTGGGCAGGGCAGACATAAAGTCCTTCACCTCCTTGGGCTGCACGAGATAGCTCTCGGGCTTATCCGCCCAATGCAGCAGCGGCGACTCGAAGAGCACAGGCAGGGCGAGTTCGTGGGCATGGGTAGTGACGTGAGGATGCTGCGAGTCGGAGAAGGTACAGGGTGTGTAGTCCATCGGACCGATCACATTGCGTGTGAAAGGCAAAGTAGCGTTGTGGGCGGCAGCCTTGGGAGTGAGTGTGGCATTGTTGTTATACCACTCCGCTCCATATACAGCTTCAACACTTACGAGGTTTGGATATGTTCTCTGCCATCCTCTCGGAATTGTCGCTCCATGGAAGTTGACCATAAGATGATGACGTGCGGCAGATTCGAGCAAGTCGATACAATACTCCAAAGTCTCCTGTTTGTCACTGGCAAAGAAATCAATCTTCACTCCAGCCACCCCCATCTTCTCAAGCCACACAAACTCACGTTCGCGGTTTTCGGGGGCATTGAGTCGCTCATGAGGACCAGGTGCGCCCCAAGCCTTTATCCATGCCGTAGAGGAGTTATACCAAAGTATTGGTTTCACGCCTTTGTCGTGTGCATAACGTATGGCATCCTCTATATTTCCGCCATTCTTCATCTCGTCCCATTCGGCATCGATGAGCACGTATGGCCAGTGCATCTCCACTGCCATATCCACGTATTTACGTACTATCTGATAGTCGTTGCTGCCATGGTTATATGCCCAGTAAATCCACGACACAGAGCCTGGCTTTATCCACGATGTGTCCTCGATGCGGCAAGGGTCGCTGACATCGGTGACAAGAGTGGAAGCCACCACGTCTTTCAGCTCGCCCACTATTACCACTCGCCAAGGCGAGAGCCATTGGCCAGTTGTATTCTGCTGGTTTTCATCCAACACCACTCGGTATTCCTCCTTGTTGCGGTCGTTGTAGAGCGACGACGCACTATTGAATCTCTCTATGCCGGCTTCGGTGATAAGTGCAAAGACATTATCAGCAGACTGAATCAAAGCCGGATAGCCCCAACGCTTGTTTTCGTTCTCGCCAGTTGTGGATAGAGGGAAGAACGCCTCGTATGGCTCAGTCCATTTCTGCATCCATCGCTTTGTTCCTTCCGCGATGCGATAAGCGGTCAGCTCTTCTGTAGGGCGAGTGTGTTGCAATCCGTCTAAGGCATAACGGAAGGCTACACCATCGTTATAAGCCCTCACAATGAGTTGTTGCTGTCTTCCGATGTTGTCAATATAAAGATATGTCACCTCGTTGGCCTCGTTGGAGCACTCGTGGCGCTTACCTCCAACCATCGTATAGGAGTCCTTTATTGCCTCAACAGGCATCTTCGCCTTAAGTGTCAGTTCCTTTCCACCTCCGTCCTTCATGAGCATCCCGACATTTGTGATGTCCAATACTTCACACTCGTTGTTGCCGTCGTGATATACCACGGCAAAACCCTTACCTTTTTCTCTCCATTCCACCTTACCGTTGGGCGAAATGACTTGTGCCGAGGCAATGGATGTAATGGCCATTGCCAATATCGTTGTAATAAACTTCATAATTATTGGGGGGTTAAAACACTCACCTTTATCTTTCTACAATGTTTCTTTGATTTCTTATCCGCTATTGTCTTCAACCGCTGCTTACGGTCGTTCCACTCAAACTTGGTGATGGAGTAGTCGCCTTGTTCGAAGGCATAGCCGTCGCCGGAGTCCTGATAGAGCGAGAACGTAGTGTCGGCACCGGGATAGACATTCACTGTTATGGGTCTGTCGGATTGTGCGGCGGAATATTCCACCACATCTGATGTGAGGATGATACTACCAGCCTTTACATAAAGAGGCATACGATCGATGCTCACCGGCACTTCTATCCATTGCCCGCCGTCGTATGTCTTATTTGTCCAATAGTCATACCAACGGTTGCCTTGTGGCAGATATATCTTGCGCGATGTAGCCTCTGACATCGGACGAGTGACGGGACATACGAGGATATTGCCAAAGAGATATTCGTCCTTGAGGTCATATACAGCCTCGTCGTCGGGATAGTCGAAGGCAAGTGGGCGCGCCATGGTGTAACCAGAGAAATACTGTGCCGCCGCCATACTATATATATAAGGTAGGAGCGAATAGCGCAGGTTGATCATCTTCAGGATGGCATCATAGTAAGGAGTGCCCGCCTCGCCAAAGCGCCATATCTCGCGTGGAGTGTCGGAACCATGACTGCGGAGCATAGGCAGGAATGTTGCCCATTGGAACATACGGGTATAGTATTCACGATAAGCCTCGTCATTCACTCCGTTTTGGAACTCACCGGTATAGAACCATCGTCGTCCGTCGTTCTTTACGAAGAAAGAACCCACGTCAACAGTCCAATAGGGATTACCCGTAGCCATATAGTTCAGTCCAGCCGGTATCTGTTGGCGATATGACTCCCACGAGGCATGAGTGTCGCCGTTCCACACCACAGTGGCATAACGCTGCTGTCCGGCATAACTGCTACGGGTGAGGTTGAGCACTCGTTTGTCGGAGGATGTAAGGCGCTGGTTCTCATATAGTCCCATAGAATGATAGAGTGAGTATAGACTGCTGCGCTCCGCTCCGAGGGCATCGCTGAGAATGTCTTTGTTTAAGTGCCAACGGCGCTCATGGTCGTTCCATCCGTATGGTTTGCCGCCGATAGGTTCGGGCAGTTGGTTCCAGTCGCCGTCGAGGGGTTCACTACTATCACACCACCAGGCATCAAAGCCATTAGAGAAGAACTCGTCGTTGGCATATTTCCAGTAGTGGCGACGGGCATCGGCATTGAAGGCATCATACACCGAGTGTTCGAGCATAAATCCACGTTTGCGGAAATCCCTTTCCTCGGGACAATACTGCGGATTGGGCCAGATGCTCACCATGAGTTTGGCGTTCATGGCATGTATGGAGTCGGCAAGAGCCTTTGGGTCGGGATAATACTTGCGGTTCATCTTCATATATCCCCAACCCTCTGGCCAGTAGTTCCAGTCCTGCACAATCATGTCGATGGGCACATGGCGACGGCGATATTCCCTCAGGGTATTGATGAGGTCGTCAGAAGAGACATAACGTTCCTTCGACTGGATATATCCGAAGGCATAGAGGGGAAGCAGTTGCACCTTGCCCGTAAGATAGCGGTAGCCCTCGACGATGTCGTCCATCCTGTCACCTTTGATAAAGTAGTAGTCAATCTGCTTGGCTGCCTCCATCTGCATTGTAAAGCCCTTACCGTCAGACGAATACTTCATGGCGCAACCGGCATCGAAGAGCAGACCGTAACCTTGTGGCGACAAGAGCATCGGGATAGTCACCTTCAAATTATGCTGCGTGAGCCACAGGGTTTTGCCCAAGAGGTTCATATAGTCTTCCATGTGTGCACCAAGACCATACAACGCCTTAGTGCCTTCACACGAGAAGCGTGAGATATATCTTGTACTCTCGCCAATGGTGTCGCGGCGCACGATGTCCTTCACCGTCACCTTTCCGTTGGCGGTCTCCTCCATGTGTGCCGTGGCATCGTCATATACGATGCGTTCCTGCACCACTGGTTCAGCCTTGCGGGCAACATCCTTCAATAAGATTCTGCCCGTCTTTCGGTCGATAAACGAGATACAGCCACCCTCGTTCTTCACGATAATCTCAGGCGATTTCACCTGCTGTTTCTCATATACACAGACACTGGTGTTATTGCCAGGCAATGCTCCGTCAGCCGACCATTGCACCCTGACAATCTTAGGGGTGATAAATTCTACCTTAACTTTTGGAGAACTAACCTGTGAGATGGCAATAGTGGATATGACCATTGCCACCAAGATCGAGAACATTCTTTTCATATTTGCAATATCATTTCAAACATGTTTGTCTTTCATTACCTTTATACCAAATGCGGCACACACTGCAAAGCATATCATAGGCACTATGTAGGCAATCTGATAGAATGCCTCATTTTGGTGCATGACGTAAGCCGTGAACTGCGGCACGCAGGCGTTGCCCACTATAGCCATCACGAGGAAGGCAGCACCGCTCTTGGTCTGGTCACCAAGACCTTCGAGGGCGAGGGAGAACTGTGTGGGATACATTATCGACATGAAGAACGACACGGCTATCATATCGAGGCTCGGACATACGTCCTTAACTTCTTTAACTTCCCAATATTAATTAGAACCTAACCAGCACCCTAAACACCTTCCCTGGTGCTTCCACCCACTTCTCCATCGCCTTGGGCGCTTCCTCGGGCGAGCACTCCATACTGATAAACTTATCCACAGGACATGTGCCACGCTCAAGATAGTGGATAACGGCACGGAAATCCGAAGGCATGGCATTGCGCGAACCGCGGATGTCGAGTTCCTTCTGTACAAAGAACTTCGTCTGGAACGACACGTCGGTCTTGGCATATCCGATGCAGATGACGCGACCTGTGAATGCCACCTCGTCAACAGCCATCTGATAGGTAGGCGCACTGCCCACGGCCTCAATCACCACGTCGGGACCAAATCCGCCAGTCATCTCCAACAGTCGGGTATGCACATCCTCGGTCATACTGTTGATGGTGTATGAAGCACCCATACGGCGTGCCAAGGCGAGTTTGTCGTCGTCTATGTCGGCAGCCACCACTGTCGCGCCACGGAGCA
This sequence comes from Prevotella sp. P5-92, assembly GCF_002251245.1. GTDB lineage: Bacteria > Bacteroidota > Bacteroidia > Bacteroidales > Bacteroidaceae > Prevotella. Next base: position 19,464 of record NZ_NPJG01000068.1, read on the forward strand.
CCGAGCGCACAATGGCACCCATGCCCACCATACCGCATCCAATCACCAATACCACGTCGATGTCCGTCACTTGCGCTCTCGACACAGCATGAAAACCGACACTCATCGGTTCAACAAGTGCACAGGTGCGGGGAGTGAGCAGTCCTGCGGGAATGACCTTCTCCCACGGCATAACGAGATACTCACGCATGGCACCGTCGCGCTGCACACCAAGCGTCTGGTTGTCCTTGCAGGCATTCGGTCGGCCATTGCGACACGAGGCACACTTGTTGCAGTTGGTATAGGGATTGAGGGTGACGGTCATGCCTGGTTTGAGTCCCTCAGGCACTTCGCTGCCCACCTCCACGATGGTTGCGCCCACCTCATGACCAGGTATCACGGGCATCTTCACCATCGGGTTCTTACCGAGGAATGTACTGAGGTCAGAGCCACAGAATCCCACATATTCCATTTTCAGAAGCACCTCTCCGGGCTTCAGTTCATTCACGTTGTCTATTTCCACGAGCGCCATCTTGCGCTCCTCTGTTATCTGTATTGCTTTCATATTCTTTACTCACTCATATTTTTTATATAAGGTAATTCCACGAGTTTATCAAAACTGTAGAATTTCTTGGCATTGCCACCAAGGAATGCGGCCTTGTCGGCATCACTCAGTTCGCGCGACTTCGAGATGAAGTCGTATGACATGCGATAGGTTATGGCAGTGATGGTGCGAGGATAATCGCTTCCCCACATCAATCGGTCGATTCCCACCCAATCGGCTGCCTGTTTTATACTGCGTACTGCCGAGGGGAATGGATAGAACTCATAGTTGTAGAGCCATGTTATGCCACCCGACTCAATCATCACGTTCTCCCCACGCAGGGCGAGTTTTACCTGGCTCTCGAATGCCGATGTGGTGACCATACCGAAATGCCCTATCGCAACCTTCAGATGGGGACATTCCTCAATAACCTCCCCCATCTCGGCTATCTGCCTCTCATCTTCACCTAAGCACATGGACAGCACCATGCCCTCGCGCTCCATATATTTGAACATCGGCATCATGTCGTGAAGCGGTGTCGATATGCGATGACCGGGAATGGCAATGCCCTTGAGTCCGGCAGCTTTCTGTTTCGCAGCCTCATCCTCCGCACGGCACATACTCATACAGAAAAATCTGTCGGACCACTTGCTCTGTACCTCAGTGAGATAGTCGTTCTGACAACCGTCAATCACCTCCTGTACAACTACGGCCGCCGACACCTGGGCATAATCCATATTACTCAGGAACACCTCAGCCGTATTCCGTCCGTCGATCATAAAGGGCGGCAACATCTGTCGCTCCTCACCGAAGAACACCGACCTCGACCCGTTATTTCCCAATGTCCTTATCGCCTGACCATCGACCATCGTGTCTTGTCGAAGCCACAAATGCGAATGTGCATCTATAATCATAATATTTTAGTTGTCAACTCTTAATCATTTAACTATTCCTCCATCTCACTCCCATTTGGTCACCTATAATCTCCTTCACCTTCTCCACCAACTGCCAGTCGATAGGATCGTTGACATACTCGATGTTCTTCAGCACGTTCTTTGGATTTGCACTGCTGAAGAGAGTCGTGGCGATATGGTCGTTGCATGATGTGGAATATTGTATGGCGAGTTTATCGATAGGATAACCTTGCTCGTCGCAATATCTTGCAGCCTTGGCACACGCCTCACGCAACGTTTCCGTGGCAGGATGCCAGTCGGGAGCTCCACGCATCGAGAGCAATCCCATGGAGAAAGGCGAGGCATTGATGATGCCTATGCCGCGACTTTCGAAAAACTCGAAATATTCGGTAAGCAGATTGTCGTTCAGACAGTAGTGGCAGAAGTTGAGAATGCTCTCCACCGTACCCTCCTCACAGTGCTCAATCACCCACTTGAGGTTTTCGGGCTGCAGGTCGGTAATGCCCACATGACCAACAACACCCTCCTTGCGCAGTTCCACGAGAGCTGGCAGCGTCTCATCAACCACCTGCTGCAGGTCGGCAAACTCCACGTCGTGGACGTTGATAAGGTCGATATAGTCAATGTTCAGCCTTTCCATGCTCTCATACACGCTCTCCTTGGCACGCTTAGCCGAATAGTCCCAGAAGTTAACGCCGTCCTTGCCGTAACGTCCCACCTTTGTCGAGAGAATATATTTGTCACGATCAATCTCCTTCAGAGCCTTACCTAATACCGTTTCAGCCTTCAGATGACCATAGTATGGCGAAACATCGATAAAGTTGATGTCTCCATCCACTGCCGCATGTACAGCGGCGATGGCCTCTTCTTCCTTTATTCCGTGAAACACACCGCCAAGCGATGAGGCGCCAAATCCGAGATTCGACACCTTCAATCCCGTTTTTCCGATTTCGTTGTATTGCATATCTGTAATATATTGTCGATTGGTTACGATGCAAAAATAAACACTATTATCCTTATTTTAATGTTATAAAATAGATATAATCATGTATAATAACGACATTTTTGTACATTTCGCCATTTTTCTTACAATAATTATAGTAGAATATCGATATTATATCGTATCTTTGTGCCGTTCAAAACCTACATGCTCTTCAAACCAAGAATAATGAACATCTCTATCGAACAACTGCAACTCTTCACCCTCAACGTGGGGTATGCCTGTCATAATGGCGACTGGAACTGGAAAGATGTGCGAAGCCCCTTCGCCCGTCTCTACCTCGTCACCGAAGGCACCGCACGCATATCATTGCCCAAAGGTGACTACCAACTCACACCAGGCAATCTCTATTTCATACCTCCATTTGTCACACACAGCTACCAGTGCGACTCGCTCTTTACACATTATTATATACATATATACGAGAAAAACGATACCTCGCCGAGCATACTCGAAGAGTTTGATTTCCCAGTAGAGACGCCAGCCTCGCCCCACGACATCGACCTTTTCAAACGTCTGCTCTATATCAATCCCTTTCTCAAACTGCCTGCCTCCAATCCAAAGATATACGACAACCAGCCCTCGCTCATCAGCAATATCGAACTAAATCTCCGTCGTCCGTTTTGCGACAAGGTAGAGTCGCGGGGCATACTCTATATCCTCTTCTCGCGATTTCTCAAGCGCGCCGTGGCCAAAGCCGATACCTCAGACAGCCGCATCCTTCAGGCGGTGGCATACATACGCCGACACCTCAACGTTCCACTCGACGTGAACATTCTCGCCCACGACGCCTGCATGTCGAAAGACCATTTCATACGCGTCTTCCGCCAAGAGACAGGCGACACACCCAAGGCATACGTCATAAAGAAAAAGATGGAGTCAGCTGAGCAATTCATCGTCACCTCCGACCGTCCCATAAAAGAAATAGCGCGAATGGTGGGATACGACGATTGCTCGCATTTCAACAAGGCGTTCAAGGCCTTTGCTGGCGTCACTCCCGCCACCTATCGTGAGCAACATCGTGAATAAGTCTTTTTCGTTATAGGACAAAGACATAAACGTAATAAAACATAGACATTATCCGTCATTATACAAAGACATTTTTGAACCAAATAAATAATCATTGTATGAAAAAGTATCTAACTACGATTCTTGCGGTCATGCTCACCATGACGATGACCGCACAGAGAGAGAAATGGACAGTGAAAGACAAAGGACCTTCGCTATCCAATTATTTCACACCAGCCACCGACACGCCAGCTAATGTCGATGGCGAAGGATTCATTCGCCGATGGACCCTGCTTGAACCCATCGACAAGCCCAATCGCGGCAACACCGTCTTCACCGACTCGTACCTCCGCGACAACCTCGCCGTAGAGTTCTACAAAGGGCAGTTTGCCACCGTTCCCACCGATGGGCAGAAAGTGAAGATAGGCAAGCAGAAACTGCAGTGGCATAAGTTTGACAGCAAGCTCTACAACGTCAAGCTCTTCCGCTTCGCCACCGGACTCGACAAGCAGTATTACGGCATCATCTTCCTTGCCATCACAGTCATCGAGTGTGATGCCGACATTCCCGGCGTACGACTCTCAGTAGGCAGCAACTCCGCCTCGATGTGGTGGCTCAACGACGACCAGCCCCTTATGCTCTCAGGCGACCGCCGAATGGTGGCCGACGACTGCATGTCGCCCCGCACCACACTTAAGAAAGGCATCAACATCCTACGCGGAGCCGTCATCAACGGTCCGGGAATGAGCGACTTCTGTGTTCGCTTCATCGACGAGAAAGGCAATCCTGTAACAAACATCAAAATTAAGTAAACCCATGACAACAAAACATATCATAGCCCTCGCGGCACTTACCCTTGCCACCACATCAACAAAGGCACAGATAGGACAACCCTGGATACACGATCCATCGACACTCGTGGAGTGTGACGGAAAATACTACACCTTCGGCACAGGAGGCGGCGGACTCATCACCGCCGACGGATGGTCGTGGAAGCCCGGAGCAGTGCGTCCCGGCGGCGGTGCCGCACCAGACGCGATAAAGATAGGCGACCGCTATCTCGTCATCTACGGAGCGACAGGCGGCGGCCTTGGCGGCGGACACTGCGGCATCATCTACACCATGTGGAACAAGACCCTCGATCCCACGTCGCCCGACTTCAAGTTTAGCGAACCCGTAGAGGTGGTTCGTTCAGCCGACCTTGAAGACAACGACGCCATCGATCCAGGACTGCTCCTCGACCCGACAACAGGACGGCTCTGGGTGAGCTACGGCACCTATTTTGGTTTCATCCGTCTCATCGAGCTCGACCCAAAGACAGGACGACGTGTGGAAGGCAACGAGGCACTCGACGTTGCCATCGACTGCGAAGCCACCGACCTTATATACCGCGACGGCTGGTATTATCTCCTTGGCACACACGGCACCTGCTGCGACGGCGTCAACTCTACATATAATATTGTGGCAGGACGCTCGCGTAAGGTGACAGGACCATATCTCGATAATGTTGGACGCGACATGGTCAAGGGCGGAGGAAAGATGGTCGTGCCAGCAATGCAGAGAGCCGTGGGAGCAGGACATTTTGGACGCACCATCCTCGACGAAGGAGTCGAACTGACGTCGTTCCACTATGAGGCCGACTTCGACCGCAGCGGACGCAGCGTCCTCGCTATTCGTCCGCTATTGTGGCGCAATGGCTGGCCCGAGGCAGGCGAGCAGTTCCAGGGCGGAACACTCTCCATCGAGTCAGAGCGTCGTGGCTATGCTCTCGAACTCGCCGTCGATTTCGTTCGTATAGAACAAGAGCGAAAGATGTGGTGGAAGCTCGATCCCGCTGAGCCGACCCATCCGCTGCCACTTCAGAGTCTTGCTGACGTGCAGTCAACATGGCCTTCAGACACCATCGCCGTGCGTGCTGGCGACAATATGTTCCGTCCGCATCAGCGCTGGACCATTACAGCTGTACCCGAGGCAGGCGGCTATCTGAGCAATCCCTATTTCAAGATCACTATCGAGGGGACCAAGCGTGCCCTTGCCGCCACAGCTACTAAAGAACTCGTCGCCGTTCCCGAATATACTGGAGCGTCAGAGCAGCTGTGGCGTATAGAACAGCTCACCGACGGCACCTTCCGCATCATGCCCAAGACCATTCCTGGCATGGCAGGTGTCAATACCAAGTACTGCATCTATTCCGTAGCCGACAGCACGCCAACGCTTGCCGAATACGATTTCAATACCGACAACTCAAAGTGGCACTTCAGATGACGATGTGCTAACTGAACATTCAGTCGTCAACACGTGACGGGTAATAAAAGGGTGCCTACATTCGCATGCGGGCACCCTTATTGGTTGAAAACCTACTAATCTAAAAATAACACTATGATAATGTTTAGTGTAAAACAAACTAACCTAACAACTTATTACTTGTCTTTTTTTTGCGTGAATTGTGACGGCGGGCTGTAGCGCTCAGTGATGGGCGATACAGTTGCCGCCATCGCGAAAAGTTAGTGAAGAATGAGTATGTATTATTCAACTGTGATTTTCACGACGTAGTAACCGTGACCAGTCATGATGAAGCCGTCTTGAGCAGCCATGTTGTCGATGTCGCCCTGTGTGAGGGTGTGTTCGAGGACTGTGTCGGCAGAGAATTCAATCTTCTCAGAGATGGCAGTCCACCAAGCGGTGTTCATCTGAGCCTGATGGTAAGCGTCGGCGTCATTCACCTTGAGGTAAGCTCTGAGCACCTGCCCTTCTTTCCATTTAGCCACTTCCGCCTTGGGGATGAGGTTGAAGGTCTTGTTCGGGTCGTCGTCGCCCTTGTCCCACGATACGTAGTGCTCGCCTTCCCACAGCACGTTCTCCATAGAAGGTTTTGGCTCGGTGGTGACTTTGATGGTGCCGCCAGGGAACTCGATGCCGTCGCTGGTGACGAGGGAGATGGCATAGTCGCCGTTAGCCATGTCGGCGGGAGCGGTGAGACGGAGTGTGGTGCCTTCGTCGAGTACTTCAAAAGCTGCCTCCTTGCCACCTACGAGCACCTTGACTATGTTGTCGAGATGCGAGCATTTGTGGATGAGAGTTGTCGCGCCTGGAGCAACCCATAGTTCGAGGGCGTTGGTGCCAAGGGCAGGGTCGTCAGCGGCAGGTGTTACGTTGACGTTCAGTGTGCGCGATGTGATCTTACCCTTGGTTGTGGTAGCCACAATCTTCAGTTCGTGGTTGCCCACGGGCAGAGTTTGGTCTATCAGCAGACCTTCAAAGATCTGTGTTCCGTCTAGGAGCCATGTCACGGTGGTGTAGTGAACAGGTGTGACCTTAATCTCTAACTTGAAGTTTGTCTTGCGGTCTATCTTCACATCGGCAAGGTCGGTGTTGAGGATGCGTGGACTGTCGTCTTCGGTGACGGTGAAATAAGGGTCATCGTCAGTTGAACATGACGTCAGCGTGGTGGCTGCGGTGAGTGTGAAGCCCACGGCGAGCAGCATCGTCAAGGCCTTTGCTACCTTTTCTTTATATAATGTTTTTATCTTGTTCATAATGATGTTGTTGAATGTCGTTTATATAATCATTTTACTTGTCAACTAAATTGTGTCAACTTGTCAACTTTTTCACTTTACATATCCCTTTCCGAAAGGAGGATTAAACTCAGACTGCACGTTGAGTGTGCCCTTGTCCCACCAAAGCGACTTGTGCCAGTCGTCGGTTCCGCCCATGCGTTCGATGGCGGCGTGGTAGTTTATGCTGTTGTACTGTCCTTCCAGTTCAGGATAGCGCAGACGAGTAGGCATCGAGAGGTCGGGGTCGTCATATACGAAGCCGTCGCCGGGGAAGGTGCCGAGGCGCGATCTGTCGAGCACTGCAGGATAGTCAGAGCGGCGCATGTTTGCCCAAGCCTCAGACGGGTTCATGAGATGGAGTATCCATGCCTGTGTGTTGATGGCCTCCTTAGGATTGTCGCTCAATGGGTTGTGTGCGAGGAAGGAGTCGATCTCGTCAGAAGAGATCTTGTTTGACGTGAGATAGTAGTTGTTGAGCATCTCCATGGCAGCACGCACGCCAGCCTCATAGTGGCTCTCAGCCTCGCCGCCGACGTTCCATCCCTTTGTCTTGGCCTCGGCGAGCAGCAGTTCAGCTTCGGCATAGGTGAAGAGGATGCCAGGGCATGAAGGCATCTCGAAGTCGATGTTCAGGCACGGGCGCATGAGACGTGCGCGATAGTCAGAGTTGTCGTAAGTGTTTGCGTCGTTGTCAGCCCATTTCTGCAGGGTAGGGAACTCCTTTGTCTCAGCCACGTTCATCCAGTTCTCGTACCATGCAGCGCCGGTATTACAAGGTTCCTCGCCGATGCCAGCACGTTTGAAGTAAGCCAATACCTCGTCGGTGAGGTCGATGTTCTGTTCCTTGTCAGGCTTTACCTGACTGCGCTTGATGTTGTAGTAGTGGCGGCATATGCGGTAGAGTCGAGGGTCGGAAGTGTTTTGCATCTGATAGAACAACGTCGAGCTTACGAACGTAGGCGACGACGGGTCTTGTCCGTAGAGGATTTCTCCTAATGCGTTAGTGCGGAAGTCGTAGTCGTTGGCGCCGTCGTAGTAAGTGAAAGGCGAGTCAGAATACTTGATGTAAGCGTCGTCGGCAGCGCTTGCTATATAGCCTGCGCCGACGGCAGCCTCAAACTCTTTCTGTGCCTTCTGCGGGTTGACATCAGAGATGCGCATTGCGTAGCGCATGCGGAGTGAGTTGGCGTATTTTTTCCATTTTGCCACCTCGCCGCCGAGACTGGTGACGTCGCCCGAGATGCGATCTGATCCAGTGCCAAGCTGAGCCTCGCAAGCCGAGAGCTCTTCGAAGAACCAGTTATAGATCTCCTCTACGGTGTCGTATTTTGGAGTTGAGATGCCAGAGATGTAGCCCAGTCCAGCCTCTGATGCAGGAATGTCGCCATAGGTGTCGGCGAGCACAGAGAGCAGGAAGACGCGGTGAATGCGCAGTGCGGCATTGAGGTTAGCCTTGTCTTCAGACTTGTGAATGGCATCGACGAGATTCTTTATGGCTACCTCATAGTAGCGGTCCCATATGCGTCGTGCTATGTCGTCTTCGTGGTGTACGGCACCTGCATAGTTAGTAACGTTCCATCCTCCGGCGAAGTGCTGTGTGAAGCCAGTGATATAGTTACGATAGGTATCCATAAGACTGAAATCGCCGTATGTCTGCAGCAGTGAAGTGGTCAGCTGGGCGTTAGGATCGAGGTTGGTGACCTTGGTCTCGTCGGTGTTGATCTCTTCCATGTGGCTGTCGCTGCAGGCAGAAAGGGTGAATGCCATGGCGGCAATCAAGCCTTGACCCAATATATTGTGAATTTTCATATTGTCTGTTGAAAAAAATAATGTTGTGTATTTGTTTATTTAGAACTTAACATTCACGTTGATACCGTAGCTCTTGCGTGAAGGCAGCGAACCGTATTCAAGACCGAGACCAGAGGTGTTGTAGCTTGAGTCAGGGTCGATGTTTGGAATGTTTTTCCAAACGATGAACGGGTTACGCGCCACAAACGATACGCTGAGAGCCTTTGCCCACTTGCCGAGCATCTTCTCTGGGAAGTTGTAGCCGAAGGTGATCTCGCGGCACTTGACGTACGAGTTGTCATAGACAAACGCGCTCTGCACGTTGTTGGCGATGGCCTTCCAGTAAGTCTCGGGGTTGACGGGGATGTCGTTAGGACGATAGGTACCGTCGCCGTTGGCTATGACGCCCGGAGCGATGAAGCCCTTGCAGTTGCCCGATGCGCGCCACTGTTCGTCAGTCATGCCGGCAGCCTCGCGTGCTTCCTCAGAGGCATACCATTCGTCGCGCCCTTCGAGAGTCTGGCTTGCCTTACCAGTCTGGTAAGCCGAGCGCATCGACATGGAGTAGATGTCGGCTCCCACCTTCACGTCGAAGCCTGCAGAGAGACGGAAGTTTTTGTATGTGAAGGTAGAGTAGAAACCACCTGTCCAGTCCCACGACGAGTTGCCGATGGTCTTCACCTCCTTATCCACGAGTGGCAGGCCGCTGGTGGCGTCGATGATGATCTGTCCGTCGTCGGTGCGCTGGAAGTCTTTTCCGCGAATAGCGCCGTAGTTCTCGCCCACCTTTGCGCCCACAGATACACCACACCAGTAAGCCTTGGCGAGTTCGAAGTAGTCCATGCCATCGACGAGCGACTTCACCTTGTTGGTGTTCTTTGAGAAGTTCACTCCAGCATCCCATGCGAAGTCCTTGATCTGCAGCACTCGTCCGTTGAGGGCGATCTCTATACCCTTGTTTTGTATCTGGCCGGCGTTGATGAGACGATAGGCGTAGCCAGAGGTGGTGGTAGAGGCGAGGCTGAGGATCTGGTCTTTTGATGTCTGATTATAATAGGTGAGATCGAGGCTCAGTCTGTTGTGGAAGAATTTCATCTCAAGACCCAGTTCATACGAGCTGGTCATCGTCGGCTTGAGGTCTTTGTTTGGCTGTGTGGCGTTGCTGATCATACCGATGGTATAGCCCGAATAGCTGTACTTGCCAGTGGCATAGTTGAGTGCGAGCTGATAAGGATCGGTGTCGCTACCCACCTTTGCCCACGAGGCGCGTACCTTACCGTAGTTGATGATATTCTTGTTTTTGATAAACTCAGAGAACACCAAGCTACCCGAAATAGAAGGATAAACATAAGTGTTGTTGTCGATAGGCAGAGTGGATGACTTGTCGCCGCGCACGGTGCCTTCCAGGTAGTAAGTGTGCTTATAGCCCACGCTGGCGCTGGCATAGAGCGAGTTGATCTGCTTCTGGTACATGCTCTCGCGCACGTTCTGCTCCTGATAGTTCATGATGTTGACGATGCCATCCATCTGCTGGTTGAGACCGATGTTGGTGATGGTCTTGTTGTTTACCTTGAAGATGTTGCCGCCGGCAGTGGCGTTGACGTCGAAGTCGCCCCACGAGTTGTTGTAGAGTGCGAGAATTTCGGCGTTGAGCGTGCGGTTGTTGAATATCTGGTCGGTGAGCTTACCGGCTGGTGTTCCAGGAGTGGTCTTTGCTATATAGTCCTGGAAGGTCATGTTGTTGATATCCGTACCGACGGTACCTTGAATCTTCAGGTGCTCGTCGATGTTCCATATAGCCTTTCCGGTAAAGCGGAACACGTCTTTTTTCGAGGTGTTGCTGTTCTTGTAGAGGTCCCAATAAGGGTTTTTGTTATACTGGTCGTTGCCGTTCCAGTTCTGGTAGTTGCCGTCGGCATCCTGGTAGTTTTTGAGCCAAGCTTGGTCATATGTGCCGGCGAGTGTCATGAGGTTTTTGCCGACGTTGCTCTGCGAGTCTCCGAGTGCTGGACGGTTTTTCACATCTTCGCGTGTGTAGTTTGCGGTGAAGTCAAAGTCAACTGGACCCGCCGAAGTGTTTACGCGGAGGTTGAAGTTATCGCGGCTCATGTTAGTGTTTGGCAGGATGTCCTTGTTGCGCATGTCGGTGAGCGAGAAGCGCATGCCAGTCTTACCAGAGTTGACAGAGAGGATGGCAGAGTTCTGCGTGGTGAAACCCGTGCGGAAGAAGTTCGACGCGTTGTTAGGATGCATCATAAACGCGTGTTCCTCGCCGTCGAAATACTTATATACGAAGTCGTCGGCCTTCGGTCCCCAGCTGGAGTTGGTGCCCGAGGTGCTCGATGTGGGCAGTTTGCCGCCGTAGCCCATACCATAGACCTGCTGGATGTCGTCCCACTTGGCGAGCTGACTGTCGATGGTGAATGAGCCGTTATACTCCACGCTGATCTTGTCCTTCTCGGCCTTCTTGGTGGTGATGAGGATCACACCGTGAGAGGCGCGGCTACCGTAGAGAGCCGATGCGGCTGGACCTTTGAGCACGGTCATGGTTTCGATGTCGTCGGGGTTGATGGCCGAGATGCCGTCGCCGAGGTCATAGCCGCCGCCTTCGCCTGCACTGCCAAAGTTGGTGTTGTCCAAAGGCACACCATCCACTACATACAGCGGTTGGTTGTTGCCGGCCATCTCGGTGTTACCACGGAGCAGCACACGTGTAGAACCCGATGCGCCGCCAGCGGTGTTCTGTACCACGAGACCTGCCACCTTACCCGAGAGCGAGTTGATGACATTCGTCTCCTTTGCCTTGGTGAGGTCTTCGCCCTTCACCTCTTCGAGGCCATATCCTAACGCCTTGCGGTCGCGTTTCACGCCGAGCGCGGTGACAACCACTTCGCTGAGCACCTTTCCGTCAGCTTCCATCATCACCTTCATGCCGTTCTGCGCCTTTACGCTGATGGTCTTGTATCCTACGTAAGATATCTCCAACGTTGCGCCTGGCTTGCACTGGATGGAGAAGTTGCCGTCAAAGTCGGTCACTGTGCCACTTGTCGTTCCGGCCACTTTCACTGTCGCACCGATGAGCGGACCATCGGCGTCGGTCACTGTACCTTTGACCACGTTGTTGTCAGGTGCAGCTACAATACTTGTGCCCTTGGCTGCGTCAGCAGCTGCAAGAGCCATGGCTGGAGTCCATGCCATGCCTGCTAACAGCAGACATATTAGTACTTGTTTCTTTTTCATTTCCTTGATTATACGTTTATAAATTAAGAGCTTTCGTTTCTTTTCCTTCCATCACTCCTTTGAGAATCCATGTGGCCTTCACCTTCATGCCACGGTCGCGGTCGAAGATGCCAAACATCTCTGGTCCGCTTCCAAACTTGTTGTTGTCCCAGATAAAGGTTGAGAAGCCGCGACGGAGAGCCTCGCTGACGAAGGTCTTGCAATAGTATGTCATGTTCTCGTGCTGGAGGTCGATATTGCCTTTATAATGGTCGGTCACGCCCCATTCGCCGATGCAGATGCCTAGGCCCTGTGAAGCCCATGTGTTGACCACCTTGTCGAAGAATGTGGTGAGCGATTTTTCGTCGCTGGGCGAGGTCTCGCCATACTGCTTATATGGTTCGCCCCACCAAAAATATTTACACTCTCCGCAGTAGTCGTATGGATTGTAGTAGTGGAATTCCACAGTCATATAGTCGTTGCCGTTGCCTTCGGCGTCGGTAGGCACGACAAACTCGCCTCCTATGCCGAAGTCAGGATTGCAGACGTAAGTCTGTACGAGGAGGTTGCGCTTGAGGTTGTTGCCGCCGGTGGCACGCACCACGTCGATAAACGTTTGGTTGTAGGCGTTCTGCACGTCGAGGTTCTCTTTTTCGGGAGCTCCCCACTTGCCTGGTTCGTGCACCTCGTTGGTTCCGGCAAATGCCACCCGATAGTCGTAGGCGGCAAACTCGTTGGCGATGTTCATCCAAAGTAGCGCGAGCTTCTGGCAGTTGTTGTCCTTATATTTATAATAAGGTGTGCTCTCGAGCCATTTCTCGTGATGCACGTTGATGATCACCTTCAGGTCGCAGCCAAGGCACCAATCCACCACCTGCTTGATGCGAGACATCCATGTCTTGCTGACGCTCATCGCCTTGTCGTTGGTGATGTGGCACTGCCAGCGCACGGGTATGCGTATGGCGTTGAAGCCTGCATCCTTGATGGCCTTGATGGTTTTTTTTGTCACTGTGGGATTGCCCCATGCTGTCTCTGCCTTGTCGGCGTTGTCTTGATTGCCTATGGCCATCGACTCGCCGTCTTGTCCTGGAGCTGAACATTCAAACTGATTGCCGAGGTTCCATCCTACGACGTTGTCGTTCCATTCTTTAGCCGTAGGTTGGGCTACTGTGTTGCCGGCTATGATGGTTGCCAGCAGTAAAAGGAAAAAATGTCTCATAATGTTAATTTAAGTTTTCGGCTGCAAAGTTACGCCGAAAACCTAAATCAACGGTTCTTATACTATCATTTCGGGTTTGTATTCTGTCATTTCGGCTGAAAGACAACTGTTTTGGATTTGTATTCTGTCATTTCGGCTGAAAGACAACTGATACGGAGTCAATATTTGCTTGGCGACACGCCGAAATGCTTTTTAAATACGGTGCTGAAATGCTTCGTGTTCTGGAATCCCGTCATGGCGCATACGTCGATAATCGGTGTCTGTTGCTTGAGTAGAGCCGCGGCGCGGTCGAGACGTATGCCTCTCACGAAGTCCTGCGGTGTCTTTCCGGTCAGCGTCTTTAGTCGCCCGTAGAACAGAGTGCGGCTCATGGCCATCTCACGGCATAGTTCGTCGATGCCGAATTCCGTGTCTGCAAGGTTATTGAGCACTATGTGTGTGGCGTCGTCTATAAAGGCAATGTCTTTCTTGTCGCCGGTGTCGTCGCTGGCAGCCACGTCAGCCGTCTCGGTCGTCGTGCCTTGGTTGATGGCTTCCACCCTTTTGAGATAATATTGGCTCATGCGTCGGCGGTTGATGAGCGTTGAGCGTATCTTGCTTTTCAGCACCTCGGTGTCAAACGGCTTGGTGACGTAGTCGTCAGCTCCGCAGTCCAGTCCCTGGATCATAAACTGCTTGCCAGCCTTTGCGGTGAGCAGAATGACTGGCATCCACGACGTGTCGGCGTCGTCCTTAATCATTCGGCATAGTTCTTCGCCCTGCATGCCCGGCATCATCGCGTCAGAGACAACTATGTCGCATACGTTGTCCTTTAGATATTCGAGTGCTGCCTCGCCGCTATCGACTGTCACCACGCGGAAGGAGTCGGTGAAAGTGATTGAAAAATATTGACGCAGGTCGGCGTTGTCATCCACAAAGAGGATGATGTCGTTTTGCTTCTCGGCCGTCTCTTTGCCGTTGTTGTCGATATAAGCCTCCTTTATCTCTGTAGGTTCGTTTTTGGCATTGGAGGTGCGATGCGCTTCCGACCTGTTGAGTGTCACCACAAATGAGGCACCCTTTCCTTCTCCCTCGCTCTTGAAGGAGAGTTTTCCTCCATGGATGTTGACTATACGTCTCACGAGCATCAGTCCTATGCCCGTTCCGGTGATGTTGCTTTCCACGGCGTTTTCAGCCCTGTAGAAACTGTTGAATATATTCTTCTGGTCGGCCTTGGGAATGCCCATGCCGTTGTCGCTCACTTCGATCTTCACTTTTTTGTCTTCGGTCCATGCCTTCAGCACCACCTTTCCGCCCTCGGGCGTGTATTTTATGGCGTTAGAGATGAGGTTGTTAAACAGCTTGTCGGCGAGTCGCACGTCCATCTCTACCACGGCGTCGTCGTCAGTCTGTTCCACGTCGAGACAGATGTCTTTCTCCTTGGCGAGCGACGCAAACCTCTCGGCGTTCACCTTCAGCAGGTCGTTCACCTTCATAGGTATGCGTTTCAGCGAGTTTCCGAGGATGTCGGCCTTCTGGAAGTCGAGTAGTTCACTGATCATGCCGTAGAGCTTGTCGCCGTTGGTTTTCGCTATGTCGAGCATCTTCCGGCTGTTGTCGCTTAATCCCTTGTCAGCGGCGACGTCGTTGAGCGGAGCCAGCACGAGGCTCAGCGGCGTGCGTATCTCGTGAGCCGCATTGACGAAGAAGTCGATCTTTTCGTTGAAGTATCGCCGTTCCAGTTTGCCCTGATAGTTTTTCAAGGCGAGATACACCACATATAACGCTATGGCGAGATACACTATCCATGCCCAGATGGTGTTCCACCAAGGTTGTCTTATCCTTATCTCGAGCGTCTTGGTGTCGAGCACACGTCCGTCGTTGCGGCTTATGCTTCTCACGGTGAGAATATATTTCCCGGGTTCGAGGTTGGAGAATCTCACCGACGACTCGCTCGAAGGTTCGCTCCATACGTTGTCGAAGCCCTGAAGCTTATACTGGTAAAGGATGTCGTCGTTGTATCGGTAGAAGATGCTCTCATACGACACTTGAAACGAGTTGTTCGTGTAGTCGAGCACCACGCTGCCGTCGATATATTGCTTGTAGATGTCCTCCTTTTCGGCGTCGCCGAGTTCCTTGTCGCCTTCCACGTTGAGTGGCATGAACCTCAGTCGGGTCTCGTATTGCAGTTTGTCGATGAGTGCGGGATTGATGATCACGGCTCCGCTGTTGCTTCCGAAGGCAATGTGTCCGTCGGCGAGTGCAGCCACTGCGCTGCGATTGTATTCCTTTTTCGCGCCTTTGATGAAGTTGATGTTATACAGTTCGTTTGACGAGGGGATGATGATGGCGAGTCCGTGGTCTGTGCTCACCACTATGCGTCCCTTGGGGTCGAGACATAGTGCGCTGACGCTGTTTGATGGCAGTCCGTTGGCTTGGTTGATGGGAGTCAGCTGTCTCGACGAGAGGTTGTATTTGTATATGCCTCCGCCGTCGGTGGCTACCCATGCCGTGTTGTTGCCAGTGAAGAGTGCGCCGGTGACATAGCTGTTGATGTTGCGTCCCTGCAATTCTTCGGGCGAGAAGTAGTAATTGGTCGTGCCGTCTTGCGGGTTGATGGCATAGAAGCCGTTGGCCGTACACACCGCCACGCGTCCGTCGGGCATGTCTGAGATGCTCTGTACGGTCTGTATCTTGTGTCTGTGTGTTCCGTTGGACGCTATATGCACAAGGTCGCCGTCGAGGCATCCTATCCAGAGTCCTCCTTTCCGGTCTTGCCACAGGCTATACACGTAGTTGGTGGCTATCTTCTTGTTTTCGGCGCAATACAATTGCGTACTTTTCCCGTCTTGTGATATTGCGAACACGCCTTCGCCGTAGGTGCCTGCGAGTATGGTTCCGTTATGCTTGCACAGGGCGAGCACCACCTTGCCTTGCAGCGTGTGGGTCCACAGCTTTTTCTTCCTGTCATAAAAGCTCACTCCGCGGTCGGTGCCATAGACCATCGTCTCGCCAACTTCTATGAGTGCGTTGACGCCGTTGCAGATGAGCGACTGTTCGTTGCCAGTCTTGTGTCCTACGGGCTGTATTATTTCTCCCGTGAGGTAAGCCACGTCGATGCCTCCCGTGTAGCTTCCTATCCAGATATTACCGTAGGCGTCGCGGAGTATGTCGTAGATGCCGTTGCCGTGCAGCACGTAGTCGGTCTTCTCGTCGCTCACGAACAGCAGCCGCGAGTCGTCGGCGTCGCGTGTGGCGGCATACACTCCGCCGCCGTCGATGCCGAGGAGGATATAGTCGTTGTTGAGCAGTTCTATTGCTCTTATGGGATTGTGTATCTCCTTCAGGCGGTGATCCACTTCCAGGGGCTGCCATGTTGTGGTGCTCATCACTATAGCGCCGTTGTTAAACGTGCCGAGCCACAGCTTCCTTGCCTTGTCGTCGTAGAAGGCCATCTCGGTATTGCAGTTGCACAGCTTCTTCACGGTCTTCATCGTCTTGCGGTCGATGAGCAGCGAGCCTGTGGTGGAGCAGAGCACAATGTGGTTGTCGGCAATAGTCGCGGAGTTGACGTATAGGTTGTTGTGATACCGCTTAAACGTCTTTCCGTCGGCGCTGATGCGAAACATGCCCTTACTGGTCGAGGCCCATAGTGTGTTGTCGCCGTCGATACTGATGTCTTTGAGGATGACGTCGCCCTGAGTCTTGTTTATCTTTGCCAGATGCTGGGTGAATTCGGGGAAGGTTGTGATGAAGCGGTCGAGTGCCTCCTCATAGACGAAGAGCTTGCCTTTGTTGTCGTAGGCCATGAGCCGTTCTCCGGGCAGTCTGAGCAGCTTTATCACGAGTCCGCCAGTATCGATGGCCTTGTCGTCGTTGTCGAGCGTATAGTTTTCGAGTATTCGTCCGTTGCATCGTGTCACGCCGTTCTTATGGCTTGCCCATACGGCACCGTTGCAGTCTTCTGCGAGCGAATACACGCGCTGGCTGGGCAGTCCCTGTTCGGCTCCCACGTGGTCGTACATAAAGTCTCTGTGTTCTATGTTGATGGCAGATGCAGAAAAGATCCACGCCACCATATATAGTAGTGTCAATATTCGTATTCTCATTGTCGTTTGTTAGTGTCGTATTCGTTAATTGACTGCAAATTTACGAAAAAAATCGAGACTGACAAATGTTTTTAGAAAAAAAATCGTGGGTGTATGTAATATTTGTGTCAAGGAAGGAAAAAAACTGCGGTGATTGATTTTCAGGCAGGCTTTTTCCCACATTGGGACAACCGGAACAAGCGAGGCGGGAGCCTGGCTTCCCCTCTCTTTGTTTCGTTATGTTGGGTTCACTTCAATTATTGCCATAGCTACAGGCATGACCGAAGCCGATGTAAAACTCCTTATTAACGAGATTTCAAAAGATTCATAACAAAGCGTAGCCCTGGAAGGTTGGGTGTCAAGGGCATCGTCATACTTCACAGCAATCGTCTTGCGCTGCAAGAACATTTTGCTCAGCAGTTTTGATCCCTGTTGAAGTGCACGTGTCAGTTCTTTTATCGACCTAAATGTTGCCATTTTCTTTTCTATAATTTGAAATTACTCTTCGTCTTCTCCCTCCTGTTCTGAACGGAATTCAAAAACGAGTTCCGATGCGGGAATATTGCATTCCTCAAACATTCCATGCAAAATGTTGATCTTGGTGGCTGTGCTATTGTCCGTCCATACATACATTCCCGGTGCAAGCTCGCGTCTCCATTCTTCCGGTGTAGTTGAGAAACTGCACTTTTCGTTTGCGCAAAGCCATTCAATGGTAGAACGCTTCTCAAGTAGGATGTGTCCACAAACCTGAATGAGCATTTCCTTCCAAGTGTTAACCGTATATCTGACCCCATGAAGCATATATGCTTGCAGCTTCTTGCCAGTGAACTCATAGTCCTCATCATCAAGCGATGCAGATTCTGCTTCCTATTCAGTTAATCTGTACCTATCGTAGCACAATCCACTTGGCTATATATCTTGGCATAGTGATGCATATCTTTCAAGAGTGTTCCCCTGTCAACACTTATATTTTCGGCATACTCCTTAAAGATAAAGTATATCTTGTCGATACGACCGATCTTTCCTTGCTTCATGGTAAGGTAATCGCGCACAAAAGAAGATGGGTCATACTTTGTGAACTCTTCGATAGGATTCCAATATCGAGTATACAAGTCATCCTGCTCAGTTGGAGCGAGTGACATTAACAAGTAATTACGTATCTTGTCTGCCTCACTCAAATCTAGACCTGTAGAGTTCAGACTCTCAAATATCAACTGCGGGTCATCATCTTCGTCAAGACGAATATTGATGACCTCCAGTTTCTTGATGGTCTCAAAAAGTTCGTCAATAGTCAATCCGCAATGAATAATCTTATCATAGAAGAAGTCGTAGTTGCGGGTAACATTCGACTCTTTGATATATTGCTCCTTAGGCTTATACAGCAAAGCGTCAAAAGCCTGCATGTCTTTCTTGATAGGTTTCAATTTCACCTTTCGTTCGTCTTCTTGGTATTCATCCACCAAATAACGCTTGAAGATTTTCTCAACAAGTTTAGCATCTGTAGCTTCAATCAGTCCTTCTTTTTTGGCATTCACCATCGCAATGAGCAACAACGAAACAGTAGTAATTCGCTGTTGTCCATCAATGATAAATCTGTCTTCTGTTCCTGACAGTATGCTTGAAACTATACTGCCAAAGAAGTGACTCTTTCGGTCACTATTATGGAGCTTTATCAGGTCCTGGAACAACTGCTCGCAATTATTCTCTTTCCAGTCGTAGTTACGCTGGTATAATGGAATGATGAATCTCTTGTCTGATCCATCAAAGAACTTGATTAGTGGTTGTGCGTCACCTTTCATATTTAGAATATGGTTTGAATGTAAGAAATAAGTTCTGTATTATTACAATTAGGAACCTCAAGTGCTCGACCTCCTTTGAAACCATGTTTACACAACTCTTGTTCAGAAAGATGAGCACCATCATACTCTTCGAGTAGTTCAAGCTTGTAAGTAATATCATTTGGAGACGCCTCCTCCCAAAATGCTTGATCTTCACGTTTGCAATTCTCTGCTGTTACAATCAACTTGAATCGTACGCATCGCTCATCGGACATGAAGAGATACACCACATCACCAATGGCGAAGCGTGCTCTTCCCATTCTCCAACTGATGAATCCAAGGGCATGGATAGCATCAGCATGTCTGCACCTTTTTCGGTTGGCAAAGGCAAGCCATGTGCGGTTATTATTATTCATGTATATTATGATTTTTACACTCTGAGAAATCACATTTAACCTAAAGACTTAAGTGGTCTTACGAGAAGTTGATTGTCAATTGACCAGCTTCTTCGTCTTTCATCGGCTTAATCATACTCTCAATGTATTTTCTCTCATCGTCTGTAATGTCGTACATTTCGTATAGCATTTCGTCCGTCCAAGAGTGAGAGAAGTCTTGCATCGGAACGTAGTGATAAACACCAGCTAGTACATTATTCTTAATATTCTCGTGTAAGCCATGTCCAATCATCAAGACGTGGTTCTGGTTTTTCGATTGTCTCACGGATAAATTCCCGGAAGGTTTTCTTGTATTGTTTACGATGATAATCTGATGGCACAGAATCCAAGTCGGATTTCCAGCCACCATCTTCAACAATACTTACATTCAAGCACTCCCACTTGATAAAGAAATCATCTTCTGGCATGTGACCAAAGACCTCAAATGTTATTGGGTAATCCTTCTTGTATAAATTACTCTCTTCGATTTGATGCCATTCATCTTCGTCCCAATTATAGAACCTTGTCCAATCTCGCAATGAGAAGATTTCTGTTCTGTAACCAAGCCACACTTGATAGCCTTCTGGCTTACTACAGACAAGTCCTTCTACCTTGTAATTGTATTTGTCAAAAGAATCTGTACCCATAGATTATTGTTTATTCCATGATGTTTATTCCTGCCATAATGTATTCTTTCTCGTCTTCAGTTATTCCATATTTGTCGAAAAGTCTCTCATCCGACCATACTTCGGAGAAATCTTGAACAGGAACGAATTTGTAAACAGAAGATTGGGCGTGCTGGGTGATCTTTATGGCAGATACAAGGAAGCGGAAGAATCGTGTCTTCAGATAAGAAACGAAATTTTCAGCTTCATTGAGTGTTGAGAATGTAGCATACAAGTATGTCTGAGAACAAACAGATGGAGGCATAGCAATTATAGGTTTACCTAACACTAATTTATCATTACCAGAACCACCGGCTGCAGGCACATAAACTTTTATTTTATCTATGTCATCTGGATTTTTCTTGATTGAATCTCGTTTAATGTAACCCGAATGCCTTTTGTTGTTAATAAGATAATGAAGTTCTACAACAAACTCGTCGTCTTTATCATTTTTAACCTCATAAACAATTTTCTTATTCTTGGTAGGGTTTGTAGGAACGCCAAATGGTGTATCTGCAGATAGTATCTCGCTGACAAATTTCTGCCCTTCGTTTTTGGCTACAGCAAGGACCTTTGCCACGATTTTAGCCTTCAATGGTTCTCTAACAAAGACATCCATTTCGCTAAGATTAACCTCTGCTGTTTCAATGACTCCGTTTGAAATTGTAGAGTAGTTACAAGCACCATCATATTTCTTTCCTCGCACAAAATAACATACTCCACCTTTCAATTCAACCTCAGGGAACAATTCCTTGTGATTTGGATATGCAGTTAGACATGACACCTCATTTGAACTGAGCATGTCTCTACGGAATTCTCCAAGCAAATGCTCACGACCTCCAGTAAACCACTTTGCTGGAATTACAAGCGATGACATACTTGAAGTGTTTTCCTTTGCTACCTTGCAAAATTTCTGATAAATAGGCGCATCATTGGTTCCGCCAGAACCGCCTTCGTCCTGATAAGGAGGATTTCCTACTGCTATGTTTATACACATACTCTTTATCTTGTTTATGTGAACCTCAGCGTTTTCACCGATGAGGTCGTATGAATTAAATTCGTTTTCTATGTTCTCTATGGGCATTCCAAGTGCCTCGTAAACCTTGCGTGTGAACTCGTAGGCAATGGTTGATGTCGGGATGGAATAAATCTTGTCCTTGTATTGCTCACCAAATGTCTGGATAATGGCGTATGCAAATTCACCTTCCTTCGATGCAATATCCATAAACTTGGTGTCGGCTGTGATCTGTTCCCGAGGGAGTTCCGACAACATCTGTATTGCCAAGTGATTCGGAGTAACAATCTCAGAAGTTGACCATCGACCGAACTTCCTCATGGCATTCTCTACTCGCTCAATAGGCGAAAGTGATTCATCATGAGCAAGTGAATTGATATTGTGAATCTTGTAGTCGAGCTGATGAAGAACGTTTGGGTTCAGGTGCTTGAACAGGAGTTTCAACGTCTTTACATCCAATCCAAGATTTGTAAGTATTCGTTTGTTGTTACTGCCACTATTTGCAGAAAGTGCCATAGCTTCAAGCGAGATGACCTCATCGTTTGTGAGGAATGCGTAAAGAAGAATCCTCGAATAGAGAGTTTGCAAACGCTTCTCAAAACTATTGTCTTCCTTTGCTTCGTTCTCTTCTTTGGGTTTCTTTTCGGATGGTTCGCCCGAGTCGGGTACGTCTGGCACATCCAAATCATCGTCACCATCTTCTGCAGCAGGTTTCAGTTTCAAGCCACCACGTGCACCGATTGGTTGCTGACGCATGATTATAGAGTTCAGTTCGTCAATGTCACCAAGCGACAAATCCGCAGGTACTTCCTTTGCTTCATCAAGAACGCTCCGCTCGTTGGAGTATGCACGAACTGCATCAAGAATGTTTGCGGGAGTAACCTCTTGCAGGCGTTGCTTTTTCATCCAGATGATAGGTGATACGTGCAACTCGCGTTCTATACGCTTTTCCAGATTGGTATTACCATTGGAATCTGTGTTAATGTCATAAATGTGAGCGCGTAACTCCTGGAGAATGAACATACGATTTGGGTCGAAGTCAACAAGAAGCGTTTGAGGTTTCATGTTGTACCTTATTTCGTTACCTTCCTCATCCTTATAGGTCTTGACGTAAGGACTTTGCAGACGGAAGATGGCTTGGTCGTATTCTTGTGGAGAAGCCGTATCTTTCAGATAGAGCATCGTGTCCCATTCCGGAACCGTAACGCCTGTCATCATTCTTGATACGGTAAGCGTTATAGTCTTCTGATCGTTTGCTTCATAATCTGCGATTCGCTTCTTGGCAGAATCCACATTTGGGAAAAGTCGCTCGTTTTCAACGCCAGAGATGTTCAGTATCGTGTAGTTAGAAAGATGCTTAAACTCCTTGGCATGATTGACAAGAAGTTGTTCCATTGCATCGCATGAAGCACGAAAAGGAAGTACACAAACAATATGGCGACAGAGCTTGCCGTTTTGAATCCTCTCGTTGGCAAGAAATGAAAGTATGTTTCCATCTTCTTCTGTCCCGTCTATTGCATGAAGGAAATCAAGTATTTCTGTTTCGTGTTCAAACTTCTGGTGCAACCCATCGGGTGACTTAGTGATGGATTTTGGCTTAAACAATTCGCTGAAAGCAACCGTTATGCCATTCTTCTGTAGTTCTGCAAGCTTTCGCAAGGATGATTCATTAGGATTGAAAGCAAAACGCACCATTTGAGGGAATCCATAATAAGGGTTCTCCCATTCGTCCTTGGTGTCAAGATTTTCCTTATCCCATTCTTCGCTTGCCTGAGCAATGTCAGAGAACTGGCAGTAGCAGATAACGTCCTCGTCCGTAAACTCATTACCCATCAGAATTCTGTAAGGCGTTCCGGACAAGTGTAATTGCATCTTGGCATTCAATTGCTTGACATGAGCATCCAGATCATCAGCAGATTCTGCATCATATTTGTGCTCCTGCTTAGATGTTGAGCCTACAGAAGGAAGAACCTTTCCGTAATGTTCGGCACGAGCTCCAAAGTGTGTCTCGTCAACAATCAGAAGGTCTATGCTCTGACGGAACAAGTCCTTATGACGTGCCTTCACCTCCTTGCTGCTGAGGTCTTGGAGCGTAAGGCAAACAACAAGGTTCTTGCGTTCCCTTTTTGCTTGCTTTACCAACGAATCGTTGCGTTTCAAATCATCGCTGTCGGCAAACTCATAGCCTTCGAAGTTCTTGAAACTCTCTACAGTCTTCTTCCATTCTGTCTTGACGTCGGCTTTGGCAGAAACCACAACTACAAGATGGGCTTCCATAGCCTTTGCGCAACTCATGGCTGTAATGGATTTTCCGAATCGCATTACAGCATACATGAGCAAATGGGTTCGACGATGGTTCTTAGCTTCTATAAACCTTTTGACTACCGCTTCTTGGTTAGGACGCAGTATTATGGGTTCTTCACCTCTTTCGTAATGGAAGTCAACCGGCACTCTGCCATCCTTCATCGAATAGAGCTTGTAACGTCCATCTTTATCCGTTGCACTCTTTCTGATGTCTTGAATGGCTTCGTTCACATCATCTGTTGTCGCATTTTCGAAGAACTCGTTGGAGTAATAAGGGATGTTCGGAAGGGTTGTTTTTTCAAGACGTTTGCATCCCTTCTCGCGGATGATGTATTCGTGAACCGAAAGGTCACGGAAGTATTCATCACCAGCGGTTGCTGGTTCATCGTATCGCTTTTGTAGGTCAACAAAATAACGACGCCACTCATTCAAGCGCGTTTCAACAGGACGATACGTGTCACCAATCTTCAAATAGTTTGGCACAGTGCCTGTCTCGAACGCATAAATGTGAGGCTCTACGCGTCCTACGATGAATTTTTCTATGATAGCACTATTTGTCATTGTCCTTTTGATTTAAGAATGTTATTGCATCAACAACCTCATTTTTTGACCAATCCATCATCTTGGCATAGATTCCATTGTGCTTATGCTTCAAATCCTTTAGGCAGCCTTCGCATGGAATTTCCTTGCGAGTAATCTCACCAAAGATGTCAGATTCTTCGATGACTTGTGTCTTACAACTTTTAGGCAGTACGTACTTCAACCCATCCATCTGCCAGATGTTCCAAGAAATAATCTCTGCCATTTCTGCAACTAACTCCCAAGATGGTTGCTCGTTCCAAACCGTTTCGTAATAGTCAAAGAAAGTCATCAGCAGGTTTTGTCTTGCCAGGAGCAAGTTATCGCCTTGCCACTCGTAGCCGAAAGAACACTTATAGGCAATTTTTACCCAATGTATCCACTCTTCTTTCTCCTTGGCATTCTCTGTAACTACACGAAGTTTGCGGTCAAGGAATCCAATTCGTTGATTAACATTATCAAAGAAACGTCCTGTTACAGTGTCGTAACGGCTGACAATGAAAGGAGCCTCGCCGCAAGTAATTTCCATCACTGTCTTGGTGATGTACTCTTTCCATTTCAATGTGTCAGTTTCTTTAAACACCGGTGCTTCTGTTGGTTGCCAAACCTTACCCATTTCGGTGCAAGTATTGAACACATCCTTGCGTCCAAACAAACGCTCATCAACATCATTGAGCATCTGGTTGCACAACCAAGAAGGGGTGAACACCTCTGCCATCTTTCGTGCTCTGTTCTTTTGACTATCCTTGTCCTTTAAGACTCTTGGCACTATCACACGACTCTCATTACAGCAGATTTTCTCTGCCGTTATCTGGTCATAGAAAGTATAACCCTCGCCACGTTCAGCATAGTCATCGGTTGCCCAGATGATGTTTTCGCCTGTGCTACGGTCACGAAGTAGTGTCTCAAGGATTCCATGTCCCCAAGACCGAATTTCTTCTTCCTTTATGTCTATTCCGAATGGCATTCTAAATCTTTGTATGTTTATTTTACGATTGCTTCCCAATGCCCGGTTTTGTCACTTCCGACACGCTTTATGACACCCACGGATTGCATGGCAGCAAGATCACGTTTTATGGTTATAATGCTGGCACCTAATGCTTCTGATAATGTTTTGGCGGTTACAGTATCATTTGCAGTATCATTTACGGTATCATTTATCGTACCATCTTTTATGATATGATAAATCTTTTTCTGTCTTTCAGTAAGTTGCGATGTTTTTGCCGTATCATTTACTTGGATATTCTTGTCTTCTGTTTTGTCAGTTACACCTGCTCGTAGTTTCATTTCATCGTAGAGAGGTGTGAGTTTGATTCCATCAGAAGTCTCTATCAGAAGTTCTTGTGAAAGCAGCTTTTTGAGAGTAACACTATCGACATTGCGGATGCTTTCGCCTCTTGATACTCGATAGAGGGCAAGAAGATCGAAAGCGTTAAGTTGCTCTGTTGTGGCACGGTTGCGCTGAATGTCGTGTATCAAGAGCAGGAGGGCGGGGTCTTGGATTGTGCCATGCAAGCGAAGGCATACCTGCCACTCATCGGTCAGAGAATAATCGGGAATAGGCTTTCCTTCTGAGATGCTGATAGCAAACATGCGGTCAACGCCTTGTCCTCTTTTCTCTACAAGACCAGTCTTCTGAAGTACTTCACAGATACGTCTGCTTCTTGGCATACTGTTAACAGACAAGATGTTGTCTGTATCTACACCCACAGGAAAACCGCCGGCATTTGTAATGACAAGCATATCTGGATATTGCTTGATGACAATATCGCTTTGTATGAACATCACTCTATGACAAATGGCATTGAGGACAGCTTCTCGTACAACATCTTCGTTGAACGCAGGCAACGCATATCGTGCAAACTTATCGCGATAATGCTGCAGGGGGTTACTTGCGGGTTGGTTGATGTAATCCCATACATGATCGACAAGCAAGAATAGTGGTTCACGAAACTCGGCTCTTGCCGTGTATTCTATCATGTGGTGATAGAGGCGATACTCAACAACTACATTGTCACATGGCAAATAACGATAGATGACTTCTGATTTTGCCAACAGGATTAAGGCAGCATAGTTGAGATGGCCATCATTATCCATCAGCATGAAATCCTTCAGTACCTGATTGGTTGGAATGTTGTTGAATTCCGGTTTCTCCCATCTGTCAGCATACTTTTTCTTCATCACACGGATAGCTTCTTCATCAAGGTCTTCAAGCGAGAGTCCTTCGCAGATCTTCTCTGAGAAGTCTGGCTCTGACTCCTGAAGTATCTTGAGATACATGGCATCGGACATTGGCTTTAGTTCTTCGCCAACACGCATCAAAGGCACATCCTCGAACTTGAAGACCTTGCCGATAGGGCGTGAAGGAACCTCTATCACCAATACACGACGGTTCTCTTCATCATAGAGTTCGTAAATCTCAGGGCGAATAGTTGTATCTCGATAGATGTCCGACTCCAGCCGTCCGATGGCATCTTGCGCCTGGCGAGTGCCTGTGACACGATGCGGATAGTTGTCGTGCATACCTATTACGAGGCGACCGCCACCTTCGTTGCAAAGGGCGATGACGTAGCCAAGGATGCAGCGGCGACGATCTTTCGGATTGGTCTTGCCTCGACCATCGTAGGAAACGTTGCCTCCTTCGCCCGCCTTGAACTCAACGCGGTCTTCGGATTCTCGCATCTGCTGGAGTTGCTGTATTGTGAATTTGTTCATTTTTGTTGCGGTCTTTGCTTTAGATACGTTCATCTGCAATCAAGATTCTTTCTCTTGTTCGAGGGCAAAGATACAAATAATTATTCATAATTCAGCAGAATACACTTAATTTTTTATTGTTTGTAGTGAAAATTTGATATTTTTATCATGTATTTGGCGTCATTACTTGCACAAACAAGTCATTTTGACAACGTAATCACTTCCCTCTTCGAGCATAATTTAGTTTGGCGGCAAGGCTGCCGCCTTGTTAATCACGTCCGATATGTATTCAACATAGATAGGGTTTCAAGTGTAGATTAGGGCTGCATAGTATTGAAACGAGGGGAAAATCAAGTGAAAATATGTTAATTTAGCGTGTTTTTGCGTAAAAATGCCTCTCTTCTGTCACTTTTATCACATCTTCTATCACTACTATCACACCTTCTATCACTAATTAAACAACTGAGAATGTGGAGTTTAACCCCATTAGTGATAGAAGTGATAGAAGAAATTGAAAATTTATAGAACGTGCGCGTGCGCTCGTACGCGTGAGAGAATGGGTATTATTATAGTATGTGGATAGTAGTAGTGAATGTGAGATAACAGTTGTCGTAAAGTATTCACTAAAGCTATTATAATTTTGTAAGAACAGGTATCTATTCTATGTTCCGCACTGCGGTATGTACGTTCCCCACTGCGGAACGTACATTCCCCACTGCGGAACGTACATACCGCAGTGCGGAATATAAAACAAACAAGGGCTTCACATTAATATATAATAGCCTAAGTGATAAAATCTGAAATGTATAAGTATATAAATACGTTACCCTTGCTGTTAATGATTGACAAGTCGTAATCTAACTTGAAGAAGTAACCCATTTAATTATTTAGGAAGAAACGGGAGAACTCACTCTCGAAATTTGGTGTTAATACATCTTTACCGAGGGCAGCGCGTATCTCGTCGATAGTCCAGAAACGACCGCCGGCAAGTTCTTCTGTGGATGGGGAGATAACACCGTCGTAGATAGTGGTGTTGACATACACGAGTTCGCGCTCCTTCTTGCTTTCGAATACATACTTGCCCAGGCTGCGGGGAGTGAAATGGGTAATGCCGAGTTCCTCACGCACTTCACGACGCAGAGCATCAGTGGGATTCTCGCCATAGTCGATATGTCCGCCTACGGCAGTGTCCCACTTCCCCGGTTGGATGTCCTTCCAGTCAGGACGCCGTTGCAAATACACTTGCCCCTGAGAGTTGAACACATGCAGATGAACCACGGGATGAAGCAGCTTGCTGCCACTATGACACTCGCCACGGGTGGCTGAACCAATCACCGTTCCCTCTTCATCCACTAAAGGAAATATCTCTTGTTTATTATCCATATTAATCAATATCTGAAAAAAATGCGACCTGATGTGAAAATCGGGTGCAAAGATACTGAAAAATATCGAAACAACCAAATTAATGACTCAACTTTCTCAAATGATTTTGAACCACAGAGTTTAAGAGATATAGAGTATTTATACTAATGAAAGAGGGTGAATGCCAAGGCATTTAGAGCTCATAGAGGGCTGCGCATTATGTTTGCCGCATGGAAACTCTGTGTCCTCCGTCGCTTGCGACCTACTCTATAAAACAAAAAACTCTATTTCTCTTTATCTCTGTGGTTTAAATAAAGCATGTATAAAAATTATGCGTAGGAATGCAGACTGCTGAGAAGCATGTTAACTCCAAAACAAGTCATGAGGAGCACAAGGAAGGACAAGGCTATGAAGAGATGATAGTGGCGGGCACTGCGAAGCCAGGGAATGCTGCGATCATGGAGAGCCACGGCATAGACCATCATAGACACCAATGCCCACGACTCCTTGGGGTCCCAACTCCAATACTCGCCCCACGAGAGATTTGCCCATATCGCTCCCACAAAGATGCCAATGGCAAGACATGCCACTGAGGGATAGAGCATAAGACGCGAGAGAAGGAGATAACGGCCTGTTATGATGCCGGGAATGGAGACTATAAAGGCAAGGAGCAACAACAGATAAGCCACCGACACTATCGCCACATGCAAACTGAGGAATGGCGAGTTGAGAATCGGTTGCATGTCGGCAATCCAGGGATTCGTCTCTGTCATTTGGGTGATGAAGAACCATGCCCCGAAAAGAATAATCAAAGAACTGAGCGATATGGCAATCATAAGTATCGCACGCTCAAACGAAGTGAAACCGCCCTCCCTGCGCTTGCGCCTAAGGAGATGGCGGCAACCACGGAATGCCTCCCACGAGATGCTTATAAACAGGAGGAAATAGCCAATATATGTGACGGTGATGCCCCAGGGATCGTGATTGACGATGAGCGTGGCTCCCATTCCGTCGTCATCGTATGACCACTGATAAAAGCGCCAGTTGCGACATACCACTATCTTGTTCATCGCCACTTCTTCCTGCAAGATGACATCATGCGAGGATATATCGGCTATGGTGATGGTGGATTTGTAGTCGGCAACATTACCGGTTTCGGAATATAGTTCCACCGAGAAATCATCAAGTCGCACGGCAAAAGGCAATGACTGCCCTGTGCCCTCTGCACTGGAGGCTGAAGGCATAAAGCGACAGACAAAGCTGCTCTTGCGCAGATGGATAGTGCCCTGCACGCCGAAGAGATGAGTGAGAAATGCGCCGAGAAGAATAACTACGAACGAGGCATGGAGAAGGAAAAAGGAGAATCGGCGCACACGACTGCGCAATATATGGTATATGCCCAACAGGGCGAGAAAGAACCATAGAACAATCATCCATGTAGCACCGTAACATTCTTCCCGCGCATAATCTGTTCCTGAATATTCGCCGACAATCGTGGCAACTCCTAAGAGCACCACGATTGCGGCATAAAGTATGGCTAAAGGGATTTTCATGTTATATATTTAGTTGACAATTATATTGCCCGTAGGAATTTGACAACGGCATCACGGTCGGACTTGCTGAGGTGATAGAACTTCAAGGTTGACTCGTAGGCCTGACTGTCCTTGCTGTATCCATGCCACATGATGGCCTCTATCTCGTTGCGCGCACGGCAGTCGTGCAGTCGGTCTTCCGCTCCGGTGTTCACAAGCGAGAGTCCTCGTCCCCACAATGGAGTGGTGCGGCACCACGATGCATGTATGTCATTCTTCATGGAAAGCTTATGCTGTATCATGTCGGAATATGGATATATAGTCTGCTTGGGATATTTGGGCAATGGGCGACTTCCGATAATGGCGGGAGCCCAATAATTGTCTTCGCCTGTAGTCCAAGAGGGGCGATGGCAGGTGGCGCATCCAATCTCCTTGAACACCTTCTTGCCCTGTTGTACCACTGGGTCTTGGAGGTTGCGGGCACGGGGAATAGACAGTCCGCGATGCCATACAAGGAAGGCATAGTAGTTGTAGTCGCTCATCTCAGCCTCAAAGCGATACCACGGATTGTCAAACTGGTTGGTGGCGGGACTGAGCAGGTTGCGCACTGCATCGGCAATACCATCGTCTGTTCCATCTGCAAAATAAGGCGACAGCTGGTCGTTCTTTATCGCCTCAATCACCGAAGGAGTCTCGGCCATCTTGTCGGCCCATGCCGTGGTGGTATAGAGTTTCGGTCGGTCGCTGCGTGTAACGTTGGTGATGTTCCAGATGGCATTAGCTCCGGCACCATCCTGGAGTGAGGCACGGGTGAGGGCATAAGTAAACCTCTTCACCGCCTTTTGTCCGTCGGCGAGGGTGTACCATGCCGTAGAGGCGAAGTCATTGGCATCCTTGTCCCACATCGAGGGATTGAGTTCCACATATTTAGCCTCCTGGCGATACTGCTCCCTCAGGTCGTCCTCGGTGATGGCATCAAGAAGACCTGTACCCATAATACCAATTGTTGATTCCAGTCGCACGGCAATGTTCTCCGGTTGGGGTTTTGTGTTGAATGCCGTGGTGGGGATATACACCTCGGGATAGATGAGCGAATATTTCTCCCCGTCCTCAAACTCCATAGGCAATCCGCTCTCCATTGCTGTCACCTCATGCCACGAGATTCTTATCTGGTCTTCGTCAAGTGGAGGCAGGAAAGGATAGGATGCCTGTGTCTGCGGCATACCCGTCACCTCGGAGATATACGGCCCATCGTTACTGTTCTGACCATCAACAGGATGATAGATGGCAAGCAGATAACCATTGCCAAACTGCGACTTATAGCTCGTCTGTCGCTTGCCGTGTCCATAACCTGGATGGCAGTCGATACACGAGCGACGGAGCGATGCCGGACCGAGTCCGTTGAACGGAGCTGTAGCAGAGTTGAAGTTGCGCTCAAAGAATGTTTCTCCGAGATTGAACTCCGCGTCAAGTCCCTGTTGGGTGACGGCGGGAGCCTCATCCTCATAACATCCGGCGGTCACATTATCAGTAGTGCCGAGCAAGCCACCGGGATACCATTCATCAGCAGAGAAATTACCTACTGCCTTACCAATATAGTCGGCCTCGAAGGCGGAAGCCTGTCCGCCCTCTTCTCCTGCCACATCGTTGCTGTCGCTACACGATGCTACAGTTAGACCTACCATCATAATAACAAATATTCTTTTCATAATCATTTACTTTTGAGTTGCAAACCATCCGGCAGCCTTGACGAGTTCATCATCAAGAATCTGCACCTTCTTCTGAGCCTCACCTACAAGGGTATTGTTGACATTCTGCACAAAGCTGCCAAGTGTGGATTGGCATGTCTCAAGTGCGGCAATAGCTTCTGCCACGGCTGTCTCAAGCGAGGCGAGAGACGGATAGGAATTGTCTTTCATATATTGGATGATACTCTTCGAGGTATCTCTTCCGTCAGCCTTTCTGCCGCCGTAAAGGGAATTCTCGATACTGAGAATATTGTCGTGGAAATCGATAAATGACTTGTGACTGTAGGGCGACTCGATATAGTTGACATCCTCGCCTGAATAGGGATTGCCGATCTTGGTGTTTGCAACCTCATTGGCGATATTCTCGCATCCAGCCTGCAAGATAGTCACCATCACTTCCTGCCAAGAGGCGTAAGTGCTACCGGCTTTTCCTGCGGCAAGCATATTCTCGCCATACGACTTCGATCCTCCATTCACGGTGAAGGGAAGTTCTACTTCCTCCACTCTGTTAATATGACTCTGAGGGGCATCTGCATTCCATGCCACCTCCATCTGGAAGCAACGGTCGCGCAGGTCGCCGGCTACTGCAGTGGCATAGATGAGTTCCTGTAGTCCGGTGACGTGAGCGCCAATCTTGGTGAACGCCTCATTGGTCTCCTCGGCTCTCAGGTCGGCAATCTTGCGGTTGGCTCCATCACGGAAGATGATAAACTCAATGCCATGGAATCCAAGAAGTTCCTGTCCGAGTTTACCTCCGGCATAAGCAATACCGTCCTCCCCTTCGAGCTTAGCCACTTGGTCGGCATTCTTCAGGGCAGTGGCAAGTCCGTCGGCATCAAGAGGCCAAGTGTCGATATGCGGGTCGATACCGAAGTCGGTAGCTGCACCATAAAGGAACGCCTCACTCTTCTCCCATTCTTCGCGTGCCTCAAGGAAGATCTGGCAGATATTGTCGATGTCACTCTGACTGACACTTTGTGGATCGGTTTTAAACTTTTCAGTGACAGCTGCAAGATTCTCATACAGTTGATTGGTGGCATCGGCGATTGCCCCATATGTCTGGTATATGGTATTCGTGACATACTGATTGGTAATGGCCTCCATCTTCTGTTCGTTCACACTAAGGGCATTGTCCCCACTCTGATTCTCGTTGTTGTCATCACTACATGATGCTCCCAGGGAAATAATAGCAGCCATAGCCATCATCATTCCCGTCTTTTTCAAAACATTATTCATCCTTATAATTATTTTTAATTTGACTTCATTATTCATTTACTCAACTTTCCCAGGAAAGGGAAGTTAAAGAAGAAGTTTCCTTGAGCGAAGCGAAAAAAGGAAGTTAAAGACGTATGTCAAAGCCCAGAAAACTCCCGAAAGGAAGCGAAAAGACTATTGTCTTTAACTTCTTTAACTTCCTTAACTTCTTAGAGTTGAGCACATGCGAAACTTAATTCATTTATAAAAAGAATCCCTGATAAGCCACTCCTATCGAGACCGACGGTTCGTCGTTATACTGGCTATTGAGAAAACGCTTGGAGTATTCAGCCTTTACCGCCACCTGCGGAACAGGCATCCAGTTGACACCTACAGCCATACGGTTTTTCTTAGTGTATTCATATTGCTGTTGTTCGGCAGAAGGGATATAGGAATTATAATATTCGTAGCGTCCGAAGACATAGAATTTCTGATTATCCTTCTTCATCCTGTCAATCTGCGAGAAAACATTGTAGCCAGCCTCAACTCCATAAGCCAGGGCATTCTTGCCTACGGGAGTCTTCTTGTACGGGGCATTGTTGGCAGTGAGATTGCGCTTAATGCTACTTATCGTGGCGGCATCGCCCACATATCCATAATCGAGATTGCCACGCACAATCCAGTTGTTGCGATTGAGGGTGAAATCTAATGCACCTATTGCCACCACACCTTTTATGTTATTATATTGCTTTTCTCCCTCATATTCTCCTGCCGAATTATATTTGTCGCCCTCAAGGTCGTGGGGGAAGGAGTTGTGCATCGCCTTGCCGTAATAGCCACTCACTCCGATGCGCACTCCGGGAATGGTGTAGTTATCCACACGGGCGGCAAAGCCATATTTGTTGGCCACCTTAAACTCCGCCGACGAACCGGCACCATTCTGCACCCAGTTCTCGCGATTGAACTGAAAGGCATCAAGTCCGGCTATCATCTGCAACTCATAGCGGAAATCGCCCGAACGTCCCCAAAGACTAAATCCTGTGTCATGCCATGTGGAAGGAAGGATAGTGCCCTCACCCTCGGGGCGGTAAACGGTAAAGAAGTTGAGTGGTTCGTGGTGGGCATTGAGCAGACCGACGGGTATAATGATATGTCCCACCCTCACGTTAAACTCCTTGCAGAAAGTCTTCTGAATCCAGAACTGTTCGAGTTCCACCTCGCCACCTTTCTCAATCTCCTGTTCCCACTCGCCACCCTCGGAGAATTCCTTCTCCTGGGCGCATCCCGTACCGGTATGCTCAAACTCTATCTCCGATGACATAAGCCATCCCTTACCGAAGTCATAACTCAGATAAATCACAGCATGAGGTATGTCAAACCGTCCGTGACTCGGGTCGTTGGCATACTTCTTCGGGTCGCTATAGCGATATACATTGTCGCTATAAAAATTGCGTGTAAGAGCCACCTCACCATAGCCTCCCACACTAAGTCGGCTACTCTTGCCTCGCTGTGCGACACTATCTGATGACGCTGTCTGCGCCAGGGAGGCCGCTGTGGCACAAGTCAGAATAATAAAACCTAAAAATGTTCTTTTCATCATTTAATTCAATCGTAATTATCTATTATTGCTAAAATTCGGTGCAAAGGTAGATATATTTCACTAATTTAGCAATACCTAAATTTAGTGAAATTTGGAGACTAATTACTAATAAATGGGGATAATACGTATGAAAAGAACAAAAGAATATACCCAAAATATGTCATAAAAAAGGGTATGGAAGCATGGGTAAGTTATGAAAAAGATACCGATTCTATCTTCCTTATATACATAGTCTTGCACGTTTTAATACCGAGTTTTTATATAAAGTCACACATTTTTATCCAAACAACAAGAGTTATCGTATGTTTTCTTATCAATTTTCGTTAAAACATATGGACAGGTTTACAAAAACACTTCATTTTTGTCCAATTAAGTATCCGCCAATCTCATCGATGAATTTTCTGTCAATGCCATTGGCTGCGGCAAAGTCAGGGAAATGACTCACGGCGTATTCTACATCATCAATGATAGAAGATGCATTTCTGATGCAGGAGTCGTCACCAAACCTGAGAATATCGTCACGGGTGATTTTCCTGTCTTTGCCGCATAACGTCAATTCATGGCGATGATACAGAGGCGAACCATGCAAATCTATCGTAAAGTTCAAGTCGTATGCAGGAGCAAAATGCCAATGTCCATCTCTTCCCATCAAGAATGAGAAGTTCTTGTTATGATCGTCAACGTTTGCCGCAAAAACATTAAATGCGGCTATGCGGAAGATTCCCGTCAGCTCGTTGTCCGGTATTCTCAACAGACGGGCAGTCTTCATCAAGTCCTCATAACAATCTGCGTCAGGAGATAAGGCAGCAAGTGTCTGGATATGCAATTTGTCATTTCCAACCCTGTCAAAACGCTCAGTGATAAAATGGCTATGCCCATCTATAGTAATCAGCCTTGATGGCATCATCTTTATTCCACACGCCAAAGCCATATCATAATAAGTCTTTTCCATTAGAGTATATGGAAAATGCCCGACTCTGTCAAATTTTAAAATAAAATACTTAAAATTGCCCTCAAGGTGGACTTGCCCGGATTTCACTGTGCCGTCATCCTCGTTGATGGCAATAATTGCCTTGGGCTGCATACCTCCGGCTGATGTACCAACGAGATACAGACTCTGCATACTTGCACTATTCAGATTATCCACCGCCACTGACCTTTCGTTGAGAATATCATCTGCTATCTTATAAAGACAGGACAATTCCAAATCTACCGGAGCACCCCATTGGTCGAAACATGGTTCAAACTCCAGCGCCCCCATAGCACGCTTACCCATAAACGCCAATGCATCAACTGGAGTGAATTTCACGTCGGGCATATTTTCATGCTGCCATCTTGAAATAAGACTTTCACCCCAGCGGTCAGGTAGCGAGTCTGCAAGAAATTCCGGCAACCCTTTATATATCTTCTGTTGTATGTTGCCCTTGTATATTCCACCTTGACGAAGATACGGTTTGCTGATAGATGCAGTCAATGGGGCAATGTCATATCCAGTTGACAGGAACGACGGCGAGAAGCTAAAAAACGCTCTTCTCTCCTTGTCGTCCCATACCAATCTTCCAACATCATACCCCCATAGTGTGATTTTCAAAACGTTATTCATACTCATCCCTTTCCTTAATGTTTGACTCTCTGCCTTTGCTTCCCCTTTAGTTTCTTTTGTATGTCCTCCATTTCAAATGGCGACAGGGGTAACTCGGGGAGCACTCCCTCGATTTGTTCTAAAATGCCAATAGCCCTCATAATCCTCAACAAGGATTCTAGGGTTACATTACGCAACTTTCCATTCTCGAAGTTTTTTACTGTGGCAATGCCTACACCCGCATTGTCAGCCAATTCCTGTTGTGTGAGATTGGCGGCAATGCGATAACGCTTGCAGTTACTCCCCATTCGTGAGATAATCTGCGCATTGGTATCTCCATAAATCAAATTCATGGTGCAAAAGTATGAAATATAATCCGTAATACCAAATGTTTTGCGTTAAAATATCACAAATTATACGTTTTGTAATTAATTCAAATAATGTGCCACTTATATACGACAAAAGCCTGCCGTAATAATAATACGACAGGCTTTATCAATAAAACAATTACAATTGTTATTTCTTCAATTCCTCGGGAATCACTGGCATAGCACCATTCTGAGTGCAGACATAAGCACTTACATTAACACCGATGCGGTGAGCCTCAGCAATGGGTTGACCTGCAAGGACGGAGGCAACAAATGAACCGGTGAACGAGTCGCCGGCTCCTACTGTATCGGCAACTTCCACCTTCGGGGTCTCAAGATAACTCATGGCTCCCTTGGAGAAGACATAACTGCCGTTGACACCGCAGGTGAGCACGAGCATGTCGAGATTGTACTTGCCGAGGATGAGCCAGCACTTGTTCTCGAAATCCATCCCTGGATAGCCAAACATCCGACCGATGATGACCAGTTCCTCGTCGTTTATCTTCATCACATTGGCACGTTTCAGCGACTCCTGGATAATCTCTTTGGAGTAGAAGTTCTGACGGAGGTTGATGTCGAAGATACGCATGCAGTCCTTAGGGGTGGCATCGAGGAAACGATAGATGGTGTCGCGCGAAACCTTGTTGCGCTGTGCCAATGAACCGAAGCACACGGCACGGCACTGCTTTGCCAACGCCTCTATCTCAGGAGTGAACGGAATGTTGTCCCATGCCGAACCTTCCTTGATGTCGTAGGTGGCAACACCGTCTTCGTCAAGTGTCACCTGCACTTGGCCGGTGGGGAAATCCACGCGTGGCATCTCGAGTTTCAGGCCATTGGATTTCAAAGCCTCTATTGTCTCGTCGCCCAATGGGTCGTTGCCCACGGCACTTACCGCATAAGAGTCAAAACCAAACTGCGACGCATGATAAGCGAAGTTGGCTGGTGCACCGCCAATCTTTCTTCCTTC
The DNA here is from genome assembly GCF_002251245.1 of Prevotella sp. P5-92. GTDB lineage: Bacteria > Bacteroidota > Bacteroidia > Bacteroidales > Bacteroidaceae > Prevotella. The sequence goes on from NZ_NPJG01000068.1 coordinate 56,584, forward strand.
GGGGAGGCAGTCCCATAGTGCCTCGCCTAATCCTACTATTATTCTGTTGTCCATATATACGTTATTTAGATGTTTTTATTTTCGATATGTAAGTGAAGAGGTAGATGACACCAAGTGCCATTACTGCCACTGCTCCTGCCTGACCCATGGCATCGCTGGCGAAGCCCATGAACAACGGGAAGACGGTTCCGCCGAAAAGTCCCATAATCATAAGGCCGCTGATTTCGTTCTGACGCGACTTGTCGGAGAGCAGTGCCTGGGTGAACACCAGTGAGAAGATGTTGGAGTTACCGTAGCCAACGAGGGCGATGGCGACATAGAGTATCTCCTTCGACGTGCCAAAGGCAAGACCTATCATCGAGAGTGCCATCATCACGACACTGATGATGAAGAACAGGCGGTTGCTCATCACACGCAGGAAGAACGAGCCTGTCAAGCAGCCGATGGTACGGAAGATGAAATAAAGCGAGGTGGCGAAGGCGGCGTCGTTGAGAGTCATCTCATGGCGCTCCATCAATATCTTAGGCGCGGTGGTGTTGGTACCCACGTCTATTCCAACATGACACATGATGCCTATGAAGGAAAGAAGGACGATGGGGCGGGAGAGCAACTTAACACAGTCAACAAAAGAGGATGCCTTGCCCTCGGGCGCAGGCTCGTTGATAGGTGTGGAGGCTAGAAGAAGTGAGGCAAGGATGCCTATCACCATGTATATGGGGAAAAGGATACGCCAGCCCATACCGAAACTCGGGATGGTGGCAAGCGCACCCCACATCGCGATATAAGGAGCCAGGAAAGAGGCGATCGCCTTGACAAACTGGCCGAAGGTCAACGTAGAGGCAAGGTTGCCCTGGATTACTGAAGACACCAGGGGATTGAGGGATGTCTGCATTAAGGCGTTGCCGATGCCGAGAAGAGAGAAGGACACTAGCATGAGGGGGAAGTTCTCACCAAACAATGGCAACAGAAGTGATACAACTGTCACTATCAGGGAGAGAAGGACCGTCTTCTTGCGGCCTATGCGGTTCATCAACATTCCTGTGGGCACCGAGAATATCAGGAACCAAAAGAATACCAACGACGGTAGTACATTCGCTACGGAGTCGCTTAGTTGAAGGTCTTCTTTGACGTAGTTAGAGGCAATGCCGACCAAATCGACGAAACCCATGGCGAAGAAGCAAAGCATCACGGGTACGATTGCCATCTTATTTGTATTACTCATTATTACAATGTTATTTATTCTATTTTATTATTGTTCACTCTTTTTGATATGTTATCCTGAAAAACAATCTCTCTACCCCAAAAGACCAAATCATAAATTAATCAAATCAAAAACCGAAATAAATCTAACCAAAACCTAAATAAAACCTAAAATAAAACCTAAAATAAAACCTAAATCAATAACTAAAAAACTTACTAATATTGAGCTTATGCAAAAACTATTTTCAAGACTCTCTTGTCTGTTTCTGTTTTCCGAGCGCAAAATTACAGTCATTTAATTATGTAGGCTTTAAAATATGTTGCAGAGACGTATAAAATTCGTTCAATGCAACATATTTCTGATATTTTGTATCAATTTTGGGTCTTAATCTTATATATTGCAGCCTTCGCCTTGCCTTTCACTGTGATTTTGTCATAAGGAGTGCTCGGGAAAACAAGGTTGGTCATGCACATCTTTCCGTCGCCATCGAAGGCCTCAACACTGCAACGGTCAACGAAAATGCGAAGCTGACGCACCTTGCCATAGGTGGGAGAAGACGTCGCAACAGGGAAAGCGTCGCTGAATGAAATATTGCCACTGCGGCGACGGTCCATGTCGAATGTCTCTTCCTCGTCGTCGTAGGTCATCACTACACTCTCGCCCTTGGCATTGCTCAAGGTAATCTGGGCATCACCCTTGACGGTAACGACAATCTCGCAAGCCTCGGTAGGCTGACTCACACGGGCACCACGCGCTGCCAGCATCTCCTTGGCTGGAGTGATACTGCAATAGGTCTCACCCTTATATTCAAAGAGTCCAAAATCGCGAACGATAGAATTGGCAGAACGATACTGCTTTGTAGGTACCTGGTTGGCATACTGCCAGTTGCTCATCCAAGCGATACCTACATGTCTGCCCTCGGGAGCGTTGTCGAATGTAATGGTAGCATAGTGATCCTTGCCATAATCCATCCACTTTGTCTCAGAGGGGTCATCCTCGCAGGTGAACTTATGTCCGTCAAAATCGCCGATAAAATATTGTGTAGCAGAACCGCCGAAAGGTCCACCAGGGTTGATGTTGCAGATAAGCATCCATTTCTCCTTGTCGGTGCCGCGAACCTTCATTTTCATAAGGTCGGGACACTCCCACACACCACCGTGGTTGCCATACTCATGCCCGAAAGAACTTTCATACTTCCAGTCCTTCAAGTTTGCAGAAGAATATATCTGCATCTCCTGACCTGCGGCGAGAATCATGTTCCAGAATCCTGCCTCCTCGTTCCAAAAGACGTGAGGGTCGCGGAAATCTTTCTTTTCATCGGTTATGACCGGATTGCCAACGTACTTTGTGAAAGTCTTGCCTCCGTCGTTGGAATAGGCAATACACTGAGCCTGGACATCGCCTCCAAAAGGAGTGGGACGGCTTGACGTGTACATGGATATAATGGCATCCTTGCCGAAACCGGCAGTATTATTGTGGTCAACGACACACGAGCCGCTGAACATCGTCCCCCAGGCGTCGGGAGCAAGTGCGACAGGCTGTTGCTGCCAATGCACCAAATCCGTCGATGTACTGTGTGCCCAATGCATATTGCCCCACATGGAGCCATACGGATTATATTGATAATACAGATGCCATACACCATCCTTAAAGAACAGTCCGTTGGGGTCGTTCATCCATCCACGCTCGGGAGCGTGGTGGTATGATGGTCTGTATTTCTCAGGGATGAGCATATACTGCTTGTCGTCGTTCTGCTTTATCTTACTGAAGCATACAGAACCCTTTGGCACATTCTGGATGACAACCGACAAGCCTTTAGCACCAAGCCATGGTTGCATGTCGAGTGCCACATAGTAATCGACTTTCTCGCGGGCAAAGCGTACGTTTTGCTCCATTTGTGCCACATTAGACACGATGACCTGAAGCTTGCCTTCCGGGGCAGACTCCTGTATAGGCAACCATAAATATCTCCCCTCTTGTGCAGGAGTGACAATGGTTTGCTCCAATGCTTGCGCAGTGAACGTCTGGGCTTCGAGCGTGACACTACCAAAGAGCGATAAAGCCCAAAACATCATTGCGGTTATACGGGTGCTTTTGTTCATTCTGTTCTTAATTTCAAATTAATAACTGCTTACCTTAACATCACTGACAGTGACATTGCCTCCGTAGCCGTTCACAGACCAGCAGTTTTTCTGCAAGCCGTAGATGCGCTGCGTAGTGCCGTATTCACCATTGATATACATCACCACGACAGAGTTGTCAGTGTAGATGTCAACCTTGTATGTATTGTCGGCAGGACGTGGGAAGATGTATCCGTCGGCTCCTACGATGAATCCCTTGCCTTCAGCGCCTTCCTGCTCGAAGTTTACTTTGCGCCGGCCGTTTTCCCATTCCGGATTGACCACGAGAGAATAGTATTTCGTAGCGTCGGTGCCACGCACAAACGAAACGCCCCATTTGTCAGCCTCTCCTGCCGTCACCACAAAGGAGATGTGATTATGATAGCCAAGGCGACTGTAAAGTACATATCCGTTGCCGTTGATAGTGCCAGAAGAATAGTTCTCCGATGCCATTACCTTCGCTTCGGTCTGAACGCCATATTTGTCAGCCATTGCCGGCACCTCACCGACAGAGAGAGTACCATCGGCATGTTGTATGAGTTTGTGGCACACTAATGCACCCGACCAGTTTGGTTCGCTTTCAGCCCCCACTGCAATATTCTTGTCGTGTATGGTGGTACCGGTGCGATAAGGAGTCCATCCCCATATAAAGCGGTCGGTGCCGTTAGAGGCAGTCTTGCCGGCATAGAAAGCGCGAGTGTCGAGCACTCCCTCCTTGTCGTCGGCAGGCCATTTCGGTCCTTCGTTGAAGCACTTCTTCAGTTCGTCCAACGAGCGCGCCATCATATATTTCACCTTGCGGCTCCAGTCACTGCGGTATGCCTCGCTATATACCATATACCACCAGTCGCCCATCTTGAAGATGTCGGGGCACTCAAGCATACGATCCCAGATCATACACGAGAACTGTCCGTCGTATTTCCAGTCGCGCAGGTTCTCCGATGTATATTCGGCGAACTTCAGGTTGCTTGCAATGATCATGTGCCACAGTCCGTTGTCGTCCTGGAACACCTGCGGGTCGCGGAAGTCAACGTCGGAATAACCGTTGTCAGAACCGCGCAGTATCCACTCCCTGTCCTTGGTCCATGTCTTGAAGTCGGGCGACGTGGCACGCATCACCACCTCGCGTGTGGTGTGGCCAGTATAATATATGTAGTACAGTCCGTCGCTTTCGTTATACACGGCGCATCCTGTTCCCAAGGCTGCGTCAAGTTCATCCTTCGACTTTCCCATAGGGAGAATCTCCCCCAAGCCTTGATAGTTGGCACCGTCTGTTGTCGATACGCCATAGATGGGATGATAGCACCAGGCATCATTGTTGTCAAACTCCTGCAGATAGAGCACCTTGAAGTCGCCCGCCTTCTTGTCGTAGAAAGGCATAGGGTCGCCCACCCTGCCAATGGCAGGCTTCCAGTATGTGTTGTAGCCGCTTTCCTCTGTCGGAGTGAAGCATTCGGTTGTTGCCGACCAGTCCTTTGCAGGGTCGCCAGCAAAACTGTCATCGCTGCAAGCTGTCATTGTAAGTGCAGCAATCATTATTGTTGAAATTATCATTGGTTTCATATATATTAATCGTTTAAGATATTACTTTGTAAGATAGTTGAAAGCGTTCTGGGTGATGATAGAGACATTCTTATGGAATTTCTCAGTATAGCCAGCCTCGAATGTGTAGGAATACCAGTCGTAGCATCCTGAACCGATGCAGACGATACCGCCCTTTCCGTCGTGTGCAGGATATTCCCATGCCACAACAGAACCGTCGCCGCCGACACCGAGAATCTTACCGCCTGTGCGTGCCTCCCATGCTGCATGGTTGTCATATCCTCCCCAGTCGTTGCCGATATGATACTGTGCCGTGGAGTTGGTTATATGGTAGCCTGCATCCGTTGTATATACCGCGTTAGGGTCATCTCCAGTCACAAGTCCTTGCCATAGAGGATGGCCTGTCTGTCCGTTGTACATCTTAAAGTCCCAAGGTCCTCCGCAAAGTTCTGCATCAGCCTCGTTCTGTCCCCAACAGTTGTTAGGAGTAGTCCATTCGTCGTCGCCCGTGACACCGATGAACGACGGGAGATTGGTGGCATAACGAGTAAGGAAGAAAGCGCCTCCGTTTTCATAATACGTGCGCAACTGGTTCTTGGCGTCGATGGCGTACGGGGCCTTAGTCACAAACTGGTCATGTCCGTCAACACCACCATCGTAGTGGAAGTGCCACCATATCACCTTACATTCAGAGAGATCTACGGTCTCCATCTGTATGTCGGCGAATGAAGCGTATAAAGACTTCTCTACGTTTGCCAACATCCATGAACAAGCTTCTTTTGCTTCGGGGTCAAGTTCATTCATAGTCGGCACATTACCTACAAACACTGCTCTTGGCTTGTCGATGGCAAAGACATTTACCGTATATTGTGCCTGAGCTGTTCCGTTGGTAACGGTATAGACAACTGGATTTGTGAAATCCTGGGGCACACCGCTGAGCGGCTGGCACACTGCTTCTTCACTGAACTCGACGGAAGGAACGAGAGCAGTTATATCTACACCGCCGGGAACATAAACGGTGATGGTCTTGGCACTCTGGTCGATGATGCCATTATACACCTCATTTACAATGAACGAATAGATTTTGGCCTCATCGCGCTTTGCCACCAGTTTCCAGTCGAGAAACAAGTCGCCGTTTGTCACGTGTATGTTCTGTGCGCCTTCCATGTTCACGGTCTGTCCCTTCTGAACATTAGCGCTTGCGCCCTCTGAAAGGCGAAGTTCGGTCACAATCATTGCCCTTGTGTCGTATGTTTCTGGCAAGTTCACGGTTACGGTACGTGAGTTAAAATCCACCTTGCCCTCATAGTTATCGAGAGTCAAAGCCTCAATCGTGCAGTCGCCCGAAAGTTGGAGCCCGCTGACATTGTCATCTGTACAGGCAACCATGCACATCATCATCAGGAAGATGAATGATGCAGATATGATATTGTTTATTCTTGTCTTCATAATAATATTGTTCGTTTTACCAGTTACCAATGTTCTGAGTGTAATATCCGTTAGAGGCAGCCACCTGTGCAAATGGTATAGGCAGGTATTCGCCCTTGTCGGCGGTGAACTCAGCCTCGCCATAGACGGTGCATTTAGTCTTCTCTGCCGCATAGTAGCTATTGAGGGTTTGTGCAGCCTCGCCCCATCTCACGAGGTCGAAGAAACGCTCCGACTCCATTGCAAGCTCCAACCGGCGCTCCATCTTCACAATCTTTATTGCCTTTTCCTTATCGTAGGAACCGGTGTAATTCTTGCAATAGAACTTCACGCCATACTTTGACGGATAGTTGCCTATCATCTGTGTACTGCTTGCGGCACGAGAGCGTATCTGGTTTACGAGAGCTATTGCTTCCGTAGTCTTTCCAAGCTGTGCCAAAGCCTCAGCGCGCTCAAGCAGCACGTCGGCATAGCGGAACACGATGCGGTTCATGCTGGTTGCCCAGAAAGAGCCTTTGATGAGATACTGGCCGATTAGGGCCGGATCGACGTTCTGCTTTAGCGTGACATAGTAGCCATATAATCCGCCTGAACGGCTCCAGTTGGAAGTGCGGTTCATGATATAGTCCTGGTTGAACATATATGGCAAGCCTGGCATTCCCACTGTGAGGAAAAGGCGCGGGTCGGCATTGTCGGCTGTCATGTCGTAGTCCTTCTGGTTGAAGTTGTCGATAAGAGGCAGACCGCTGTTATCGGTACGGAAAGCATTGACAAGGTTCTGCGATGGCTTATAGAAGTCGCATCCTCCGTCGGTCACGTCTGCTATATTTGGGCAAATCAGGCCGTTCGACCAGTTGAGATTGCCGTATGTCGAACCGTCGTTGCGTGAGTATTGTATTGCCCATATCGACTCGCATCCGTTCTCGTACTGCTCCTCAGGGCGGAAGTTATTGTGTATGTCGGCCTCAAGGGCATATCCTCCGGCAGCGTATATTGCAGGGTCGGTGTATTTGATGACTTTGTCAAGGTCGTCGGTATTTATGCTTGTCACCTTATGGCTCATTGCATCATCCTGGCGATAAGCCTTGTAGAGATATACCTTTGCCAGGAATGCCGCACAGGCAGCCTTTGTGGGACGCCCCTTCTCCGTCTGCTTCACCGGCAATACCTCATAAGCCTCCTCCAGTTCCTTGGCAATAATGCCCCAAGCCTCATCGTTGGTGTATTCGGTGTTGGAGAGGGTGTTGTATTCCTCGTATTGGAGGTTTGCGTTCATAATAAACGGAATGTTCTTGAAGAGGCGCTTTAGGAGGAAGTGGCTGTAGGCGCGCAGGAACTTCATCTCGGCCATACGCTGGTCCTTGAGGGCATAGCTGTCGTCACACTTCTCAAGCACGCTGATGGCAGAATTGACGCGCGATATGGTTATGTACAGACGGTTCCACATGTCGCTGATATTCCAGTTGGTTGTCAGCACGCCCTTCTGCACCTCAAGCTGGTGGAAGACGTCACCATCGTTCACAGAACTACCACCCTTATAGGCATCGTCAGAGCGCACGTCGTAGTTCCACATTGAGAACGAGCCGTTAATGTCCTCACCCTGAGTGAATCCGGCGTATGCCGATATTATGGTACTCTCAACGAGCGAAGGGTCCTTCACCTGGTTCTCGTCAAGTGTGCCCTGTGGCACCTGCTCGTCGAGGAAGTCGGAGCAGCTTGCTGCCATCAATCCAAAAGAGGCAGCCAATATGTAGTTGAAAATCTTTTTCATATCTCAATTAAAATGTTACGTTTAGACCAAATGTCATATTCACTGGTATTGGATAGCCGAAATTTGCGTTCTCAGGATCTACTCCTGTGAAGCTGCTGCTCTTGACCGTGAGAAGGTTTTGTGCAGACAGATAGAATCTCAGGCGTTCCATATAGAGTTTGTTAGTAATAGCCTTGGGCACGTTGTATCCAATCTGTATGTTGCGCAGCTTGAGGAACGAGCCGTTCTCAACATAATAACTTGACACGCGTGTCTCGTTGTTGTTGTTATATGTTGACAAGGCGGGGATTGTTGAATCGGGGTTTGTAGGCGACCATGCGTCGAGCAGACGCTGTCCCTTGTTAAGGTTTGCAACATTGACACCTGCCCACAGGTCGGTTTCCTTTTTCAGGTCGGAGATGACATCAACTCCCTGCACTCCCTGCCAGAACATTGTCAAGTCCCAGTTCTTATATTGAAGATAGATATTGAAACCATAACTGAAGTCTGGCACTGGAGAGTAAATCCAATCCTGGTCGGCCTCTGTTATCATTCCGTCGCCGTTGAGGTCCTTAAAGCGCATTCTGCCCACTCCGGCACCAGGTTGAGTGGCATGGTTATCCACCTCTTCTTGACTCTTGAAGATACCATCGAATACATATCCCACCTGTGCTCCCATAGGGTGACCAATGACACTCTTCACACCATTACCTCCGAAATCGCCATTGGCAGCCACCGTCTCGGGCAGTTTGGTTATCTCATTGCGATAGGTTCCGAGGTTGGCGGTTATGTCGTAACTGAAATCGCCTATGCTGTTGCGGTAGCCAAGGTTTAGCTCTACTCCGTTATTCTTCATCTCACCTGCATTAATCCACATTGAACAACCCTCGCCCATAGCAGCTATTCCTGCCATATAGAGAAGTATGTCCTTAGTATTCTTGTGATAGTAGTCGAAACTACCATAAAGGGTGTTGTTGAAGAACGAGAAATCTACACCGATGTTGGTCTGTGTTGTCGTTTCCCACTTAATGTCGTCGTTGCCAATCTGTACTCGCTTGAATCCCGACTGAAGAATTTGTCCTCCATTGGTGCCTGCGATGTCGTAGGATGTACCAAAGCTATTGCCACCGAAGTTTGAGTCACCATAGACTGCCTGGTAAAGCGTGTAACGGGCAGTGTTGGATATTTCCTGGTTACCGGTCTGACCCCATGAAGCACGGAGTTTAAGGTCGTAGAGCCATGAACTTGTATCCTTCATGAAATTCTCTTGTGTCACACGCCATCCCAAACTGACAGAAGGGAATGTACCGTATTTGTTATTTTTACCGAAACGGCTAGAACCGTCACGTCGTATTGTCACCGATGCAAGATATTTGTCAGCGTAGGTGTAGTTTGCCTTTCCAAAGAAAGAGACAAGCGAGTAACCACTGCCTGAACCGTATGCTTTCTCGACTCCTGTTCCTGCATCAGGCCACATATAGTCGGTATTGAGAGTTTCGTAATCATAACGCTTGCCTGAGAACCATACGTCATCCTGACGATTGACCTCCACACCGAGCATATAGTCGGCACGGTGCTTGCCTATTTCCATGTTATATGTTGCCACGGCGTTCCACATCCATTTCATCCAGTGTTCCTGCTTAGCCTCGACGGCATTCTCAGGGTTAGCCACGTTGCCGTTTGATATTGGCATGGTGAATATGCGCTGCTGCTTCTGCGAATAATCGATGCCGGCAGTAGTGCGGAGGTTGAAGCCCTTGAAGAGTGCAAGGTTAAGATATACATCGCCGAAGGCACGCCAATAGGTGTAGCGGTTGTCCTTGTTGCGCTCCAAGCGTCCCAGAGGATTCTCACGGTCAGCATATCCACCGGTGAGGTTGGCGTATTCACCCTTTGTGTTATATACCGGGAAGGATGGGTTGAACTGCAAGACATTCTCAAGAAATCCTCCTGGCGCACTCACCTCAGAAGTGCGGTTCAGAGTAAAGTGCTCGCCGATGGTCAGTACATTACCTATCAACTTGTAATCAGTGTTGAGACGTGCCGAGAGACGTTCAAAGTCAGAGTGCTTGATGATACCAAGGTTCTTGTAATATCCGAGCGAAAGATAGCTTGAGCCTTTCTCGTTACCATTGCTTACGCTTACATTGTAGTTTTGGATAACACCAGTGCGTGTTGTCTCCTTAACCCAATCGGTGTCGGCGGAAGGAACAGTGTTTCCGTCATCGAGATATTTCTGCATTGTAACATTGTATAATTGCGGATTGCCCTGTGCGTCATATCCCCAGTCGAAGTGGTAGCCAAGATTGTTGTTGTTTGGATTTAGTCCGTCGTTGACGTTGGCTTGCCAATAAGCCTGTCCCCATTGCTCGGCATTTAATACTTCCAACTTGTTGGCGTAGAACGAGGCCGCTATGCTTGCGTCGAAGTCAACCTTTACCTTGCCGTCCTTGCCCTTCTTGGTGGTGATGATAATAACACCGTTAGCGGCACGCGAACCGTAGATGCTTGCTGATGCGGCATCCTTCAATACCTGTATTGACTCGATGTCGTTGCCGTTAAGCTCATGCATACCCGACTTTGTCGGCACTCCGTCAATAATATAAAGAGGGTCGTTGTTGTTAAGAGTACCAATACCACGTATGCGCACAGTGGCAGCACCTGAGGGAGTACCGTCTGCAGAGATATTCATGCCAGGGACACGACCTTGAAGAGCCTTGATGGGGTTGTTCTCGTTTTGCTTCTGCAGCTCGTCAACGCTCACCACCGATACGGCACCGGTAAGGTCAGCCTTGCGCTGTGTGGTGTAACCAGTCACCACAACCTCCTGAAGACTCTGTGCATCTTCCTTTAGTGTGATTTTCATTCCCTGTGCGGCGGGAAGCTCCTGGTTGTTGAAGCCGATGTAGCTCACAACGAGCGTTGCACCTTTCTTTAAACTGATTTTGAAGTTTCCGTCGAAATCAGTGATGGCACCATTCGAGGTACCTTTCTCCATGACTGTAGCTCCGATGATGGCTTCTCCTGTTTGGTCAACCACCGTACCCGTAGCTTCAATCGTTTGCGCGTACATTATGGCTGTCACCATGAGCATGAGCGCGCTTGCAATCATACGTTTTAAATGTTTCATTTCTGAATGTTTTTAGTTGTTAATGTGAAATTTTGCCGCAAAAGTACGGCGATTTCACAACCGAGACATTAAAAAATCGTGCATTCCATCGCAAAAATGATACAATGTAACATATTTGATAGAGAATGCACGATATTTATTAGTGTCGTTTATTAAGCAGATCATCAGGTGATACCGTTATTATGGTTTCGCCATAAGTCTGATAAATGATTTAATTCCGCCACTAAGGTACAAAAAAGAATCGATTTGGCGGAATAAAGAGGTGCTTATTCCGCAAAATTATAACAATATTTAGCTAATTTGGTGGAATTGGTGTCTATACAGCGATTTGCTATATTATTATTGATTACGGATTTTCTGATTTTTCTGATTCTCTTTTTTCAGTTCAATCAGATGAATCCGTAATCATAATTTTCCGATGCCATAAATCGGGTTGCGGTCTTATATAAAGTAAAGACTGTTTTTCGGCGTGGGATGCGCAATCAACTCTTCAACTGAAATTATCACTTCTTCTCAATGACTCGATAACGTCCGCTGAGATGCATCATGGCGAAGAGACGGACGAGACCATCGTAGTAAGCGTCGAAATATCCGTCCTCGTAGGGCTCGTGGCGCGAGTTCCACAGGCGGTCGATAAACTCATGAGCCTTAACGTCGGTGGCGGCGAGCGATGCCGCTGCAGAGGTGGCGACAAAACCTACGGAGTGGCGCAGTTTCTTGTATCCGCCCGCTTCGAGGATGTCGGCAGGTTGTGAACCGTCGATGTTATACTGATCCACAAACGAGTCGATGCCTTGTGAATAGAGGAACGCCTGTATGCGGTTGGCATACTGCTGCTGCCACTGGCGGTCGGCACACGACCAGCTGTAGTCGAGGGCGATATTCATAGGCACTCGCCACGAGTCGTATCGGAAGGCGTCGCCGAGCACTCCGCCGCGGCGCATTAGCGAGCCGTCGTAGTTGTTGTAGTCGGGATTGAGACCGGTGACGGGATGAATGCTCTTGTGCAGATATTCGCGCGAGGCCTTGGCACAGTCGCGCCAGAACTGGCTACGCCCGTCGTCGGCATACTTAGCCCACACCTCGTAGAAGGCGGGAATATGATACGAAGGGTCGGTAAACTGTCCGCCGTGAGGATCGGGAGTGAAGGTGATGAGTTTGTGCTCGATATTGATGAGCGGCGCCACGTCAGTCATTCCTGTCTTCTGCATCGAACAGTCGAGAATGTTCTGTGCCTCGGCGAGATAGTTGATGCCCGTGTCGTTGCCCCAGAGGTTAGAGGCGAAGATGAGCGAGGTGACGAAATACAGCTCGCCGTCAGATGCAGCACCTTGTGAGTTTGGCGTGCCGTCGGTCTTGCAGCTCCACCGGAAGTAGCCCTTGCGCGGTCCTTGCTGGTGTTGCATGTAGCGTTTTGCCCAGCGCCAGAGGCGGTCGAAGATGTCTTTCTTGTCCCACTGCACGGCGATCATCATGCCGTAAGACATGCCCTCGGTGCGCACGTCGTGGTTTTTGATGTCAGAGATGTAAGCCATGTCGTCGCCCACCTCGAAATACACTTTGTTGGGCCCGAAGAAGAGACCGTCGAACGCCGATTGCAGTTTGGCGTCGATGTCAGCCTGTGCATATCCCATCTCGGCGAAGAGGTTGCGGTATTGTCCTGTGACGAATGCGCCTTGTTCCCATGGCAGCATGTCGAATCCTATGTAGTCTATTTCCACGTTCGTTCCTTTAATGAGTTCGGACTTGATATTGTTGATGCCCATGGGAGCGTTTTTGAGCTTGAGGCGCACCACCTGCCATCCGCGTGTGGCGGGAATCTTCAGGTCGGCGGTCCACGACTGTTTGGTTGCTCCGGCGAGCTGCGCTGAGAGCCTTATGGTGGCAGGGCGCGTAGTGTTGACACGCACGACGGCCTCCTTCACTGCCTCGGTGCCGAAATCCACGTCGTCGTATTCCACGGCGGCGCCACGCTTCGGGAAGACGGTCTTCCATCCGAGGAAATAGTTGGTGGTGTCGAGGAAGGCGATGTCGGCTCCGCCAGCGATGCGGCTGTAGCGGTCTATCTGCAGGCGGCTGCGTGCCTGGCTCACGCCCACACCTCTCAGCGTCGGCGTCACCTTCTGTATGGTGCCGTCGGCATTGAAGTAAAGGCGGTCGCAACGAGCTGAGCGCAGCTTGTCGAAATTCGGAGAATAGTCGTTGTGGTGATAGAAGAGATACCACTGTCCGCAGTATTCCACTATGGAGTGGTGATTGGTCCAGCAGGCCACTGGCGATTCGTCCATGATGACGCCCTTGAACTCAAACGGTCCCATCGGCGAGTCGCCCATGGCGTAGGCGAGAGTCTCAGTGGAGTCGCGCACCCAAGGGAACGTGTAGTAGTATTTGCCGCCATGCGAGAAGACAAACGGGCCTTCCTTGAAACCCTCGGGCAGCTTTTGTACTTGCTGTGGCTCGGAGTCGAGCTCCATCATGTTGTCTTTGAGTCGGGCCATCCACATTCCCATGCCAGCCCAATAGATATATGCCTTGCCGTCTTTCGGGTCGATGAGCACACAAGGGTCGATGCCGTGAAGTCCTTCAATAGGCCGCCACATAGGCATGAACGGACCTTCGGGATGCTGTGCCACGGCCACGCCCACGCCGAAGCCCTTACGCTCTTTTCCTCGCGGTGCGGCAGGGAAATAGAAATAGTAGCGTCCGTCTTTCTCCACGCAGTCGGGCGCCCACATGGCGTAGGAGTCGCGCTGCACCCACGGCACTTTGTTTTGTGTCACGATGACGCCGTGGTCGGTCCAGTCGGTGAGGTTGTCTGACGAGAACACGTGATAGTCTTCCATCGAGAACCATTTTTTCTCGGGTTCCACAGGGCTCACTATGTCGTGTGAGGGATAGAGATACATGCGTCCGTTGAAGACGCGTGCCGTTGGGTCGGCAGTGTACTGGTCGCGTATGATGGGGTTCTGTGCCCCCACGGCGACTGAGGTGATAGTCAGCAGTGTTAATAAGGTTTTTCTCATACAATATTTTGAGGTAAATGAATTAATTGGCCGCAAAGTTACGACATTTATTTCAGACATGAAAGATGATATGTATCATAAACATGCAGAAATGTAACATTTCAAGTGTTAAATGTATCATTGCTTTGTATGTTAATGCTGCATGAGACAATATTTAATGCTTTAATATATAAATAAGGTGGAAAAATTTGGTGGATAGAAAAAAAATATGTAATTTTGCGCCGATAACTATCTTTTTTTATGAAATGAAACATTCTTTTCTCTTTTTGCCCTTGTTGGCGATAATAGCGGTGTTGTGCCTCTCGTGTGGCGAACAACCGATGAAATACCGTATCGGAGTGTCGCAATGCTCCGAGGACTCGTGGCGCTTCAAGCAGAACAACGAGTTGCGCCTCAGCCAGTATGCCGACACACGCATACAGCTCGAGATAACCTCGGCCGACGACAGCGACGAACAGCAGATAAAGCAAATCAGCCACTTCATCGACGAGAAGGTTGACTTGCTCATCGTCTCGCCCAACTCAGCCGTCAACCTCACCGACATCGTCAGCAAGGCATACGACAAAGGCATTCCTGTGGTGCTCTTCGACCGTAAAACCAACGGCGACAAATACACCGCCTTCATGGGCACCGACAACATTCAGCTCGGAAAGATGCTCGGACATTACATAGCACGCTGCATCGGTGGCAAGGGCGTGGTGGTGGAGATACAAGGACTCCAAGCCTCGTCGCCATCGGTAGGACGCCATCGCGGATTTGTGGAAGCCATGGCCGACTATCCCGACATCAGGGTGATCTCGTCTGAAGGCGGTGCAGACTGGACAGCCAAGAGCGGCGAGAAAGCCATGAACGAGATTCTCCGCACATACGACGGCGAGATCGCCGCCGTGTATGGCCACAACGACCGCCTTGCCATGGGAGCGCGCGGCGTGGCTGAGGCACACGGGAAGAAAGGCATAAAATATTTCGGTATCGACGCGCTGCCTACGCCGGGCGGCGGTATGGAACTGGTACAGAAAGGACTGATGGAAGCCACCTGCATCTATCCCACGCGCGGCCTGCAGCTGATGAAACTCGCCACCAACATCCTCGACGGCAATAAGTACGACAAGGAAAATATCCTCACCTCGACCATCGTTGACCGCAACAACGTCGATATCCTTCTCTCGCAAAACATCGAGCAGCAGCGAGTGAGCGACGACCTCGAAGTGGTGAAGGGTAAGCTCGACGATTATTTCTCGCAGGTCAACTTCCAGCAGAAGGTGATCGTGGCGTTTGTCATCGTGCTCATCATCATCATGACACTTGCCGTCATAGCTTACCGATTCTATCTGCAGAAACTCATAGTCAACGAGGAAGTGACGAAAGACGTGGTTGTTCCTGCCGACACACCCAAAGCCGAGAGCCCGTTCCTTGAGCGTTTCCGCTCAATCCTCCAGCAAAACCTTCACGACGCCGACTTCAATGTGGAGCGCATTGGCGAAGAGATGGGCATGAGCCGAGTGCAGCTCTACCGCAAGGTGAAGCAGCTCACCGGCATGACTCCCGTCGAACTGCTGCGCAAGTCGCGCCTTGCCCGCGGTCGCCAACTGCTTGAAACCACCGATAGCTCCATCTCCGAGATAGCCTACGACACCGGTTTCAGCGCCCCGTCATATTTCACCAAGTGCTTCAAAGACGAGTATGGCATCAGTCCGGGAGAAGTGAGGAGCTAAGGGCGCAAAGAAATAAAGAAGCGGGTTGCAGCAGCTATTCACTTCATAAATTTAAAAGAATAATAACGTGATTAAAGACGAGAAATTTTCCATCAACAAGAACGACATCAAAGTCGTCGCCTCGCTTCTCGTCATCTTCGTGACGACATGCGCCGCGCTGCTCTATCTCGCAAACCGTGCAGACATCACGGCTGGAGACGATGGTACGGCTGCTGCGGAAAATACTGCTGGAAGAAGAGGCTCGGCTGCTGAGGGAAGCATGGCTGGAAGAAATGGCTCGGCTGCTGATGACAGCATGACCGATAGGGACGGCGATGGAAAGCAACGGCATTACTATGCCGCTCAGCAACCGTCGGTTAAACTCTCGCACTTCGACCCTAACACTGCCGACAGCACGCAGCTCCTCGCTCTTGGCTTGCAGCCGTGGCAGGTGAGGAATATCTACCGATACCGTGCGGCAGGAGGCGTTTATCGCCGTCCGCAAGACTTCGCCCGTCTCTACGGCCTATCGGCGCACAAATACAAACAACTGCTGCCGTATATCCGCATCGCTCCTGAATACTCTATGACAGCAGCTGAATACGTCAGTCGAAACTCTCCAGCGCGTCAGACGACTTCCGACGCATGGCAACAAGAGAAAGCCATCGCTTCCTCTTCCTCTAAGACGACTTCCGCTGCTACTGACAAAATATATGGCACCGCGCCGTCGAGTGTCAGCCCACGCAACAGAAAACTGTCGCCAGGAGAGCACGTCTCGCTCAATGGCGCCGACACCACGGCACTGATGCGTGTGCCGGGCATCGGCAGATGGTATGCACGAAGCATAGTGAGGTATGGCGAGCGTCTTGGCGGATATGTCAGCGTAGATCAGCTCATGGAGATAGAAGACTTTCCTGCCGACGCACTGCCTTATATCAAACTCGGAAAGGCGACGCCGCGTAAACTCAACGTCAACAGTGCCTCGCTTGCCGAACTGCGTAAGCATCCCTATATCAACTATTATCAGGCGAAGGCTATCACCGACTATCGCCGCCTGTATGGCAAGATCACCGACATCAATGTCCTTGCCACATGCAGCGATTTCACCGAAAGAGACCTGAAGAGAATAGCTCCATACATTGAGTATTAATTTTTTGTAAGTTGACAAGTTGACGAGTTGAGAAGTAGATAAGTTGACAAATTGACAAGTTGATACCATCGATGGTCGCTGTAAGGTCAGGGACATCTATAAGAGTAAACTCACAAAAGATGAAGCAAGAACAAGTGCTGGACACATGCGCCCTTTCTCTTTTTGGGGGACGGCAGCACTGCAATGTGTAGGCGTTTCGGGGCGGGTGAGACACAGCTTTTTATATAAAGGTAGTAAAAATATTTCGCAAAAATAAGTGCCTTATATTATGATTTTTTCCCTAAATATATTTTTAATAATCTACCGTGTTCTAATTTCTCCAACTACCCAGAAAAATCTCTTTAGGTAGAGAAATATTTCATAGTCTGAAATCATACTGTTTAAGTGTTTAACTGTTTAAACCAAGAACATACACTTAAACAGTTAAACAGTTAAACAGTTTTATTTTAAAGTACCCCTATTTTTCAAAAAAATACTTATATTATATATATATATTTATATATATATATAATATAAATAAAAAATGAGGAAAAAGGGTGATGACCTAAAAAATAACTGTTTAACTGTTTAACTGTTTTTTTTTGATTAAAACTTGGTTTTCTCACCAATTTACGCAAAAACCCACTATACGTTTTTTAACGAAAAAAAATAGAGAATTGCTTGCATATTTGAAAAAAAAGTAGTAACTTCGCAGCTGAAAAATGAATAGGAGTTAGGCGGAATTTAGGTAGGACAAATATTTACGAAAAGGAGATAAATTACGAATTGCAGAGATGAAAAGAATTTTATTTTTTATATTGGGTATGATGGCGTTGCTGCATGTTGACGCGCAAAGCGATAGCGTCGAGGTGAGGCAAAGAGCCGTGCCTGTTGACGACGGCTGGTTTCTGCAGTTCGGCGCCGACTGGACTTTGCAAAAGCCTTATGGCCATCCCTTCAGCGAGATGATACAAAATGGCTCGTCGGTGGGTGTGGATGTGGCCATTGGTAAGCATTTTACCCACGAGATGGGACTGAGGGTAAAGGCGAGCTGGGGCAATGGCATCATCGACTCGCGTGCCAACTGGCTTGCCCCGTTCGACCAACCTGGCGAGAATCACCGCAAGGGAGGATTCCTGAGCGTGCAGGGCGACATCGTGTTCGACCTTCATAACATCGTCAGCGGATATAAGGCCGACAGAATGTGGAACACGGGAGTGTTTTTGCGTGGCGGCGGCGTATATAACTTCGGTGTCAACAAGGGTTCGCCGCTGATAGGTTTAGGATGGACGAATGCCTTCCGGCTGTCAGACACGTGGGGCGTCTATGCTGACGTAGCATACAACGGCATTTCGAGCGGTTTCACGATGGATCCTTCCACTGCCACTGGAACAGGCTCGGGCAGTAATATGTATTTTACCATCGATGTGGGCTTGACATATAACATTGGGGGCGAGAAACACAAGCTGAAGGACGATGTGGCGAAAAACTCACTTAGCGACAAAAGCTTCTGGAAGAACTGGTTCTTGCAGTTCGGTGCCGACATGACACTGTATAACCCATGCGAGAAAAACTTCAGCGACGTGTTTCCCAAGGGCGTGACTACGGGTCTTGACGTGGCTTTGGGAAAATGGTTCTCGCCCGAGATTGGTTGCAGGGGAAAGCTCAACTTGGAGAATTTCCTCTTCGAAAACAAGAAGCTCGAATGGCTGCCTTACGACGAGGAGAAGCATGTGAGCAACTACGACGGCGGCGGTTGCGTCATGGCATATTTCGACATGATGCTCAGTGTCAAGCATCTGCTCACAGGCTATTGCGAACGTGAGCGTTGGGACATGTACTGCTTTGGACGTATGGGTCTGGGCAAGAACAGGTCGATCGACTCGTTGTCGCCGGTGGTGGGAGCGGGCATTGGCGCAACATACCGTATCGACCGTCGCTGGTCGATATACGCCGACACAGCCTACGAAGGCATCACGAGCGAGTTCTTCGAAGGTGTGTCGTGGTCGGGTGCCACAGGCGGCAAGTTTAACGGCATCTTTGACTTTAACGTCGGTGTGCAGTTGGATATTTAACGCTGATTCGCAAGTATGGGAAGAAAGGAAATAATGGTAGGTTAGGCCTCCCGGTAGAAGTCGAGTGCTTCGGCTATTTCCTCTTTTGTGGCAGTTTGGTTGATGCGAATGTCGCCTACGTTGCCGAGCAGTGTGAAGTTGATGATGCCCGCCGTGTTTTTCTTGTCGTGGGTCATCAGTTCGAGTAGCTCGGGATAGTCGTCACATGTGATGTGCATCGTGCCGTAGTGTTGTTTTATGTATCTCACAGTGGCATGCATCTTATCGGTAGGGAATCCCGTCTTGCGAGCGGCGAGATACAGTTCGCATACTATGCCGTAAGCCACGGCGTGTCCGTGCAGTATGGGTTTGCGTTTCAGTGCAAACGACTCGAAGGCGTGTCCTACGGTATGTCCGCAGTTGAGAGCCTTGCGTATGCCATGTTCGAGCGGGTCGGCCAGTACGATGCGTTCTTTTACCGCCACTGAGTCGGCAACCATGCGTCTCAGCTGGTCGAGGTCGGGCTGATGGATGTCGAAATTGATGAGTTCGCTCCATAGCGTGTCGTTGCTGATAAGTCCGTGTTTGAGCATCTCGGCGTAGCCCGAACAGAGGTTTTCTTCATCCATGGTCTTCAGGAATACGGTGTCGAGGATGACGTAGTCGGCATTATTGAAGACACCGATTTCGTTTTTCAATCCGTTGAAGTTAAATCCCGTTTTTCCTCCCACCGAGGCGTCAACCATAGAGAGTAGGGTGGTGGGGATGTTGATAAATTTCACACCTCTCTTGAATGTTGACGCGGCAAAACCGCCGAGGTCGGTGACCATTCCTCCGCCGATGTTTATGACGAGCGAATGGCGTGTGCCGCCTCCTTCGCCTAATTGTTGCCATACTTGTGCCACGGTGTCGAGCGTTTTGTTGGAGTCGGTCGGTCCGATGGCTATCACCTGTGCCTTTGCCACTTCGTCGATGCTGTT
Source organism: Prevotella sp. P5-92 (assembly GCF_002251245.1). Lineage (GTDB taxonomy): Bacteria > Bacteroidota > Bacteroidia > Bacteroidales > Bacteroidaceae > Prevotella. The sequence continues at coordinate 76,635 of NZ_NPJG01000068.1, forward strand.
GACGAGAGGCAGACAGAGCTGTTGTGTGGTGGTGTCGCAAAGCACAAAAAGCCTGTCGTGTTGACAGGCTTTTATAGCGTTAGACAGTTCAGCCACTATATCGTCAGAGATGATGACTTTCTGTTTTTCCATTGAAAGCGTTTTTGTTTTTTATTTCTTTTTCATATTGCAGCTACTGCCGTCGAAGCAGTGAGTGCAGACCTTGCATTTAGGCAGTCCGATAGACTCGATAAGAGTCTCTATCTTGTTGAATCTTAGCGATGAGAGTCCGAGTTGTCGGGCTATTTCGTCCACCATGCGTCGGTATTCGGGCGAGTCGGTGGTGGCATACTGTTCGAGTTTTGCGTTCTCATCGCCCTCGAAGTCGCGTATGATGCGGCGTGTGATGAGTTCGAGGTCGCTCTTCGACGAGGTGAATCCGATGAACGGACATCCATACACCAGTGGCGGGCATGAGATGCGTGCATGCACCTCTTTGGCTCCGCAGTCGAAGAACGTGCGCACGTTGTCGCGCAGCTGTGTGCCTCTGACGATAGAGTCGTCGCAGAACACCACTCGCTGGTCTTTCATTATGGCGCGGTTGGGTATGAGCTTCATCTTTGCCACGAGGTCGCGTCTCGACTGGTTGCCCGGAGTGAAGCTTCGTGGCCATGTGGGCGTGTATTTCAATACGGCACGTTTGTAAGGTATTTTATGACCTTCGGCATATCCCAAGGCGAAGCCCACACCCGAGTCGGGTATTCCGCATACGAGGTCGGCCTCGGTGTCGTCTTCTTCGCCGAGCATCTTTCCGCATCGTTCGCGCACGTATTCGGTGTTGATGCCCTCGTAGTCGCTGGCTGGGAATCCGTAATAGACCCAGAGGAAAGAACATATCTGGCTGCATCCTGACGGTCCCTGCATCACCTTCATGCCGTCGGCCCTGAGGCGTACTATCTCGCCAGGAGCCACGTCGCGAACTGTCTCGTAGTCGAGGTTGGGGAATGCTGTGGTCTCGCTTGTCACGGCGTAGGCGTCTTCCTTCTTTCCGATGACGAGCGTTGTGCGTCCGGCATAGTCGCGTGCGGCGATGATGCCGTCTTCGGTGAGTACGAGCATGGTGCACGACCCGTCGATTTTTTCAAACACCCTGTTGATGCCGTCGGTGAAGTCCTTGCCCATGTTGATGAGCAGTGCGACGAGCTCAGTCTGGTTGATCTTGTTGGCCGACATCTCGCTGAAGTGCATGCCCTGAGCGAGCAGTTCGTCGGCAATCTCGCGTTGGTTGTTTATTTTTGCCACTGTGACCACGGCATAGCGTCCGAGGTGAGAGTTGACGATGATAGGTTGCGGGTCGGTGTCGCTGATGACACCCAGTCCCTGGCATCCTATGAAGCTATCCAACTCATCTTCGAATTTAGATCTGAAATAGTCGCGTTCAAGACTGTGTATCGACCTTGAGAATCCTTTCTCTGGGTCGAAGGTGACCATTCCGGCGCGTTTTGTCCCGAGGTGAGAGTTGTAGTCTGTGCCGTAGAACAAGTCGTTGACGCAGTCTTTTTTTGATATTGTTCCAAAAATACCGCCCATTGTTGTTTGTTTATGTTTTCTGTTTTTAAAGATTTGGCTGCAAAATTACTTCATTTTTATGAAATATACAAGAAAAATACAGAAAATTTTCTTTGTCAGTATGATGCCGTGCATGGTATGCCTGCCGCAATGACGCGGTCGCGAATGGAGTTGAGCTCGTCGTGTGTGGCTTTTTGAAGGTCTTCGGCGGGCGTCTCGCGGTCGATGGTGTAAACCATCACCTCCATTGGCTGGATGCTTTTCACAGCTTCGAGCCACGGTGAGACATAGTCGTCGGTGGTGTTGTCAACGCTTTCGCCTCCGTAGTTGCCCTTCATGAACATGGTCTGTATGATAACGTGTCCTTCAAAGCGCTTCATGGCGTCGATGATACGGTTCACGTCGTAGTGTCCCGTAGGCTTGTCCACCTTATTTATATATAGAGGATCGACGGTGTCGAGTTTCAGTATATTGTTATCCACCCGCATGAGGGCGCCGTGGATGTCTGGGCGGAGGATGAACGTGGAGTTGCTCAGCACCGACACCTTTGCCTCGGGGCAATAGCTGTCGCGGAGCGCTATGGTGTCGTCGATGATGTCGGCGAAGTCAGGATGTGAGGTAGGTTCGCCGTTGCCAGCAAAGGTGAGCACGTCGGGGTGGACGCCCTCGTCGTGCATCTTCTTCAGCTGGGCTTCGAGAGCCTCTGCCACCTCTTGTCGTGACGGACGTTTCTGCCGCGGCCGTCTGTCGGCGTTGAATCCACATTCGCAGTAGATGCAGTCGAAAGTGCACACCTTGCCGTCGGCAGGCATGAGGTTGATGCCAAGCGAGATGCCTAATCGTCGGCTTTTTACCGGTCCGAAGATGGGCGATGGATATATGATTGTACTCATGAGTTTAACAGTTTATATTGAGTGATAAATGTCAAATTTGGTGCAAAGGTAACAAAAAACACTGAAAATATTTTGTTTTTCGCCCAATTTACACTATCTTTGCAAAAATTTTTTTTGAAATAGGTGTATTACATCATAAAAGAATGGCAAAACGACGTAAAACGACCCGCAGACGCACCGGTTTGCAGGTAGTTACTTTATGCATAAGCACTACGATGGTGCTAATACTTTTGGGAATGGTGGTCCTTTCGGTGCTGATGGCAAGAAACCTCTCGGCATACGTGAAAGAAAACCTCACGGTGACAGTGATGTTGAACGACAATGTGAGCACGAATAGCGCAAAGCTGCTATGTCGTGACCTCTATCATCGCCCCTATTCGCGCGACATTGACTATATCAGCAGGGAGCAGGCACAGAAAGAGCAGACCGAAGCCATGGGCTCTGACCCGTCGGAATTCCTCGGGTTCAATCCCTTTTCCGCCACGCTTGAGGTGAGGCTGAAGGCCGACTACGTCAACCGCGACTCGCTGAAGCTCATCTCGCGCGAGCTGAAGAAGCGCAAGGAGGTGACTGACGTGGCTTATCAGGACGACCTCATGGACAAGGTGAACTCCAATCTCCACAAGATAAACATCATACTATTAGTATTGGCAGTGTTGCTCACGTGCGTGTCGTTCTCGCTGATAAACAACACGGTGCGCCTTAGCATCTATTCCCGCCGTTTCCTCATCCACACCATGAAGCTCGTAGGAGCCTCGTGGAGCTTTATCCGCCGCCCGTTTATGCGCAACATGATGGGCGTGGGTCTTATTGCCGCCTTCTTGGCGTGTGGCGCTTTGGGAGGAGGATTCTATTGGCTGATGATATTCGAGCCAGGAGTGCTCAATGTCATCACATGGGTTGACCTCGCCATAGTGGCAACCGCGGTGTTCTGCTTCGGACTGGTCATCACCGCCATGTGCTCTTACCTCTCGCTCAACCGCTATCTTAAGATGACGGCAGGCGAGCTCTACCGCAACTGACGGTAGGGGAGAGAGACAAAGAAATAACGATGGATAATAAAAAAAAACAAAGACAATAATGGACAAGAAAAATTTCGCTTTTGACCGTATGAACTACATACTGCTTGCCATCGGCATGGCAATAGTAGTGGTGGGATTTATTCTGATGAGCGGAGGAGGCTCGACAGAAGAAGCATATAATCCCGACATCTTCAGCGCCCGCCGCATAAAGGTGGCTCCGGCCGTGTGCCTCTTGGGATTCGTTTCGATGATATACGCAGTGATAAGAAAACCAAAAGACTAAGATATGGACTGGATACAAGCACTCATACTCGGTCTCGTGCAGGGACTGACAGAATATCTGCCCGTGAGCAGTAGCGGTCATTTGGCCATCGGCTCATACCTCTTCGGATTGGAAGGAGAAGAAAACCTCGCCTTCACCGTTGCCGTACACGTTGCGACGGTGCTGAGCACGCTCGTCATACTCTGGAAAGAGATAGACTGGATATTCCGCGGACTCTTCAAATGTGAGATGAACGACGAGACCCGCTATGTGATTAACATCATCATCTCGATGATACCGGTAGGCATCGTGGGCGTGTTTTTCAAGGACACCGTGGAGGAAATCTTCGGTTCGGGACTGGTAATAGTAGGCTGTATGCTGCTCGTCACGGCAGCTCTGCTCACCTTCTCGTATTTCGCCAAGCCACGACAGAAATCCACCATCGGATGGCGCGACGCGCTGATCATCGGCATTGCACAGGCATGTGCCGTGATGCCCGGACTCTCGCGCTCTGGCTCGACCATCGCCACCGGTCTGCTCCTCGGCAACAAGAAAGAGACGTTGGCGCAGTTCTCGTTCCTCATGGTGATACCGCCCATCCTCGGCGAGGCACTGCTCGACGTGATTAAAGCCGTTAAGGGCGAGGAGGCATTCGGCGGCATCGACGTTCTGCCGTTGACAGTTGGCTTCTTGGCTGCCTTCGTCTCTGGCTGTCTGGCATGTAAGTGGATGATCAACATCGTGAAGAAAGGCAAACTCATCTATTTCGGCATCTATTGCGCCATAGCGGGAGTAGTAACACTGATCTGTTCGTTGATATGAATTTCGTAGAAGGAGAGATACTGTATATTAACAAGCCCTACAGGATGTCGAGCTTCGGGGCACTGGCACACATACGCTACCTGATATCGAAAAAGGTGGGAGTGAAAAGGGTGAAGACTGGTCATGCCGGCACGCTCGACCCGCTCGCCACAGGAGTGCTGATACTCTGTACGGGAAAGAAGACCAAGGAGATAGAACGACTACAGTATCACACCAAGGAATATACTGCCACGCTGCAGTTAGGAGCCACCACACCGAGCTACGACATGGAGCATCCCGAGGACGCCACTTACCCGACAGCGCACATCACCCGTGAACTGATAGAAGAGAAACTCAAGCTCTTCGTAGGCGAGATACAACAAGTGCCGCCCGCTTACTCTGCATGCAAGGTGGATGGCCACCGCGCCTATAAGCTGAAGCGGAAAGGCGCTGAAGTGGAACTCAAGCCGAAGACGCTGCAGATAGACGAAATAGAACTCACCGACTTCGACCCTGCGACGATGCAGGCGAAGATACGCGTGGTCTGCGGAAAAGGAACATACATACGCGCCCTGGCACGCGACATAGGGCAGGCTCTCGACAGCGGCGCCTACCTCACGGCACTCTGCCGCACACGCCTCGGCGACGTGAGGATAGAAGATTGCATAACACTCGACGACTTCCCGCAATGGCTTGAAAACCAAGACGTGGAATGTGGTCAACAAGAAAGTAAATAAACTCAACTCTTGCGAAAAGGGGAAAAAAACTTCAAAGAGCTTGATACATGCGTAACACAAATAAGTAAACAAATGAAATACGATATGAAACTGTCCCAATTCAAATTCAAATTACCTGAAAGCCAAGTCGCTCTCGAACCCCCATGCATCGAGTTTACCGACGATGACGGGAATGTAGTGGAGAAAGTGTACCATCGTGACGAGTGTAGGTTGATGGTATTACACAAGAAAAGCCAAAAGATAGAACTCTACAAGAAAGACAGTGACGGCGACGAGATAATTGAAAAGGTAAGGGACGAAAGAGGAAAGGTCATCGACGAACATCCCGCTTACCTCACCTTCCGTGACGTGGTCAACTATTTCGACGAGGGCGATGTCTTCGTCTTTAACGACACCAAGGTCTTTCCAGCACGTCTCTATGGCACTAAGGAGAAGACCGATGCAAAGATTGAGGTATTCCTGCTCAGGGAACTCAACAAGGAGCAACGTCTCTGGGACGTGCTCGTGGAACCAGCAAGAAAGATAAGGATTGGCAACAAACTCTTCTTTGAGGAAGACGGACCGATGGTGGCAGAGGTCATCGACAACACCACCAGCCGAGGACGTACACTCAGATTCCTCTATGACTGTCCGCACGACGAGTTTAAGAAAGAACTCTTCAGCCTCGGCGAGGCACCGCTGCCACGCTATATCATCGACCGCCGTCCCGCTACGCTCGACGATATGGACAACTTCCAGACCATCTACGCCAAGAATGAGGGAGCTGTCACAGCACCTACGTCGGGACTGCATTTCAGTCGCGAGGTGATGAAAATCATGGAGATAAGAGGCATACAGAAGGCGTATATCACGGCACACTGCGGACTGGGAAGCTTTGAGCCAATCGAAGTGGAAGACCTCACAAAACACAAGATGAACTCCGAACAGATCATCATCGGACGTGAGGCGTGTGACCTCGTCAACGACGCCAAGGCCAACGAGCGACGTGTCTGCGTGGTCGGCGTGACGACGGCACGAGCCACAGAGACCGCCGTGAGCACCGACGGACAACTCAAGGAATACGACGGCTGGACCAACAAGTTCCTCTTCCCGCCATACGAGTTCGGACTGGCCAACAGCATGATAAGCAACTTCTATCATCCCGAATCGACCATGCTCATGGCGACGGCTGCCTTCGGAGGATACGACCTCACGATGGAAGCCTACGAGACAGCGCTGAAACATGGCTACCGCTTCGGCTGCTACGGCGACGCACTGCTCTTGCTCGATGACTGATTGTTTTAAGTTGACGAGTTGATTGCGCTGATGACCGCCGTTGTTGGGTCTTACTTCATGTAAGACCGCCCGCCTAATGACATCGCTCATTCGTTACGAATCGGATTGCGGTCTTACATGAAGTAAGACCCTACAGAGGCGGATAATCGTCAGATATTTCTTTAGAAATTGAATTAATTACAAGAGCTTGAAACACAGAGTATTTCTCAGCCTCGGAAGCAATCTTGGCAACAAGGAAGGCAATGTCATTGAGGCTATAAGCAGAATAAGAGAGTTGATTGGCGACGTGGAGCGTCAGTCAACTCTTTTAGTAACCCAACCATGGGGCTTTGAGTCTGAAAACACTTTTGTCAATGCGGCGATAATGGTTGTCACAGACATGCAGCCGCTGCAGTTGCTGCATGCCACGCAACAGATAGAACGCGACATGGGACGAACGGAAAAGTCGGTCGCTGGGTGCTATCGCGACCGGATAATAGACATCGACATTTTGACATACGACGATCTCCACATCGCCACCGACGAGCTCACGCTGCCTCATCCACTGATGCACGAGCGCGATTTCGTCATGAAACCGTTGAGAGAGATACTTTAACTGTAAATGTTAAATTCATAATGGAGATACTTTAACTACAAATGTTAAATTTCTCCGTTTTTCCCCAATAATATTGATAATTTATACGAATACTTTGCAAGTTATGTTTTTTTTTTGTAATTTTGCACTCAGTTTCTAATAAATTATTATAATCGCTAAAAAATTTTATGGAAAAACGAATAGGAACGCTCTTGTCCGTGCTATGTCTTTTTGTGACCATGGCAGTAGCGCAGACGAAAGTGTCGGGAAAGGTCTTTTCCCAAGATGACGGCGAACCAGTGATTGGAGCGTCGGTAATGGTAGAAGGAACCAAGACAGGTTCCATAACAGATATAGACGGGCAATTCACCATTGAAGTGCCAAATGGCAAGAAACTTGTCATCAGCTATATCGGTATGGTGACTCAGACAGTAAAAGCCCACAATGGTATGACTGTCATCCTCGCACCTGACGCACAGACTCTTAACGACGTCGTAGTGACAGGTATGCAGAAAATGGACAAACGACTCTTCACCGGAGCCACGACAAAGGTGACGGGAGAAAAGGTGAAGCTCGACGGTGTGGCTGACGTCAGCCGCGCCCTCGAAGGAAAGGCGGCAGGTGTGTCGGTACAGAACGTCAGCGGAACATTCGGTACGGCACCACGCATACGCGTCCGCGGAGCAACGTCAATCTACGGCAGCTCCAAACCGTTGTGGGTAGTCGATGGAGTGATAATGGAAGACGTGACTGAGGTCGATGCCGACGCACTCTCGTCAGGCGATGCCGCCACGCTTATCTCTTCTGCCATTGCTGGACTGAACGCCGACGACATCGAGTCGTTCCAGATACTGAAAGACGGTTCCGCCACATCTATCTATGGCGCGCGAGCTATGGCTGGTGTGATTGTCGTGACAACAAAGAAAGGACATTCAGGCAGCAACAAGATCAGCTATACAGGCGAGTTTACCATGCGTCTGAAACCAAGCTACAACAACTTCAACATCATGAACTCGCAGGAGCAGATGGGAGTGTATCGCGAGATGGAAAAAGGCGGTATTATCAATTTCGCCTCCACCTATCGCGCCTCTGACAGTGGCGTGTATGGCAAGATGTATCATCTCATCAACTCATACGACGAGACAAGCGGGAAGTTTGGACTCGCCAACACCGAGGCTGCACGCAACGCCTATCTGAGAGAGGCTGAGTACAGAAACACCGACTGGTTTGACCTGCTCTTTAGCAACGCCATCTCGCAAAACCATTCCATAAGCATGGCATCAGGAACCGACAAGGCACAGTACTATACCTCGTTCAGTATCATGGACGATCCGGGATGGTACCGACAGAGCAGCGTACAGCGATATACAGGAAATATCAACGCCCTCTACAACATCTCGAAGAAGGTGACATTCAATGTGATAGGTAATGCCGCCTACCGTAAGCAGCGCGCACCAGGTACACTCGGACAGAGCCTCGACCCCGTGTCGGGAGAGGTGAGACGCGACTTCGACATCAACCCTTATTCGTATGCGCTCAACACCTCGCGCACACTCGACCCTAATGAATACTACGTGAGAAACTACTCACCGTTCAATATCTTCCATGAACTGAACAACAACTTCATGAACTTCAACGTGGTAGATACCAAACTCCAGGGCGAACTGAAATACAAACCAATAACAAAGGTGGAAATATCTGTGCTCGGAGCATACAAGTTCTCTACCACAACACAGGAGCACGAAATACACGACTATGCCAACCAGGCATGGGCTTACCGAGCTATGGACGATGCCACCGTGAGAAATGCAAACCCATGGCTTTATACCGACCCCGACAAGGTCAACTCGCTGCCAGTGAGCGTGCTGCCCGTCGGCGGTTTCTATCGTGAGACAAAATACAGGATGAACAGCTGGGACTTCCGCGCCACAGCCAACTACAACGACGTGTATAACGACGACCATATCGTGAACTTCTTCGGTGGTATGGAGGTGAACAACCTCGAACGCCGTCGTACTTTCTTCCACGGCGTCGGCATCCAGTATGATATGGGCATGCTGCCTTCTTACGACTACCAGTATTTCAAACAAGGACAGGAAGAGGGCACGCAGTATTTCTCTGTAGTAGATAGCTACACGCGTTCTGCCGCTTTCTTCGGCACCGCAAACTACTCGTGGAAAGGACGTTACAGCGTCAATGGAACAGTGCGCTACGAAGGAACAAACAAACTCGGACGAAGTCGCTCAGCACGATGGCTGCCAACATGGAACGTGTCGGGAGCATGGAACATGCACGAGGAACCTTGGTTCGAGACGTTGCGCCCAGCACTCTCCAACTTTACACTGAGAGCATCATACTCGCTCACGGCCGACAGAGGACCGTCGAGCATCACAAACTCGAAGGTGGTGATCACCAGCTACAACCCATGGCGACCATCAACAGGCGACTCAGAGACTGGGCTCGGCATCAACGACGTGGAAAACAGCGAGTTGACTTACGAGAAAAAACATGAGTTCAACATCGGAGCTAACATGGGATTCCTCGACAACCGCATCAACGTCGAAATCGACTGGTACAGACGAAATAACTACGACCTCATCGGTGCCATCACCACCACGGGCGTTGGCGGACGCGTAACGAAATATGCCAACGTGGCAAGTATGCGCTCACACGGTATCGAACTGTCGCTCTCCACAAAGAATATTGTGACAAAAGACTTCAAGTGGAACACCGACTTCATCTTCTCGAAGACAAAGAATACCGTCACCGATTTCGACTCTAATGTGCGCGTAATAGATATGGTGACAGGTACGGGATTCACCATGGAAGGATATCCAGTGCGCTCGTTGTTCTCCTTCGACTTCCAAGGCCTTAACGAAGACGGCTTGCCCACGTTCGTCAACGAGAATGGACAGGTGACCACCAGCGACATCTACTTCCAGGAGTATAACGAGAAGAGCCACCTCGTTTATGAAGGCTCTATCGACCCGACAATAACCGGCTCGTTTGGCAACGTCTTCACATACAAGAACTTCAAACTCAATGTGTTTATGACCTACGCCTTCGGCAATGTGATACGTCTCGACCCAGTGTTCAAGAGTTCATACAGCGACCTTACGGCTATGCCAAAGGAGTTTAAGAACCGATGGACCGTACAGGGCGACGAGGCAATAACCAATGTGCCCGTCATTGCCGACGCACGACTGCTCAACAACGACAACTATCTCAGCTATGCTTACAACGCATACAACTATTCTACCGAGCGAGTGGCAAAGGGAGACTTCATACGCATGAAAGAAATATCGCTGAGCTACGACTTCCCGGCTAAACTCATCCAGCCGCTGAAGCTCACCAACTTGTCGCTGAAGCTGCAGGCAACAAACCTCTTCCTCATCTACTCAGACAAGAAACTCAACGGACAAGATCCAGAATTCTTTAACAGCGGCGGTGTGGCATCGCCAATGCCAAAGCAGTTTACTCTGACCGTAAGACTCGGATTATAAAGCGTAATAAACACCATATTTTTCGAAAAAGAAGACTTAAAGAAATGAAAATACGTAATATCATATATATGGCTGTCGGAACGGTGATGACACTTACCTCTTGCGACGACTTCCTCGACAAGATGCCCGACAACCGTACGGAAATAAACAGCATAGAGAAGGTGACGAAACTACTCGTCTCGGCTTATCCTGAGAGCAATTTCAACTATCTCTGCGAGATGGCTTCAGACAATGCCATGGACAACGGCGCCACCTACACCATCGGCGAACGACAGCAACAGGAAGCATACCTCTGGGAGAAAATCACAGGAACGGGCAACGACTCGCCACGAAGTTTCTGGAACAACACCTATATCGCCATCGCAGCCGCCAACCAGGCACTTGCCTCTATCGACGAGATGAACGGACGGGAGACGATGAAAGCTCAGCGCGGAGAGGCTCTCATGTGTAGGGCATGGGGACATTTCCAGCTCGCCAACGTCTTCTGCATGGCTTATGCGCCGGAGACGGCCAACACCTACCTCGGACTGCCTTATGCCGTGGAGCCAGAGACAACGGTGAAACCTGAATACACACGAGGAACACTTGCTGAACTCTACGCTAATATGGAAAAGGACATCGAAGAAGGCCTGCCTCTTATCGACGACCAGATCTATACCGTGCCGAAATACCACTTCACACGTGCAGCAGCCTATGCCTTTGCCGCCCGCTTCTATCTCTATTACCAGAAATGGGACAAGGTAATAGAATGTGCCAACAAGGTGCTGGGCTCTAATCCAGGAAAGGTGATGCGCGACTGGCAGGCCATCTACAATATGGCTGCCGACTTCACTTCAAGATGTAACGAGTATGTGTCGTCGAAATCGGCTGCCAACCTCCTGTTGCAGACGGCTACATCGCAGATGCCTTTCTGGCTCGGTCCATACAATATCGGTACACGATACGGACATAATGCTACATATATCTGTAACATAGAGACTTACCGCGCCGGCGGACTCTGGGGCGAATACGGAAAGAGCAACGACCTCTATATGGCTAACTCTTGTTGGGGCATAGAACAGAAAATATGCTACTCGAAATATCGCCAGGACATGCAGTATGTGGACAAGGTGAATGGCATCGGTTATCCAGAGGTGGTCACAGTGATGCTTTCGGGACCCGAGACACTGCTGTGCCGCGCTGAGGCTTATGTCCATCTGAATCAGTATGACAAGGCCGTTGAGGACATCAACACTTGGATGCAATATAACTGTCGCGCAAAGTTGAATATCGCGCTGGAGGACGTGGAGAATATCTACATCGACATGGACTATAGCGAGGATGCCGAGGGCAAGCCAATGCCTGCCTCTGCCAACAACACGCCGAAGAAACGCCTCAACCCAGCTGGATTTACCATCAACGACGAGACACAAGAGGCTTTGTTCCATTGTATTCTGCATATGCGCCGCTGCGAAACCATGCAAGACGGACTGCGCTGGCAGGATATCAAACGATTCGGTATTGAGATAGCACACAACCGAGCAGGACAGACTCCCGTATATCTGCAGAAAGACGATCCGCGCAAGGCGTTCCAGCTGCCTGACGACGTGATCTCTGCTGGACTTGAGGCTAATCCGAGATGAGAGTGTTAATGAATGACAATATCATAAATGACAATGTAAGATGAAACTGAAATATATGTTTATGGCTGCTGCAATGTGCCTGGGCATGACATCATGCAGCGAAGACGAACTCAATCCCGAAAGCATCTTCGAGAGTAACGAGACAATGCCAGAAAATGATTTCGACCGTTGGCTCAAGACCAACTATGTCGATGAATATAATATACAGGTGAAGTACAGGTTTGAATTTAACGAAAGCGACAAGGGATATAACCTCGTGCCTGCCGAATATGACAAGGCTGTGGCTATCGCCAAACTCACCAAGTACCTGTGGCTTGACGCTTATGCAAAGGTGATGGGCAACACGTTTATTCGCACTTACTGCCCGAAACTGATTCATCTCGTCGGTTCGCCACAATATAATACCGACGGATCGGTGTCGATAGGTGTGGCTGAAGGCGGTATGAAAATATCGTTGCTGAACATCAACAGCCTCGACTTCGAAAACCTCGACCCCGATTTCCTCAACTACTGGTATTTCCATACCATGCACCATGAGTTTACGCATATCCTGCATCAGACAAAAGACTATCCTACTGTATATAAAGAGGTGACACCGACAGGATACACGTCGCAGAGCTGGGTGAACCTTTCCAACCAGCAGGCACTCGACCGCGGATTCATCACCCCATACGCGTCGATGAATACTGACGAGGACCTCTGCGAGATGCTCTCTACCTATGTCACACATACACAGAAGTATTGGGACGATACCGTGGCTAAGGCATCAGACTCAGGAAAGGCGGCGATAGCTTCAAAGCTCGACATCCTGCGTGGCTATATGGAAGAGACGTGGGGAATGGATATCGACGCCCTGCGCGAGGAGGTGCTTGAACGTCAGGAACATATCGATGAACTTGACTTGAAATCTCTCAATTAACATTTTTACCAGACAGAAGATATGAAAAAGATACATTATTTACTGTGCATGGCGGTGGCTCTCATCGCCGCATCGTGCAGCAACGAACAGGAAGACTTCTTCAGCGACTCGTCGGCTAACAGGGCTAATGCTCAGGTGAAGAATACCATCGAGGTGCTCTCAGGAGCTGACAACGGATGGATAATGCAGTATTTCCCTGGCGATCCCGCCACCTACGGCGGATATAACATGATAATAAAGTTTGAAAAGGACGGACAGGTGACCGTGGCCAACGAACTCGCCGCATCTGAATATACGGAGACCAGCTACTACAGCGTGAAACAGTCGGCTGGTATCATGCTCTCGTTCGACACCTACAACCAGGTGTTCCATGTTTTCAGCGACCCTTCGGCTCCTCTCTCGGGAGATCAGGGAGAAGGCATGTCGGGCGACTACGACTTCAGCGTGATGAAGGCAGAGGCTGACCAAGTGGTGCTCAAGGGACGCCGCCAAGGCACTTATGCCATTCTCACCCCGATGCAGCAGGGAAAGTCGTGGACCGAATATCTCAACAACGTGAAGGAGGTGAGGTATGAGATGCAGTCGCTTAACTACACGCTGAAGGTTAACGGAAAGGAAATTCCTGGCTCGCCTTACCGACGCACTCTGAAATTCCAGGTGGATGACGAGCAGGGCAACCCGATAACTGTCACCTTACCGTATGTGTATAGCGAGAATGGCATGAAGGCTTATCAACCCGTAAATATTGAAGGCGTGGATATTACCGGATTTACCTATTCTGAAGGTGGCAGCTACAAGGAAATGTCGGGAGCAAACGTCACTCTCGACCAAAAGGTAATTCCTCTCAACCAGTTGCTCATCGACTACCAGTGGTTCTGTGACTATTCTGACATGGGCACTTTCGGAAAGAAAGCATGGGCGTATTTCGGACGCGGACTTAATGAACTCGGCGACATTCTGCTCTATGCCTTTTTTGGCACTTATAACGATCGTTTTGGCTTCCATTTCGTGTCGTATTCCACTACTGACGGAAACCACTATAGTGGCGGACTGAACTACAAATACACGCTCGTCGGCGACAACAAGATAAGGATGCAGTTTGCCGAGAACGGATACGGAAGCGGAGCATGGTATTACCAGAATGCAAAGATGGACTACGCGTTGTATCCTTTCGGATATTCAAAGGAAAAGACGTTTACCATCACTACCGACAACCCGAAGATGCCAAGCTATCTCATCCTCAGCGACGACAACGACAAGACAAATGTCATAAAGCTGAGCTATTCTGTGGTCTCTTTCCCTTTCCTTGAGGAATAAGATAAACAAAATGCCCTGTATGGAGCTTTTCACGAGTTCTGTACGGGGCATTGTGTTAAAATGTGACTAAAAAAAGTAAAAATAGGATATTTCGTCTTTTTTCTTTTGACAAGAAGAATTATTTTGTTACCTTTGCAAGCAAAATGTAACAAACAATAACTTTAGAAAAGAGAAAAATATCACAATTTGAAAAAGCTTATGAGAAAAATTTACTACTCGTTGGTCACCATCGTGCTTTGTATGATGGGACTGACTGCTAATGCTCTCGATGTGAAAGTAAACATCGACAATGCGGCTAACGTAACCGTAAAGGTCAATAACGAGGTCGTTTCTATTCACAATGGAGAAAACATCTTCTCTGTAAGTGATCCATTCAATACAGGTTTCTATCAGTCTATTAGCATCTCCCCAAATGATGGTTGTTATCTAAAGGTGACAAAAACTCTTAATGGAGCGACAACAGAGACAAGCTCATCTATCTCCGTGAAGAAAGGAGAGGAAGCCGCCGTATATGATGTCATCTCACGTACCGAGGCTGACCGTACCGGCGTGTGCCGGGTGACCGTTGACGATCCTGCTTTACTGAAGGCTGACGCACACGGCACATCTAACCAGAGCTATACCTTCTCACAGCAGACAACGGAAATAAGGTATATCCCTGGCTTTGACCAAATCCAGTTCAAGCATGCAGTGTCGGGAAAGGTGCTGTATTCGGTAAGTGTTGACGGCAATATGCTGAATAGAACCTATAACACATTCTATGTTTCGCTCAACGAGGCGAGTGTCAACGTTGACGTTAAGGTGAACGCTCCTGCCGGACTGACAAGAAAGGTGATGCTTTCGTATGCTGATCCCGCTGCTGCCGAGGGATTTATCACAGCCGTGAAGGTGGAAGGCGAGGATGTGGCTAAGGAAAAGTATCTTGCAGCAGCCGGATTCGATGTGCCTTGGGGTTCCATGGTTACCGTTTATGGCAACATTCAGAAATACAAGTTCAATAAGATGACTGTTAATGGAGGGCAGACAGATTATTTCGCAGGACATTACTCATTCAATGCTATCGACGACATGACAATGGTCATCGACGCCGAATTATATGCTGAAATCAATGCCACGCTGACTATTGACGATGTGAACAATGTGCTAGTGACACAGTTTGACACGCAGAGCTATTCAGAGATTCCTCTTGAGGGCTTGTCAAGCGGAAGAAATACGATAGAGCTGTCTGAGAAACAGTCAACGATAACTATCAAGGGCTCGCAGTACGGTACTGTAGTATCGGTTACTGCCAACGGAGTGGCGCAGTCAGAGGCGTCGCCGGGCGCTGGCTATTCTATTGACGTGAAAGACGGAATGACCATTGTCGTAAGGACAAAGAAATATGTGCGCGACCAGACTCTCATCGTATATGTTGACGATATTTCAAATGTAAACTATTACAGCTTCCGCTCGGGTGACTACGACAACTATCGCGACGTCAGGGTAGGGAATGGATATAACGAGGTGAAGTTCTACGAAGGCGAAGTGTTCCATGTCAGCTTTGCCAATTTGGCGGAAGAACCGGCATTTATGTATGTCAACAATTCACTGCAGCCTGGCAATCAGGTGATTCCAAGAAACAATGATGTGCTGAAGATTTACTCTACCGGCGACAAGAGCGTGGTGAGTGTTGACTTCGTACTCGAAGATATAGAGGTGAACGAGTTCTCTGTCGTTTACGACAAGGTGAAGGAAGCCGACAAGGAGGACAAGGAAGATGGATTCTACGTGCTGCCGGGTGCTGAGGTGGTAGTGATGCCTATACCTTCAGTAAAGATTAAGGTCGCTGTCGATGGCAATGAAATAACTGCCAACGAGGCTGGACAGTTTGTCTTCGTCGTCAACGAGGCGGTGGAAGTGAAAGTCACCAAGGTCGGCGAAACTGCCATAAATGATGTTGAGGCTGAACAGGCTGGCGACGGAAAGATCTTCAATGCTATGGGCGTTGAGGTGAAGACCATGTCTCGCGGTCTTTACATCGTCAACGGAAAGAAAGTCGTAGTAAACCCTATACGATAGCTCTTTTCCAAGAAAAAATAGAAATAATATTAAATAACCGAGAATGAAATTTAAGTTTTTTACAGCGTCGTTGTTGATAATGGCGCTTTCTGCCACTGCTCAGTCGCATCTGGGAATAGCAGATAAGGTAAGGATTCGCCAACTGAAAATGGAACAACGTAAACCGGAGTTATTCCAGTTTACACGACAGACACCAAAGACGGTGAACGAGATGCTTGGAGTGCCTCAGACTCATGCGCTCGCAATAGTGAAACTGGCCGATGGAGCAACGGAGGCCGACCTGAAAGCACAGGGCGTCAACGTGTTGCGTACAAGCTTTGGCTTTGCGTTTATTTCGGTTGCACTCGACGATGCGGAGCGTGTAGCCTCGCTGAAATCGATCACCAATTTCCAAATGGAAAGACCAATGGAGCAAAAGCTGAAGTATGCTCGCGAGGATACTGGAGTAGATAAGATCCACCAGGGAATAGGACTCTCGCAGGCTTATACTGGCAAGGGCATCGTATGTGGTATCGTTGATAATGGCTTTGACGTCAACCACTTGAACTTCAAGGACGAGAATGGCAATTCCCGCTTGAAATATTTTGAGGTGGTCGATACAAAACAAGGACAGACCATCGAGGAGATGATAAAGCGAACGGTATATAACACACCTGAAAAAATCAACGAGTATAAGACCGACGCAGCATCAACTTATCATGGCACACATACCGCCGGCATCATGGCTGGCGGATACCGCGGCAATGCTAAGGTGGCAACTTTGACTAACAATGGACAGACGGGCTCGAAGGTGGAGGAAGGAATAGCTAACCCTTACTACGGAGTGGCATACGATGCCGATATCTGTGCCGCATCGTGTACGGCACTCACCGACATACAGATAGCCATCGCTGTTGAGGACCTCCTTTACTATGCGGAATATGTCAATAAACCTATCGTCGTCAATCTCTCGCTTGGTTCTAACCAGGGTTCGCACGACGGTAAGGCTACTGTTTGCCAATATTTCGATGTGCTTGCAAAGAAACTCAACGCTAAGATAATCCTTGCCACGGGTAACGAGGGAGATGAAAAGATTGCCGCGACAAAGACATTCACTGCCGACGACAAGGAATTCAAGACCTTCGTTGTCGGCGACAGCGTGAAGATGAGCGAAGGTACTATCTACGTGAGATCGGGACAGTTGCAAATCTATAGCGACACCGACAAGCCTTTCAAGTCGTTTAAGGTTGTCGTGTATAATACCGAAAGAAAAAGGAACAGTAAGACTTTCGAACTTAATCTCACAGAAGATACGAAAGGAAATGGACTGTATTTCTGTTCTGAAAACTATAAGGAATACGACAATGACGTAGTCGATGCTACCTTTGACAGGTATTTCAGCGGTTATTTAGGATTGTACTGGGACACTGACCAAGTGGTAGGTCGCTCGTTGTGTACTCTCGATTTTGAGGTGATTGACAATCCAGAAACCAATCCCGAAGGAAAGTATCAGGTGGCTGTCTTCGTCGAGGGAGAGGAAGGACAACGACTCGACGCCTTCATGGCAGGCTATTACTATGGAATGAGCGACCTCAAGATGGAAGGATGGGACGATGGGTCGAGCAATGGCTCGATAAGCGACGTGGCTTGTGGAAAGAGTACTCTCAGCGTGGGCTCTTACAACTCCACTACTGCTTGGGCTCAGCTTGACGGATGGGCTTACAAGCAGCCTGGCTCCGGCATAGAGTTTGGCGAGGTGACTCCATTCTCTTCTTACGGAACACTTATTGACGGACGTAACTTGCCCGACGTATTGGCGCCTGGTGCTTATCTTGTATCGTCGATGAACCGATACTATCTCGAAGACCAGCACATTCTTGGCGACGACATGTTGTCGGCTGTCGCCACTGTTGACGGTATCGACTATCCTTATGCATGGGCGGCCGGCACGTCAATGGCTTGTCCTATGGTGACGGGTATTGTGGCTCTTTGGTTAGAGGCTGATCCAACGCTGACCATCGAGGATATCAGGGACATCATCAAGAAGACGTCGCGTATGGACGATGCCATGAAGAAGGCTGACCCCGCAAAGGTGGGATCTGGAAAGATAGATGCCTATGAGGGCTTGAAGGAAGTGCTTCGCCGAAAGGGTGAATCGGGTGTAGGCTCGGTAGTGGCTGACGATAGCCGCCTCGTGGTGTCGCAGTGCGGTGAGCGCGCCGTGAACGTGTTCCTCGCAGGTGCAAACGACATCAATGCCGAGGTGTTTACCATGACTGGCGTGAAAGTGACGAGTCAGCATGGCGACGGTGATGAGCTTACTATCGACCTCGCTGGAAAGAATAATGGCGCTTACCTTATTCGTGTCAACGGAAAACATTCGAAATGTATATTAGTGAAATAACAAAATGATTAGTGATATGAAACAACTTTTTTCTAAATGGTTCGGCTTAGTGGCCTTCATGTGCGCTTGGTTATGCTTGCCAATGACGGCTTCAGCAGCTGACGACGAACCGATTATTGAGTTTAAGACGATAGTTGCTGAAAAGGCCGGCGGCTCTTCTGTTACTGTCTTCTTGGGTGGATTTAAGGAGGAGACCGACTATCTCGACTTCGATTGCGGCTCTGGCTTGGAAGAACAGGAACTCAAACAAGCAGTATTAAACACCGAAGATGAAACCTGGTCAGGAGGCTTGAAATTTACTTGTACTCCCGGCGAGGACGGAGTGGTGAAGATCTACGGTGACCCCGCGAATATCGCCGTCATCAACTTCGATGGATGCTATATCTCACAACTCAAGATGGCAAAGATGGAGAATCTCTATTATCTCAATCTTGACCATAACGAACTGGAGGCCCTTGACCTTACACAACAGACCGCACTGCAGTATCTCACCGTGGCAGACAATCCATTTAACAAGAGCCCGATGAAGCTCAGCACCAGCATGCCTAACATCAAGCATCTCGCCATCGGTCAGACAGGTAATGTCGATCCCGAGTTGAACATCTCCAACTATCCCTCGCTCATCATCTTCGATGCTTATGCCTGCAAGGGATTGAAGAGTGTTGACCCATCGGGATGTCTTGAACTGCAGCGACTCTCGCTTGATGGTACAAACATAAGCTCTCTTGACATCAGCAATAACCACTTTCTCACAATCCTTAATATCAGCGACACGAATATCGAAGAGATAGACCTGAGCGACTTGGAGTTTCTCCAACAGTTCTATGCCGACCGACAGGGCTCTCAGACCAAACTGAAGAAGCTTGACGTCTCTGCCAACCGAAGCCTGGTGTATCTCTTTGCAGCCGGTAACGGCTTGACTGAGGTTGATCTGACAAATAACAAGTATCTGCAACAGCTCTACCTCGCCAACAATAATTTGACACACATTGACTTGTCTAAGAATGGGGAACTTGTCAATGTCATACTTCGCAACAACTATTTTACGTTTGCCACACTGCCCGCTCCACAGGATAAATGGGGACAGTATGACTATTACCAAAACAACATGGCAATAGCAAAGACGGTCCAGGTTGGCGACGTGCTCGATTTCTCCGACCGAGTGTTGCGTGAAGGTACTGAGACAACATGTGCTGTGTTTATGGTTGATGAGATCGAACTTGAGACAACCCAACTTGACGAGAGCTATTATAAATATGAGAACGGAAAGGTCACCTTCCTCAAAGCACCCGAGAAACCCGTTTATCTGGCTTTTGCCAACTCAATGTTCACCGAAATGCAACTCGACTATATGCCTCTCCGTACGGCACAGTTCAGGGTGAGAACAGTGGAAGACTTCGGAAAACCAGACATCGCCTTCTCTCTCACTACAAAGAGCGCATCTCCAGAGGTGAAAATGAATATAGGTATGGAAGGCGCCACAGCCGACAATCCAAAGTCTTTCTACGTCGATTTTGGCGACGGCAAGCGGAAGGAGTTCACCACTACAACGGATAAGGTTCCTGAAAATCCTAACGTGGTAATCAGCAGCACAAGAAATACTCTTACCGTGTATGTGCCACAGGACGAGGTGCTTACCGCTATTGGCGTGGATGGAATGAAACTCTCGTCAATAAATCTTAGCAGCCTCTTGTCGCTGGCTCACCTCTCGCTGAAAGGTACCGAACTGTTTGAGATAGACCTCGGATACAACCGTGCGCTGAAGAGCCTCGTGCTAAACGGAAACTTCTTTGAGAGCCTGAACATCCGTGGCGTGAATGACTATTTCCAGAAAAACTATCTGACAGACATCGACCTCAGCGACAATGCCATGGTATCTGTCACACTCAACGATATGGGCGGTATCCGTAATCTCAACCTCAGCAACAATCTGCTGACTGAGCTGTCGCTGAAGGATGCTGACAACATGCAGACACTTAACCTCAGCAACAACTATCTGACATCAGTCAACTTGAGCTATATGACATTGATGACAAAATGTGACATCTCTAACAACCAGATTGCAGAGTGTGTCATGCCTGCCGAGAACTCGCTCACCGAGTTCAAGTGCGAGGAGAATAACCTCAACTTCTCATCAATGCCTCAGCTCACGGGCATCGACGTCTTCACGTTCTCTCCTCAGAAAGACGTGAAAATTGTTACTCTCGCTCCTAGCATTGACCTCGAAGACCATAACGTGAACGGCAATACGGAATACGTATGGAAACTGAGCGATACTGGAGCGGCACTGACAAAAGACACTGACTACAGAATCAACGACGGCAAGACTCGTTTCCTCTCGCCAATATTCGGCAAGAACGTCTATTGCGAGATGACTAACCCCATATTCCCCGGACTCGTTCTGAAGACTACGGATGTAGAGGCCGCCGACATGCCTACAAACAAGCTCGCCACATTCAAGACTACCGAAGACGGAACGGCAACACTCATCCTCAGAGTACCTGAAGGAACACAAGCAACTACTATCTGTATAGACTGGAAGGGTGGAGATGTTGTGGAGACTTACTTCGTGGATGAGAACCTCACGATACTCAGCCCGAAAATCTACAAAGGACGTGAATGTGCGGTGTATGCTTACGACGCCAATGCGCCTCTCTCGGTGTTCAGTATTACAGGAGCTAAGCTGGCTGACGTGGATCTCACAAATATGAAGAACATCGTGCTCGCTAATGTAAGCGATGCTGGTATATCGGAGATCAAACTGCCGGAAAGCGACAATCTGAAGGAGCTGATACTTAACAAGAACAACTTTACAAGCATCGACCTCACAAGATACGCCAACCAGCTCGTACTCCTCTCGATGAACGAAAACAAGCTGACCTCGTTCGACGCGTCGCCATTGAAGAAACTGCAGATGCTCCGCATGGCAGCCAACGAACTTTCAGACGTGAAGCTGAACAACAGCGACCTGTGGGAGTTGGATCTTACTGGCAACAAACTGGAAAGCATCAACCTCAAGAAACTGCCTAAACTGCATCAGGCTTTCCTCGGTGCCAACCAGCTGTCGTCTCTCAACCTGAAGAACAACTTTGACCTCAAGGTGCTGCACATCTATAAGAATAAGTTTACCTTCAGCACACTGCCTCTTCCTACAATCAACGAATACCAGTATGGCGAACAGGCAAACGTAGATGTCAATGTGGTTGATGGTGTAGTGGACCTCTCTGCCGATAAAGAGGTGGACGGCACACCGACCACATACCGATGGTTTGTGGATATGCCATACTACGATGAGAACACTGGCGAACTCACCGGAGAGGAACTATACTACAACGACGAGTGTCGTATTGAGGACGGAAAGACATACTTCCTCGCTCCTATCAATAATGTGGTCTGCGCAATGCTCAACGAGAAGTTCCCGAACCTCACCATCTACACCAACCCGATAAATGTTGAGACTGCTGGCATCAACGGCGTTGAAACCGAAAAGAACAACGAACCGGTTAAGGTGTTTAACATTAACGGTATGCAAGTAGATAAGGTGAAGGCCAACGGAGTGTATATCACCAAGCAGGGAAAGAACGTCCGCAAGACAATCATCAAATAACGCAGTGCAATCATAAGACAATGCAGTGCAATAATTAGATAACTTTGGGCGACACACACCTTATTATACATATAAGGCGTAATACAGCTTGAAAAAAAGGAATTAAGGATTAAGAGTTAAGAAATGAGAACCCCATTGGTTAAACAAGGTTAAAATCCAACCGCCAATGATAAATTCTTAAATCTTAATTCTTAATTCTTAATTTTTCTTTGTACCTTTGCAGCCGCATTTTAGCAATCATATATATAAATAAACAATTAATTCATTAAATCAATGTATTTAGATCAGGCAAAAAAACAAGAGATCTTTGGACAGTACGGAAAGTCTAACACTGATACTGGTTCTGCTGAGAGCCAGATTGCTTTGTTCTCATACCGTATTTCCCACTTGACGGAACATCTTAAGAAGAACCGTAAAGATTATACCACAGCAAGAGCCCTGACACAGCTCGTAGGTAAGCGTCGTGCGCTCCTCGACTATCTCTACGACCGCGACATCAATCGCTATCGTGCCATCATCAAGGCTCTTGGTCTCCGTAAATAATATACGGATGCCGAAAAGAATTGTAATCCCGCAGACCCTTATCGGCTTGCGGGATTATTTTTAGATAGACAGAAATACAATTAGTAAGGTAAAAAGATGCAAGATATAAGAAACATTGCGATTATCGCTCACGTTGACCACGGCAAGACAACTCTTGTCGATAAGATGATGTTGGCAGGTAATCTCTTCCGCGAGGGACAGGACCTGAGCGGACAGGTATTGGATAGCAACGACCTCGAGCGTGAGCGTGGTATCACGATTCTCTCAAAAAACGTCTCGATAAATTGGAAAGGTACAAAGATTAATATTATTGACACTCCGGGACACTCTGACTTCGGAGGCGAAGTGGAACGTGTGCTTAATATGGCCGACGGATGCCTGCTCCTCGTCGATGCCTTTGAGGGTCCTATGCCACAGACAAGGTTCGTGTTGCAGAAGGCTCTGCAGATTGGACTCAAACCTATCGTCGTGGTGAATAAGGTAGATAAGCCTAACTGTCGTCCGGAAGAGGTGTATGAGATGGTATTCGACCTTATGTTCTCGCTTAACGCTACCGAAGACCAGCTTGACTTCCCCGTCGTTTATGGTTCCGCTAAGAACGGATGGATGAGCGAGGACTTCAACAAGCCCACCGACAATATCACTTATCTTCTCGACAAAATCGTAGAGGTCATACCAGCACCGAAAGTCATTGAGGGCACACCACAGATGCTTATCACCTCGCTCGACTATTCGAGCTATACGGGACGCATCGCCGTGGGTCGTGTTCATCGTGGCTCTCTGCGCGAAGGCATGAATATCAGTATCTCTCATAGGGATGGTTCGATAGAAAAGACACGTATTAAGGAACTTCATACTTTCGAGGGAATGGGTCACAAGAAGACTCAGGAAGTGCAGAGTGGCGATATCTGCGCCATTATCGGATTGGAGAAGTTTGAGATTGGCGACACTATATGTGACTTTGAAAACCCTGATCCGCTTCCTCCCATCGCCATCGACGAACCCACGATGTCGATGCTCTTCACTATCAACGACTCGCCTTTCTTCGGACGTGAAGGTAAGTTCGTCACCTCGCGACATATTAACGACCGTCTGCAGAAAGAACTGGAAAAGAACCTCGCCCTGAGGGTGAGCCAGTTTGAGGATTCCACCGACAAGTGGGTGGTCAGCGGACGTGGAGTGCTGCATCTGTCGGTGCTCATCGAGACCATGCGCCGTGAGGGATACGAGTTGCAGGTAGGACAGCCACAGGTGATATACAAGGAGATCGACGGAGTGAAGTGCGAGCCTATCGAGGAACTCACCATCAATGTTCCAGAGGAATTTGCCTCCAAGATGATCGACATGGTGACACGCCGTAAGGGAGAGATGACCTCGATGGAAAGTCAGGCCGACCGTGTCAACATCGAGTTTGACGTGCCTTCAAGAGGTATCATTGGCTTGCGCACCAATGTGCTCACCGCCTCGCAAGGTGAGGCTATCATGGCTCACCGCTTTAAGGAGTATCAGCCTTACAAGGGTGACATAGCTCGCCGTCTTGCTGGATCGATGATAGCACTTGAGACGGGCACATCGTATGCCTATGCCATCGACAAGCTCCAGGACCGCGGAAAATTCTTTATCGAGCCGGGAGAGGAAGTGTATATGGGCGAGGTAGTGGGCGAGCATGTACACGACAACGACCTCGTCATCAACGTGTGCAAGGCTAAGCAACTCACCAACACCCGTGCCAGCGGCTCTGACGACAAGGCACGCATCGTTCCCCGCACAGTGCTCTCTCTCGAAGAGGCACTCGAGTATATCAAGGAGGACGAACTGGTGGAGGTGACACCTAAGAGCATGCGTATGCGAAAGATTATCCTCGACCATAATGAGCGCAAGAAGGCAAGTAAATAAATCAATTATTAACTAATATTTTATTCATATGAAGATTAGTGGCATATTACTTTTAGCATTGTCCCTTTTCTCTTTGGGCGCAAATGCCCAGGGCAGAGCGGGACAACTGTCGTTGATTCCTCGTGTTGGTTTCTCTCTTACGAGACTCTCCAACGATTATCTCCAGATCGTGGCTTCTGACCTCGAAAAGGTTGACCAACGTCTTAAACCTGCCGTTGAGGGAGGATTTGACGTGGAGTATATGGCCACAAGTTTCATTGGCATCACTGCCGGAGCTAAGTATTCGCTGCAGGGAGCAAAGTTTAAGGATTTCAGTAAGGTATATACTGATCTGCCTTCGTTAAAAGAAGGTCACAACAGGTTTGTCAACTTCTCTCGCGCCGCTACCGACCTCCACTATATCCAGGTTCCGCTGATGCTGCATATCTATCCCTGCAAGGGCTTGTCCATCGATGCGGGAATACAATATGGATACCTTATTTCGGCTAAGGAATCGTTTAATTATGTCATCTGCGACCTCGACACCAAGAACAATAAGGTGACAGGGTATTATGACTATACTGCTGAAGGCCTTAAAAGTCTCTCCGATGGCGACGACAAGTACCGCAAGTACAGGGAGACGGCTACCGACAATTACAAACGTAACGATTTCTCCATTCCTGTAGGCATCTCTTACGAGACGGATGACGTGATACTCTCGCTTAGATATAACATCGGACTTACCGACATCTCTAAGGAAATGGAGAAGATGCGCAATCAGGTCTTTTCGCTGTCCATTGGCTACAGAATCCCGCTGTTAGGAAACTGATGTAGCTGTAAAAACAGTCTAACGTTGCGTTGAAAACAGTCTAACGTTGTGTTGAAATCAGTCTAACGTTGTGTTGAAATCAGTCTAACGTTGTGTTGAAATCAGTCTAACGTTGCGTTGAAAACAGTCTAAGGTCGTATTAAAAACGCTCTAAGGTTGTTGGCCAAACGGTCTGAGATTGTTTTTAAAACGGTCTAAGAACGTTGGCAGAACGGTCTAAGATTCGACAATAAAGAGTTAATACGAGCCTCCCTCGTCTTTTCCTGTCAATTTATGACGGGATAGGACGAGGGAGGCTCGTATTTGTGTAGATGAATGATGTTACTTGGTAGGATATGTCAAGTTTTCGTCTTTAATACATTCGAGAACTTCTTCGAGATACTTCTTCGATTCCCATTTCGCCATAGGAAGATCGTGGAGGAGATAGTTGCCGCAGTCATTGGGAGCAGCTCCTGGGATGTCGCCATCAAAGTCTGCCACAAAGCGGAAGGTGTGGCGCATGAGATCGACTATGTCGCGACTCTCAAGGTCGCCGCGCATAAGTAGATAATTGCCTGTAAGACAACCCATAGGACCCCAATAGACGATGCGGTCTTTCCACTCGGGATCGTTGCGGAGATATGTGGCCGCAAGATGTTCAATGGTGTGGATGGCTCCCTGGTGCAGTGCTGGTTCGCGGTTAGGTTCCTTCATGCGGATGTCGAATGTGGTCACGGTGTCGTCGCCAATCCTGTCTTTTCTTGAAACGTAGATACCACGAAGCAGATTGTCGTGGTCGATGGTAAAGCTTGCTATTTTCTCCATAATAAGTGCTTGATTCTTAGTTGATGATTTTTATAGAAGTTAAGTGATGATAGCAAAAAAACTTAAAGGCAAATCTTCTCGAGGAAGATGCGGGTAGTGTCGAACGAGTTGTCGGCAATGGCGCTCCAGAAATGCTGATACTGCGATGCCTTAGTGTCTTTCAGCGGTATGTCGCTGATCACCCTGAACGAGATAAACTCCACGCCATAGATATGACATGTCTGTGCAATGGCGGCAGACTCCATATCCACTGCGGCGGCTTCGGGGAAGTGGCCCATAATCTCGCGCATCTTCTCTTTGGTGTCAACAAACCAGTCGCCGGTGACGATTAGTCCTGCATGTACACGTGGCGATACCTCGATGGCTTTTTCCACGAGAAGTTTTGGCGAGGAGAATCTCACCGGCATGCCCTGCACTTGACCATAGACGCTATGCCCCATGGCTTCGCCACAATACACGTCGTGGTATGCTATCTCCGTGCTCACCACCACGTCCATTACCTCCATGTCTGTCCTTCCGCCCCCGGCACATCCCGTAGATATCACAAGCGTGGGCGAGAATCGGCGGATGAGCTCTGCCGTTCCGATGGCGGCATTGACCTTGCCTATTCCACACTGGTGGAGCACCAACTCGCAAGAGCCAATCTCTCCTGTCACATATTTTCGTCCGTCCTCTTCTCTTTCTACTCTGTTTTTTAGCAGTTCGCTGATGCGACGAAATTCCTTGTCCATCGCAATTATTATACCTATTCTCATGCGTAATTCTTGTATTTTTGCTACAAAGGTAGTATAAAAAAACAGAAAAAAGGCATATTGTTACCTAAATCTTAATATTTATTTGTAACTTTGCCGCGAAAATCAGAGAAATCAATAAATTATCACGATGAATACATTAAAGAAATGTCTGCCCGACGTCATTGTCGTGGCCCTTTTCGCAGTGTTGGCGTTTGCCTATTTCTATCCAGCCGACATTGAGGGACGGATACTCTACCGTCATGACTCTGCCGCAGGTAAAGGAATGGGGCAGGAAATAAGCGAATATCGCCAACAGACTGGTGAGACTTCGCGTTGGACAAACTCCCTCTTCGGAGGTATGCCGACATACCAGATAGCGCCGGCTTATAACAGTGGCAAGGTGCTAGACCAGGTAGCAAACGCATATCACTTGTGGCTGCCCGATTATGTTTGGTATCTGTTTGCTTATCTCCTCGGGTTTTACATCCTGTTGCGCGCCTTCGACTTCCGTCAGCATCTCGCCGCACTGGGGTCCATAGTATGGGCATTCAGCACCTATTTCCTCATCATCATCGCCGCTGGACACTACTGGAAGGTGATGGCGTTGGCATATCTCCCGCCGATGATTGCCGGTATGGTGCTGGCTTATAAGGGGAAGTATCTGTGGGCTTTCGTGGTCACTGCCATCTTTGCCGCCCTTGAGGTGCAGGCAAATCATGTGCAGATGACATATTATTTCCTGTTCCCGATAGCGTTCATCGTTATTGCCTATCTCGTTGACGCTATCAGAGAGAAGCGACTTGCCCATTTCGCCAAGGCCACGGCAACATGCGCCGCGGCGGCCCTCGTGGGTGTAAGCCTGAATCTTTCCAATCTTTACCATACATGGGAGTATAGTAAGGAGTCGATGCGCGGAAAGAGCGAGCTGGTGAAGAAAAACAGTGGAAACCAGACAAATAGCGGTCTCGACCGCGACTACATCACACAGTGGAGTTATGGCGTTGACGAGACCCTCACGCTGCTCATACCTAATGCAAAGGGAGGCGCTTCGGTGCCGATGGTGATGAGTGAGACGGCAATGGAACATGCCGATAACAATTACCTGCCTCTATATCAGCAAATAGGACAGTATTGGGGAGAACAGCCTGGCACCAGCGGCCCTGTCTATGTGGGAGCCTTTGTCATGTTCCTCTTCGTTCTTGGCCTCTTTATCGTAAAGGGACCGCTAAAGTGGGCTTTGCTCGCTGCCACCATCCTTTCCGTATTGTTGTCATGGGGCAGAAACTTTATGCCTTTCACCGATTTCTTTATCGATTATGTACCGATGTATGCCAAGTTCCGTACCGTGGCGTCGATACTCGTCATTGCTGAGTTCACCATTC
Source organism: Prevotella sp. P5-92 (assembly GCF_002251245.1). Classification (GTDB taxonomy): domain Bacteria; phylum Bacteroidota; class Bacteroidia; order Bacteroidales; family Bacteroidaceae; genus Prevotella. Next base: position 105,323 of record NZ_NPJG01000068.1, read on the forward strand.
CGCTTCTTGCCATGCTCGCGCTGAAGCAGATAGCTGAGCGGAGGGAATTGCTGACAGAGAAGATAAAGTTCGTCTATGTGTCGCTTGCGCTTACTGCCGGTCCGTGTCTGCTGTTCTTGTTCTTCCCGGGAATGTTCGACTATGTGTCGTCTTCCGAGATGCATGCCCTCAGTCAGTTCCCGGCCGATCAGTTGCAGCCTTTGTTGCATAATCTCACCGAGATGCGCGAGGCAGTGTTTACTGCCGACTGTCGTCGCTCGCTGTTTATTATTATAATAGGTGTATTTGTGCTGTTGCTGTTCAAGGCCGGCAAGTTGAAGACCGCCCCGATGGCAGCAATACTTTTCGTGTTGTGTCTTGGCGACCTGTGGATAGTCAACAAACGATACCTCAACGACGATATGTTTGTGGACAAGACACAGCGCGACCAGCCTATGCCAAAATCAGCCGCTGTTGACCAGATACTTCACGACACCTCGCTCGACTACCGTGTGCTCAACCTTGCAACAAACACGTTTAACGAGAACGAGACCTCATACTATCTGAAGAGCATCGGCGGTTATCACCCCGCAAAGTTGCGCAGATATCAGGAACTGATTGATGCCTTCATCTCTCCAGAGATGCAACGGCTCTATCCTGCAATAGCAGAGTCGCAGGGAGACATGACCCAGGTGAAGGGCGACAGCATTTTCCCCGTGCTGAACATGCTTAATACTAAGTACTTCATCCTCCCGCTCGAAGGCGGACAGACGGTGCCGGTACAGAATCCGTACGCCTACGGAAACGCATGGATAATAGACAAAGTGACATATGTTGACAATGCCAATGCCGAACTCGCACGAGTGGGCAAGATAGACTTGCGCCATGAGGCAGTTGCCGACAAACTCTTCAAAGCCGTTCTTGGCGACAGTAAGAAGCAAGACGGGGAGAGTATCGTGAAACTCACCTCCTATGCTCCCAACCGTCTCACCTATGACGTATCAACCACAAAAGGTGGCGTGATAGTGTTTGCCGAAAACTACTATCCGGGATGGACAGCCCTCGTGGATGGAAAAGAGGTTGAGATAGGACGTGTCAACTATGTGTTGCGCGCCATCAGCGTAACGGCAGGACGTCATAAGGTGGAATTGTCGTTCTTCCCCAAAACAGTAAACACTACAGAATATATTGCTTATGCGGCTTATGTCGTCATCTTGCTTGCAATATTACTGTTGGTATTCCTCTACTTCAGAAAGAAAGAATCCTGATATCCAGAGATTTAAGCATATGTGAGGCAATCGTCTGCATCTACCTGAGGAAGGGAAATGCAGGCGATTGCTTTTTTCGTGCGGTCAGAAAAAGTCCTCTTTAGATAAACAGACTGAAGATTTTGAATATCATGAACTTATTCAAAAAGGAAAACTTTCGGCTCGAAAATTTAAGAAAAGTTTTCCAAAAAATATTTTTTTATTCCAGAAATATTCCGTAACTTTGCCGCCGTAATTAACAATTTAACAATGGAACCCCAAAAAACCTACACACATGATGAAGCCATCGCGGCTTCCCTTAAATATTTCAATGGCGATGAGTTGGCTGCAAGAGTATGGGTCAACAAGTATGCCATGAAAGATAGCTTCGGCAACATCTATGAGGTATCGCCCGAAGATATGCACTGGCGTATAGCCAATGAGATAGCAAGGATAGAAAACAAGTATGAGAATCCGATGTCAGCCCAGCAAATATTCGAGCTGCTGGATCACTTCCGATATATCATACCTGCAGGTAGTCCTATGACGGGTATTGGCAATAATCACCAGATTGCCTCGCTGAGCAACTGCTTTGTCATCGGTCTTGAAGGCGACGCCGACTCTTACGGCGCCATCATGCGTATCGACGAAGAGCAGGTGCAGCTGATGAAACGACGCGGCGGTGTAGGTCATGATCTTTCTCATGTCCGACCAAAGGGCTCGCCTGTAAACAACTCGGCACTTACATCTACTGGTTTGGTGCCTTTTATGGAGCGTTACAGCAACTCCACACGCGAGGTGGCACAAGACGGTCGCCGTGGAGCCCTTATGCTTTCAGTCAGCATAAAGCATCCCGACTCAGAGGCTTTCATCGATGCAAAGATGACAGAAGGAAAGGTTACAGGCGCGAATGTGTCAGTTAAGATCGACGATGAGTTCATGAGGGCTGCCGTGGAAAACAAACCATATCACCAGACTTTCCCCATCAATAGCGACAACCCTGAATGGGACAAGGAGATATCGGCAAAGGAACTGTGGGACAAAATAGTACACAACGCATGGAAAAGTGCCGAGCCAGGAGTGCTCTTCTGGGATACTATACTGCGCGAGAGCATACCAGACTGCTATGCCGACTTAGGATTCCGCACCGTTTCCACTAACCCGTGTGGAGAGATACCACTGTGTCCTTATGACTCTTGCCGTCTGTTGTCGATAAACCTCTATTCATACGTCAAGAATCCTTTCACACCCGAGGCCACGTTCGACTTCGACCTCTTCCGTCAGCATGTAGCTGCCGCTCAACGAATAATGGATGATATCGTTGACCTGGAATTGGAGAAGATAGACATGATAATGGAGAAGATTAATAGCGACCCGCAGACCATTGAGGTGAAGGGCGCCGAGATGCATCTTTGGGAGAAAATAAAGAGGAAGAGCGGTATGGGACGCCGTACGGGAGTGGGAATAACCGCTGAGGGCGACATGCTCGCTGCCATGGGCTTGCGCTATGGCACTCAAGAGGCTACCGACTTCTCAGTGTTGGTTCATAAGACCCTCGCTCTCAATGCATATCGCTCGTCGGTCAATATGGCTAAGGAACGTGGAAAGTTTGAGATTTTCGACGCTGAGAGAGAAAAGAACAATCCATTTATCAACAGAATAAAAGAAGCTGATTCAGAACTTTATGCCGACATGGTGAAGTATGGACGTAGAAATATCGCCTGCCTTACCATAGCTCCTACTGGCACCACATCGCTTATGACACAGACCACAAGCGGTATAGAGCCTGTATTTATGCCAGTGTATAAGCGTCGCCGCAAGGTCAATCCAAACGACGAGGCAGTGCATGTGGATTATGTCGATGAGGTGGGTGACTCGTTTGAGGAATATATCGTATATCACAACAAGTTCCTGGTATGGATGGAGGCTAACGGCATCGACGCTACCAGGCGATATACGCAGGAGGAGATTGACAACCTGGTAGAGAAGTCACCTTATTATAAAGCCACAGCCAACGATGTTGACTGGCTGATGAAGGTGAAGATGCAGGGAGCTATACAAAAGTGGGTCGATCACTCTATCAGCGTCACCGTCAACCTGCCTAACGATGTAGATGAGTCGCTCGTCAACCGCCTCTATGTCGAGGCATGGAAATCGGGATGTAAGGGATGCACCATTTACCGCGACGGAAGCAGGAGCGGAGTCATGATTGCCGTGTCAAAGAAAGACAAGGAGAAGGAAGAGAAGAAGCAAGAGCTGCCTCCATGCAAACAGCCCACGGTGACGGAAGTTCGTCCGCAAGTGCTTGACTGTGACGTGGTAAGATTCCAAAACAATAAGGAAAAGTGGGTGGCGTTCGTCGGTTTGCTTAACGGATATCCTTATGAGATTTTCACTGGTCTTCAGGATGATGAAGAGGGAATAGCACTCCCTAAGTCGGTGACCAAGGGAAAGATCATCAAGCAGAGCGATGAGACAGGCAAGAAACGCTACGACTTTCAGTTCGAAAACAAGCGAGGATACAAGACCACCGTTGAGGGCCTTTCTGAGAAATTCAACCCTGAATATTGGAACTACGCCAAACTCATCAGCGGAGTGCTGCGCTATAGGATGCCAATAGACCACGTCATCAAACTCGTCTCGTCGCTGCAACTGAAGAGTGAAAGCATTAACACATGGAAAAACGGTGTTGAGCGAGCTCTGAAGAAGTATATCACAGACGGAACAGAGGCCAAGGGACAGAAATGTCCGCAATGTGGTCAGGAAACTCTTGTATATCAGGAGGGATGTCTTATCTGTAAGAACTGTGGCGCAAGCCGTTGTGGATAATAGCAGATAGAATGAATCAATTCATATTTATGAAAAATGTCCGTTTCCACGCCTGCCATGGGGTCATGCCCCAAGAGCAGGCGATAGGAGCGGATTTTCTCATTTCGGTGAGGATAGGCTATGATTTCAGCAAGGCTATCAACACCGACGACGTCAGCGACACCATCTCGTATGCTGATGTATATGAGCTGATAAAGCAAGAGATGCAAGTGCCGTCGAAACTGCTTGAACATGTGGCTGGACGTATCGTCAATGCCATAAAAAAAGCTTTCCCTGACATCAGTTCTGTAGAACTTTCCCTGACCAAGGAAAACCCTCCGATGGGGGCTGACAGCGATGGGGCAGGGGTGGAAATACACTGGAGTTCCTTAAATAATGATAAAACTCAGCTGTAATGTTTAGTTTTACGAATAATAATTGCTATATTTGCACGAAATTTGAAAGTATATGGGAAAAAAGATTGTCTTAGCAGTATTGTTTTTGATAACACAAGGATTGGTCGTAGCTGCACAAAACAAGAAGTTCACACTCGTCATTGATGCAGGTCATGGAGGCCATGATGCAGGTGCGCTCGGCGCATCGTCGAAGGAGAAGAACATCAATCTCAACGTAGCACTTGCCTTCGGAAACTATGTGGAGCGAAACTGCCCGGATGTCAAGGTGGTATATACGAGGAAAACCGATGTCTTCGTCACTCTTCATGAGAGGGCAAACATCGCCAATCGACATAAGGCCGACCTCTTCGTGTCTATTCATACCAATGCGCTGCCCGCGGGCAAACAAGCGAGAGGCTTGGAGACCTACACGCTCGGAATGAACAGGGCAAACGAAAATTTCGACGTGGCAAAGCGTGAAAACGCCGTTATCCTTTATGAGAAAGACTACGAGCAGCACTATGAGGGCTTTGATCCCAACTCATCGGAGAGCTACATCATGTTCGAGTTTATGCAAGACAAGAATATGGCGCAAAGCGTTGACCTCGCGAAGATGGTTCAGAAAAGAGCCTGCTCGTCTGCCAACAGACAGAATAAAGGAGTGAAACAAGCCGGCTTCTTGGTACTTCGCGAGACATCGATGCCGAGCTGTCTTATAGAGCTTGGCTTCATCACCACTCCGCAAGAAGAACAACAACTGAATACCAGGGAATGTATCGACGCCTTGGGATATGGCATCTTCCAGGCATTTGTAGATTATCGGAACAAGTACGACAAGACCATCATCGTGCCTTTCGAGGCACCTGAAAGACAAGTGATGGAAAACCAGGCGCAAGAAAGGGTGCAGAAAGAGAGTGAAGGCGGTAAAACACAGACTGCAGAGCAGGAAAAAGACAATGTCCCACGGTCAGAATCAAAGATGGTGAACGAAGTGCCAGAACAGAAACCTGCTACAGACAGCGAGGCGCCTATATTCAAGATACAAGTACTCACCTCGACTACGCTGATTAGGCAAGGCGACAAGCGCCTCAAGGGCCTGGACGGTGTCGATTATTACAAGGACGGGGGAATATACAAATACACCATTGGCGCGTCAGCAAACTATAATGAGATATATCGACTCCGCAAGACCATGGTGGGAAAATTCCCGCAGGCTTTCATCATAGCATTCAAAGGCGGGCAGCGGACAGATGTAGTTGAGGCGATAAAAGAATTCAAGAGAAACAAGAACAGATAAAATAATATATTTATGAAACGCATTTCCAAAGAGATTCAGATAGCCTTAGTCGCTATCATCGGTATTGTGGTGCTCTATGCAGGACTGCAATTCCTCAAAGGACTTAGCCTGTACTCAAACGACGACACATACTACGTGTCGTTTAAGAATATCAGTGGATTGTCGCCTTCTTGTGCTGTCTATGCCAATGGCTTCAAAATAGGAGTGGTACAGGACATACAGTTTGGTTATGGAGCAAGTGACAAGGACATCATCGCCGTGCTTGGAGTGGATAAGAAAATGCAGATACCGGCAGGCTCCACGGCAGAGATAGAGAGCGACATGCTCGGAAACGTAAAGCTGAACATCGTCCTCGCGCCTTATTCAGGCAACCGTATAGCACCGGGTGACACAATAAGCGGAAAACAAGAAGCCGGACTAATGGGACAGGTGGGCGCAATGCTGCCTGCGGTAGAAAAGATACTGCCAAAACTTGACTCCATATTGGCAAACCTTAACGCAGTGACAAGCGACCCGGCACTTGCCAACACGCTTCACAACGTGGATCGTATAACCAACGATCTCACCGTGACCACACGACAGCTCAATACGCTTATGACAGATGTCAACAAGAAGGTGCCATCAATACTGACAAAGGCAGACGCCACCCTTGGCAATACCGAGAAGCTCACCTCCAATCTCAGCAATGTCGATGTAGCTGAGACAATGGCAAAGGTAAACGCTACACTTGACAATGTGCATCAGATGACAGAGTCGCTCAACGACAAGGAAGGCACAATAGGACTGTTGATGCGTGATCCAAGTCTCTATTGGAACCTCTCCAATACCATGCGCAGCGCCGACTCACTGCTCATCGACCTGAAGGCACATCCTAAGCGTTATGTTCACTTCTCCATCTTCGGAAAGAAGGATAAATAAGAAAAATACAGGCTTGCGCTTTATTTGAAAATTATCTAAATATAAGGCATGCCTCTTTTTATGGACTCCGATAAAGCGGAAAACCGCTGATAGAACAATAGTTCCGTCGAAAAAACCATTTCTCTGACACGTTTTTCGGAGAAATGGCTTTTTTTCGTCTAATAGGCTAATAATCAAAACGTTTGATATTTGCAATAGCCTCAATAACTAAAAAAACAAAAAAACAACGTATCGTCCAAATTATTAGGGACTTACGGAAAAACGTTTCCGGAGGTATAAAATGAGCAGATTTGGAGAATTGAAAAAAAAGTGCGAAATTTGCACCCGGAAACGAAAAAGTCTCCCTAAAATAACGAAAAGATACACAATATTAATTATATTACCCGCATGGTCAACAAATATAAGGCTGCGTGGGAACAATGCCTCCAGATAATAAGGGGCAACGTTACCAGTCAGCAATTCGAAACATGGTTTTCGCCAATAGCCTTTGAGAGCTTCTCTCCAGAAAAGAGCACGCTGTTGGTCCAGGTTCCAAGTCCGTTCGTTTACGAATACTTGGAGCAGAATTTTGTTGGCCTCATGGGTAAGGCGCTGGCAAAGTGTTTTGGCACCAACGTCAGGTTGGCTTATCGTATCATGACCGACAAGTCAAACAATATCTCGCAGGAGATAGAGTCTGCACCACAGGCTGAGATAGAAATGCCACAACGACAGGTCGGGGTAAACCGCTCGCCATCGATGCTCGACGCGGCTAAACCGCAGGATATCAACAGCCAGCTGAATCCGAAACAGACCTTCTCTAATTATATAGAGGGCAACAGCAACAAGCTGCCACGCACAGTGGGCTTGTCCATTGCCGAGCATCCGGGAAAGTCAACGTTCAATCCGTTCTACATCTACGGACCATCGGGTTGTGGAAAGACCCATCTCATCAATGCCATCGGAGTGAGATGCAAGGAGTTGTATCCTCAGAAAAGAGTGCTTTACGTGTCTGCACGACTGTTTCAAGTACAGTTTACAGATGCTACAAGACGTAATATGGTCAACGACTTCATCAACTTCTATCTCACCATCGACATGCTCATCGTCGATGATATTCAGGAGTGGGCAACGGCAGGAAAGACCATCGACACGTTCTTCCATATCTTTAATCATCTTTTCCGCAACGGCAAGCAGATCATTCTGGCAAGCGACCGTCCTCCCGTTGATCTTCAGGGAATGAAGGACCGATTGCTGACCAGGTTCTCCTGTGGACTTATAGCCGAACTGGAGAAACCCAATGTGGATCTCTGTGTAGATATTCTTAACAACAAGTGTCGTCGCGACGGACTAAAGATATCACAAGACGTACTCAGATATATAGCCGAAACCGCCAATGGCAGCGTAAGAGACCTTCAGGGTGTGATAAACTCCCTTTTGGCATATTCTGTTGTCTATGATTGCAACATCGACATGCATCTTGCGGAGCGTGTGATGAGAAGAGCCGTGAAGACCGACAATCATCCGCTCACCATCGACGATATTCTCGAACGAGTGTGCAATCACTATAACGTCACCACACAACAGGTGCTGAGCAGAAGCCGCAAACGTGACTTTGTGGCAGCACGCCAGATGTCCATGTACTTTGCACAGAAATATACCAAGATGCCAGCCTCGCGCATAGGACAGTTGATAGGTGGACGCGACCATTCCACCGTCATCCATAGCTGTACGACTATTGAGCAGCGCTTGAAGGTGGATAAGGCCTTCGTTGCTGAGGTGGAGTCGATAGAGAATACGTTTAAACTGAAAAAATAACATCACTTTTTTTGAGGAAAAATGTTAATAATGTTTGGAGGACGTTATTTTCTTATTCCTTAATTCTTAATTCTTAATTAAAAGTAGTATCTTTGCACCGAAATCATGGGAAGAGGGAACACAAACGTGCTTTCTTTTCCCCTATAAATGTTTATATATTAATGGAAAAAACAAAGCAATTAGTAGAAAGTATTAAAAAAGGAATACAGGAAAAGAAGGGAAGCAACATCGTCGTTGCCGACCTGGGTAATATCGAAGGTGCCATCTGCCGCTATTTCGTCATCTGTACAGGACAGTCGCCGACACAGGTCGAGGCCATTGCCGACTCGGTCACCGACGTGGTGAGAGTGTTTGCTGGAGAGAAACCTGTTAAAGTGGTGGGCCTGGAGAATGCCCAATGGGTGGCTATGGACTACACCGACGCCATGGTACACATCTTCTTGCCCGACGTGCGCGAGTATTATGATCTCGAACATCTTTGGGAAGATGCCAAGATGGAGCGTGTGCCAGACGAGGAATAATATTATTTGAAGTTACAAATTCTTAATTAATAATTGATTATGAGTAATCCCCAACAGGGACCGGAGATGAGAATGCCAAAATTCAATATGAATTGGATATATATTCTCGCTCTTTTTACAATCGGAGTACTTTATTTTACAAGTGGCAACTCTAATTCGAGTTTGCGCACCGAGGCATCATACGATCAGTTTAAGAGTATGGTCGTCAAAGGCTATGCCTCAAAAATCGTGGTCAACAAGGACAAGAATATTCTTCACATGTATGTCAAGCCCGAACATGTGCGCGACGTCTTCCAACAAGGTATCGACAAGACCGGCAAGGAACCGTCTGTGGAAGTGCAGTTCGGTTCTGTCGATCAGGTGGAGAAGTTTGTTGATGATGCAAAACAGAAGAAACAGTTTGTGGGCGATTACAGCTACGAGAACTCGCGTGACAACGATTTCTTCGGTATGATTCTTTACAATGTCTTGCCGTTTGTCTTTATCATAGGAATATGGATATTCATTATGAGACGCATGGGCGGGGGAGGCATGGGCGGTGCTTCTGGCATCTTTAACGTGGGCAAGAGCCGCGCGAAGATGTACGAGAAGGGAAACCCTACAAATGTCACGTTCAAAGATGTTGCAGGGCAGGCTGGCGCCAAGCAAGAGGTACAGGAGATTGTCGATTTCCTGAAAAATCCTGGAAAATATACCGAATTAGGAGGAAAAATTCCTAAGGGAGCACTGCTTGTTGGACCTCCGGGAACGGGTAAGACCCTGCTTGCCAAGGCAGTGGCGGGCGAGGCTGGTGTGCCTTTCTTCTCCATGAGCGGAAGCGACTTCGTGGAGATGTTTGTCGGCGTCGGAGCCAGTCGTGTGCGCGACCTGTTCCGTCAGGCAAAGGAGAAGTCGCCGTGTATCATCTTCATCGACGAGATCGATGCCGTGGGACGCGCCCGTTCAAAGAATCCTGCCATGGGCGGAAACGACGAGCGTGAGAATACTCTTAATGCCCTCCTCACAGAGATGGACGGCTTCGGCACAAACAGTGGCGTTATCATCCTTGCTGCCACTAACCGTGCCGACATGCTCGACTCGGCCCTTATGCGTGCAGGACGTTTCGACCGTCAGATACATGTCGATCTGCCCGACCTCAACGAGCGCAAGGCCATATTCCAGGTACATCTTAAACCGGTGAAGACTGACGAGTCTCTCGACATTGATTTCTTGTCGCGACAGACTCCGGGATTCTCTGGAGCAGATATTGCCAATGTCTGCAATGAAGCCGCCCTTATCGCTGCCCGACACAACAGCAAGACGGTAGGAAAGCAGGATTTCCTCGATGCTGTAGATCGTATCATCGGCGGACTTGAGAAGAAGACAAAGATAATGACAGACTCCGAGAAGCTCGCCATCGCCATCCATGAAGCAGGCCATGCCACTATTTCATGGTTCTGCGAGCATGCCAATCCGCTGGTGAAGGTAAGCATCGTACCTCGAGGTCGTGCCTTGGGTGCAGCATGGTATCTGCCCGAGGAGCGAGCCATAACTACCAAGGAGGAGATGCTCGACGAGATGTGTGCCACACTTGGCGGCCGTGCAGCTGAGGAAGTCTTCCTGAAGCGAATCTCTACAGGTGCCATGAACGACCTTGAGCGTGTCACCAAGAGCGCATACGGAATGATTGCTTTTGCCGGTATGAGCGAGCGCCTTCCTAACATCTGTTATTATAACAACAATGAATATTCATTCCAGCGTCCTTATTCTGAGACTACCGCAAAGATAATGGACGACGAGGTGCTGAAGATGATCAACGGACAGTATGAGCGCGCCAAGCAGATACTCGAAGAGCATAGCGAAGGCCACCGTCAGTTAGCTGACTTGCTTGTGCAGCGTGAAGTCATCTTCGCTGACGACGTGGAACGCATATTCGGCAAACGCCCATGGACAAGCCGTTCGGAAGAACTTCTTGAAGCCCAGCAGAAAGCCGAGGCTGAGGCTATGGCCGAAAAGCGTGCGAAGGAATTGGAAGCTCAGGGCACCAGTCTTGAGGAAAAAGTAAGGAACGATAAAAAAGAAGAATAATATTTTCGTATGAAGAATTTTATAGCAAGAACAATAACAGGCATTCTGTTTGTGGCAGCTGTCGTGGTTTCCTTTTTGGATCCTGTAGCGATGATAGCTCTGTTCTGTCTTGTCACAGGACTGACGGTGTGGGAGTTTACCGGACTTGTCAACCGGCGCGATGATGTGTCGGTCAATCGTTTTATCTCTACTGTTGCCGGCTGCTATTTCTTTCTTGCTATGGCAGGCTATGCTTGTGGCATGACGCCGCCAACGGTGTTTGTGCCTTATCTCGTCACAATACTGTATCTCCTTGTTTCAGAGCTGTATGCCAAGCAGCCAGACCCGATACACGACTGGGCTTACACCATGATGTCTCAGCTATATGTCGTGTTGCCCTTCTCGCTGCTTAATATCTTGGCTTTTCGTGTGTCGGCAGAAGGTATGACATTCACGTCGGTGTTGCCACTGTCGGTATTTGTCTTCCTCTGGATCAACGACACTGGTGCCTATTGCTGTGGCTCTCTTCTCGGTCGTCACAAGCTCTTTCCGCGCATCAGTCCGGGAAAGAGTTGGGAGGGAAGCGTTGGAGGCGGCGTCTTTGTCGTAGCAGCGGCTATAGGTGTATGGTATCTTACTGAGCAGTATGGCATCAACGACTTGCAACTGACCATGTATGAATGGATAGGACTTGGTCTTACGGTGGTCGTGTTTGGCACTTGGGGCGATCTCGTGGAAAGCCTCTTCAAGCGCACGTTAGGCATCAAGGACAGCGGTTCTATTCTTCCCGGTCATGGCGGAATGCTCGACCGCTTCGACTCTTCGCTGCTTGCCATTCCCGCAGCAGTGGTTTATCTTTTCACTCTGACGCTCTTCTAAGACTTCAGGTAATTAAAAAATATAAATCCCTATGGTCTATTCCAGGCCATAGGGATTTTTTTTCGAATATGATAGATATTGTTCTTACCTTTTATTCGGTGATTGGACGATACTTAGGAACGAGAGCCTTCATGATAACCCATGCCAGCAGATAGGCAACGGCACAGATGCAGAAGATGATCATGTATCCAGCTTCTTTTCCGTCGAAACCGAGGAACGAGAAAGCTGAGCCTTGAGCATCGCTATAGGTGAAGAGAGCTCCGGCACCCTTGTTGATAAGGAATGAACCTACACCGCCTGCCATACCGCCGATACCAGTGATAGTGGCAATGCTCGACTTCGGGAACATGTCGCCGATGGTAGAGAAGAGGTTTGCCGACCATGCCTGATGTCCTGCACCGGCCAGACCGATGATGATGGCAGGCCACCAAGCCGACATTGCGCCGAGAGGCTGTGCAAAGAGAGCAAGCAGCGGGAAGAAGGCGAAGATAAGCATCGACAGCATACGTCCGCCGTAAGGGTTCATGCTTTTTTTCTCTACAAAGAGTTTTGGCAGATAACCGCCGTAGATTGACAATACGGTCACGATAGCATAGAGGGTGAAAATGAGCATGATAGCCTCAGAAGAGCTTGACTTGTAGCCATACTGGTCAGAGAAATAAGCTGGAGCCCAGAAGAGGTAGAACCACCAAACGCCGTCGGTGAAGAACTTACCGGTGATGAACGACCATGTCTGACGATACTTGAAGCAGCTGAGGAAAGGAATCTTCAGTTCCGACTTCTCCTCGGTGGCGTTTATAGCTGGTGTCTCGTCGTCCTGCTGGATATATGTCAGCTCGGCGCTGTTTACGTGCTTCGACTTCTCTGGCTGGTCGTAGAGGAAAATCCAGAAGCCCATCCAGATGAAGCCCAGACCACCGATGATGACGAATGCCATTTCCCATCCGCCTCCTATGCCGGCATCCTTGAAATACTGAGCCAACAGAGGAATGGTGGCAGGAGCTGCCAGCGCGCCGACAGATGCTCCAGCATTGAATATCGACGTGGCGAAAGCGCGGTCTTTCTTTGGGAAGTATTCGGCTGTCACCTTGATGGCTGCAGGGAAGTTGCCAGCCTCACCGAGAGCGAGAATACAGCGTGCGGCAACAAACAGCCAAACGCTTGTCGTGGCGATGATGAGGGCGGCGGCAGAGCCAGTCTCCACGGCAGCCATCTCAGACACAGAGGCATAACCCTCGATGTTTACCGTCAGCCAACCGCAGAGAGCGTGTGCTACGGCGCCAGCCGACCATACGCCGATGGCCCAGAGGTAACCTTTCTTTGTGCCCATGAAATCGACAAACTTGCCCGCAAAAAGCATACAGATGGCATAGACGATGGAGAAGACGGCAGTGATGGTACCATAGTTGTCGTCTGTCCAATGGAACTCAGGAGCGATAAAGTCCTTCCATGTGAGTGAGAGAACCTGTCGGTCCAGATAGTTGACAGTAGTTGCTACGAAGAGTAGCGCACACATGACCCAACGGAAGTTGGTCATGGTCTTTGTTTTGATAGAACTCATTTTAAATAGGTTATTTTTATTAATAATTAATCATTCTGGCTGCAAATATACTAAAAATATACGAATTTACGGCAACTTTCACTTGGAAAATCGCCGTAAACGTTTGCTTTAATCTTGGAAATATACTTTTTTAACTCTATTGCTTATCCCCGTGAGCACCTCATAGGGTATTGTGTCGAGTATATCGCTCAATACTGTTACAGGCAGATGCTCGCCGAAGATCTCTACCGTATCGCCTTCCTTGCAGTCGATGTCAGTGACGTCAATCATTGCCACATCCATGCAGATATTGCCCACGTATGGCGCTTTCTTGCCTCCGACGAGACAATAGGCGTGGCCTCGTCCGAGGTGTCGGTTGAGGCCGTCGGCATATCCTATCGGTATGGCGGCGATGACGCTGTCGCGTGTGAGTATGCCCTTGCGGCTATATCCCACGGTTTCCTCTTTCGGCACATGGCGTAGCTGCAGGATGGTGGTCTTCAGCGTGCTTACGGTGTTGAGGATGTGGTTGTCGCGACTGTCTATGCCATACAGTCCGAGACCGAGTCGGCAGGCATCGAGCTGGCGTTCGGGGAAGTGTTCTATTCCCGCGCTGTTGCAGATATGGCGCAGTATCTTGTGGTCGAAAGCCTCCTGGAGCTTGGTGCTTGCCTTGTCGAAGAGTTCAAACTGGTGGGCTGAGAAGCGGTCGAAATCGTTGCTGTCGCTTCCTACGAAGTGTGAGAATACCGAGCGTGGGATGATGGCGTTCTGGTGATGCAGCCTTTCTATCACCTCGTCGATGTCATGCTCAGGGTCAAATCCCAAGCGGTGCATGCCTGTGTCTAACTTGATGTGAACGGGGAAGCTTGTGATGCCTTCTTTCTCTGCCGCCTTGATGAGGGCGTCCATAATGCGGAAGCTATACACTTCGGGTTCGAGGTCGTAGTCAAACATCGTCTTGAAGGCGGTCATCTCTGGATTCATGATGATGATATTGCTTGTGATGCCGTTTTTGCGGAGAGTGACACCCTCGTCAGCCACGGCCACGGCAAGATAATCTACGCGGTGGTCCTGCAATGTCTTTGCCACCTCCACGGCTCCTGCACCATAAGCGTCGGCCTTTACCATACATATTATTTTGGTTTCAGGTCGCATAAACGAGCGATAGTGGTTGAGGTTTGCCACCACAGCGTTGAGATTTACCTCGAGTATTGTCTCGTGCACTTTCTGTTCAAGGAGTTCGGTGATGTGGTCGAACCCGAACTGTCGTGCGCCTTTTAGCAGTATCACTTCGTCGCTCAAGGCGTGAAATGTCTCTGAACTGATAAATGTCGGCACGTCGGCAAAGAAGTGTTTTTCTGTAATGCTGATTCTGTCCTTATGCTCTGCAATCACACTTCCTATGCCTATAAACTTGTCCACTCCGCGCTTCTCGGCCAGTTCGCTGACTATGGAGTAGAGTTTGTCGGGTTTTTGTCCGCTCTGTTGTATGTCGCTGAGAATCAGTGTGCGTTTCCGCCCGTTGTGGTCAGGCCGTCTGCTCATGAAGTCGAGTGCGATGTCGAGCGAGCTTAGGTCGCTGTTGTACGAGTCGTTGATCAGCGTACATCCGTGTTGTCCTTCTTTCACTTCGAGTCGCATTGCCACGGGTTCGAGTTGCGACATTCTGATGTCGAGTGTCTCTGGATCAATGCCGAGGTGCAGGGCTGTGGCAGCGCAAGCCAGCGAACATTCCACTGAAGCCTCGTCGATGAAGGGCAGATGATAAGTGCCTTCTGTCGTTTGGTTGAAGACATAAGCCACGCGGGTGATATTGTCTTTCGTCTCCACCTCTTTTATATATAGGGTAGCCTGCGGGTCTTCCTTGCTCCATGCTATTTTCTTTCCGCCGAATCCCGAGCGGCGCATCGAGCGGCTGACAATCTCGTCGTCAGAGTTGTATATCACCGTTTTTGCGTCGTGGAAGAGAAGGAGCTTTTCCTGGCATTTCTCGTCCATAGTGCGGAAGTTCTCTTGATGAGCCTGTCCGATGGAAGTGAGGATGCCGATTGATGGTTGGATGATGTCTCTCAGTGCCTGCATCTCTCCCGTCTGACTTATTCCGGCTTCAAAGAGGGCGATGTCGGTGTTTTTTTCAAGAAGCCACACCGACAGCGGGACACCAATCTGCGAGTTGTAGCTTTTTGGCGAGCGTGTCACCACCATCTGTGGCGAGAGCAGCTGGTAGAGCCATTCCTTCACCATGGTCTTTCCGTTGCTTCCTGTTATTCCTACCACAGGTATGTCGAACTCGTCGCGATGTCGTTCAGCCAGTCGTTGCAGTGCGGCGAGTGTGCTTGTCACCTTCAGGAAGTTTGCTTCCGCCAGTTCGTTCCCGGCACCCGAAGGCACTTGTTCGACGACGAAGTTTCTCACGCCTCGTCTGTAAAGTTCTGGTATATAGTTATGACCGTCGTTACGCTGTGTGCGAATGGCGAAGAACAGTGTTTCCTCGGGGAAACACAACGACCGGCTGTCTGTCAGTATCCAGCCGATGTTGGCATCGTTGTGTCCGATGCGCCTCGCTCCGATGAGCGTCGTGATTTTTTCTATTGTGTACTTCATACAAAACTACAATATTTGTTTCTGAAGTGCAAAATTACATATTCCTTTTCAAACGGCAAAATAAATGCTCCGAAATTTGGCTTCGAGGTGTTTATTTGTATTAAATAGGTCGTGTGCTAATTCCCCACACAGGGTTTGTCGGTTGCGCCAGTAACTCCGGATAGCGGGCTTTCAGTTCGGCTATTCTCTGCATGGTCTTCTCCACAAACGCCTTGTGTTCGGGCGAATCGGGGTTGAAAGGCCTGTGGTTGAGAGCCTCTTTTATTGGCTTCCACTCCCGTAGCCATTGCTTGGCCTCTTTGCTCAGCATGGTTTCCTGCAGTCGCTGCCAGATATATTCCACAGCTTGGTCGGAAGGGTGCAGCATGTCCTCTCGGTAGAAGCGGTAGTCGCGCAGTTCGTCGTTGACAATTTCGTATGCAGGGAAATAGTATATGGATGGAGTAGGGAAGAGGCGCGAGGCGTCGTTGATGCATTTCTCTGCAGCAAGCAGCAGCGTGGCTTTGGAGAGCTGGCTGGTGTGATAGCCGTATTTTGCGTAGCGTATAGGGCTGACAGTGAGCACGATCTTGATATCAGGATTGTACGCCTTCAGCAGCGTCATGGCGCGTTCGAGGTAGTCGGCGCAGAGGTCTATCGAGAGCTCTTCTTCCTGAAACAGCCGTGCTGGTCTTTTTTGGCAGTTATCCACTATCTCGCCTGTCTCTTTAAGTCGATACACGTGATTGGTGCCAAGGGTGAAAAGGGCGATGCGGAACATTGCGACGCCGGTTTCGTCAGCTTTGTCTTTTTCTTGGCTTATCACCTTTTCCACTGTGTGTAGAATGCTTGCAGGATTATACATCACGCCGTAAGGGTTTACCGTGGCGCGGAATTTCTCCTCTACAAATTTCTTGCCGATATTGTCGGCAAAGCAAGAGCCCACGAAGAGCATCCTCTCCATGGGCTGAATCTCGAATGTAGGTTTTTCTATTCTTACTATTGTTCTGAATTCCATCTTCTTGTGTGTGTCGATGATTAACTTCGGCTTACTTGCAATCCCCTCTTGCTCAGAGTCATGTCAACAAATCTTGCATTGGCATTCGTGCGGTTTGCGTTGATGACTTGCTTTATGCGTGCTGCTGCTTCGGGGTCTTTCGCCACCATATAGAGATAACCGCCGCCTCCAGCTCCAGGCAGTTTATATCCTAAGCAGAGGTCGTCGATGAGGTCGGTGACTCGTCTCACCTCAGCAGGGTTAGTGCCGCAGTCGAGCAGTTGGTTTTGTTTCCAGTTCTTTCTCACCAGTTGTCCTGTTAGCGTGAAGTCATGGCGCTGTATTGCCTCAGCCATATCGTTGGTGTGCGCCTTCATCTGTCTGAGCAGTTCGAGTTGTTCGCTGTTGTTGAGGAACATACGCTGTACTATTTCCGCAAGGATAGTCTTCGCCGTGCGTGTGATGCCGGTATAATAAAGCAGGTGGCAAGCGGAATACTCGGGGAGAGTGAAGATGTCGTCGGGCAACCATCTCACGAGTGGTGTCTGCTGGAAACCGCGTTGCGTCTGCAGGAGTTTCACGCCGCCGTGAACGCCGCCAGCCTGGTCTTGCCATCCGCCTCCAGTTGTGAGCATCTGTTCGAGAACGAGTGTGCGTCGGCATATCTCGTTTTTGTCCCATGCTAACGAACAGAAGTCGTTTATCGCGCCCAACACCGTTGCGGCGAGAATGCTGCTGGTGCCGAGGCCGCTGCCAGCCGGTACGGCGGAGAGCAGTGTCAGTTCGATGCCACATCCGAATGTTTCCAGTTGTTGTTTCAGTGTAGCGAACTTCTCCTCAGCAAAATCTGGTGCGAATCCCGCAAGGGCGAGTGCCGCCTTGGGTATGGAGAACGGACTTCCCACGTGTCGGTAGTCGATGAGTTGTTCGTATGTCTCCACCCTTTCCATTGCTCCGAGGTCGATGCTTCTCAGTATGATATGTGGCTCTTTGCATGGACGGATGAAGGTCTGCAGTGGCGGTTGTCCGTTGAGTTCGATGGCGAGGTTCACCACGTTGCCGCCTTCCACGAGACAGTAAGGTGGCGTGTCGGTCCATCCTCCGGCGATGTCGATACGCACCGGACTGCGCGCCCATACTATCTGGTCTTGGTAAACACCCATGCGCGGCTGTTGCTGTTTGGTGGCCATCGTGGTGGTGATGCCTTCGCTCAGCAGGGTGAAGGGGTTGGCAATGTCTGTCGGTGTCGTTACTTTGTTGTCTGCCTTGTTGCTTCCTGTTAATGAGATGTATTTCTCTCTGAACATCGCGTCGTGCATCCTTGTCAGCAGAGTGGTGTTGTCGGCGATAGGGTCGGGTAGAGGAATGTTCATTTCCACAAACTCCTTTGCCGCGTGGTCGAGGTCGAGTTGGTAGAACACGCTGTGGCGGTAGTTCTTGGCCAGTGCCGTCCAGTTGGCCTTGCGGAAAGCCTTGCGCTGTGCGAACAGTCGTCTGAGGTTAGCGCGGTCTGATATCTCTTCTGCTGAGAGCAGGCTTTCGCTCGGAATACAGTATTGTGTGACGATTGCTTCTATGTCGTTTCCTGCCATCATGCCGATGAGTATGTCACCCATCCTCTTTCGGTCTGAAGCCGCGCCACTGACCATGGGGAAACGTTTCCTCTGTTGTTCGGCGCCGGCGAATTTGTCGTCTATACTGTATGGTCTCAGCACGAAGTCAGTCTCGCCGATAGGCACGATGTCTATACACTGTCTGGGCTGGAGACAAATGTTCCAGTCGTTTTCAGGCACGCCCGTCACCACGTTGTCGTGTGAGAGTGTCCAGCTGTCGGCAATATAGCTGTTTTCTATCCAGAGGTTAGTGTTTGACGAGTCAATCTTCGTGTTTATTATCGCGTTTTGGACAAATATCGACGGATGAGGCTTTCTGCCGTGATGCCTTATCTCTCTCTGGTCGTTGACACGGTTTTGTATGGCGAGTGTTGACGAGATCATCTCCTGCGAGGTGCCATAATGATAAAATTCGCCTCCGGGCAGCGGCACGATGGCCACGGTCAGCTGTCTGAGGTCGGGCGAGTCGATGATCGGGTCGGTGCCCACCGAGCAACCAAACTCCGAGTAGAGGTCATATTCGCGCCAGTTCCCGTCAGCATCTTTTGAGTGCTGGGCAAGCAGTTTTACTGCCTTGTCGCTGAGCATCCACACACCGATGTCGGTGAGATAATATCCCGTCTGAAGCAGTTCGTTGAGCGTGGCTGTCGAAGGCTTTTGCAGCATGTGCTTCAAAACAGATGGTGAATGTCTGTCAGATACAAACACTCCGTGGTCCTTTGCTATTGAAGCGTCGAGCCAAAGTCCGTAGCAGACAATGTCGGCCTTAGGCACCGGTGGCAGTTGTCTTGCCGCCCTTATATACACGTCTCCGCTCACGATCATCGTGTTGATCGAAGCTGGCGCCTCGTTCATCATGCGTTCGTAAAGAGGCAGTTGCAGCTGTAGCAGGTCTTGTGACAGTTTCTGTCCTATCTCCCATCTGAAGACAGGGACAGGAGTAAGTATTTTGCCCGAAGGAGCATATGACGGCAGCCGTCGGCTCTGTCCGCCGGCGTGTAGCAGGATGCGTCTTTCGCTTTTCAGCCATTCGTCGAAGTCGCGTCCGTTGGCCTCGTTGTTGTAACACTGTTCGAGCAGCCATGTTGTTCCTCCTCCGCTTCCTAACCTGTGGCCTATGGGGTCGTTAGTGCAGAAATAGTCGTCGTGGCTCAATCCGGTCACGTCGTGGAAACTGCTTACCAAATTTGGAGGCAAAGACAATAGTTTTTTCATATCGAATTTAGGTATTTCAACTTAACTATACGACATCATGTCGCAATTATGCTTGCAAAGTTAGAAAAAAAAAGCGAAATGTTTGCACTATTCGATAAAAAAGTGTATTTTTGCACACAATTTATCAATAATGACAACTATTACCATCCTACAGTATGAGTGAAGAGAAGCTATTGTTAGAAAACAAAGTCAATGGATTGTTGAAGAAAGACGGCGTGAGTTTCCTCATTCCGTTTATAATGATCACCGCATGTTTCGCCCTCTGGGGCTTTGCCAACGACGTGACGAGTCCTATGGTGAAGGCATTCTCAAAGATATTCCGTATGAGTGTCACCGAGGGCGCGCTCGTCCAGGTGGCATTCTATCTCGGCTATTTTGTCATGGCCTTTCCTGCCGCGCTGTTCATCCAGCGCTATTCGTTCAAGTCGGGCGTGATGATTGGTCTTGGACTGTATGCCATTGGTGCGCTATTATTCATCCCCGCCAAGGAGATGGGTATCTATTATCCGTTCCTCTTCGCTTATTTTATCATGACCTGCGGACTGTCGTTTCTCGAGACCAGCTGCAACCCGTTCATCTACTGTATGGGAAGTGAGGATACAGCCACTCAGCGCCTTAACCTCGCCCAGGCATTCAATCCTATGGGTTGTCTTGCAGGACTTTATGTGGCCATGCAAGGCATACAGGCAAAGATGAGCCCTATGGACACCGCCACACGCAACACGCTGACCGATGCACAGTTCGAACTGGTGAAGTCGCACGACCTTGCCGTGCTCATCAAGCCTTACGTCTTCATCGGTGCAGTTATCGTCTTGCTGTTGGTGTTGATAAGAGTGACAAAGATGCCGAAGAACGGCGACACCCACAGCGGAAAGCCACTGCGAGAGTCGCTCAGAGAACTGCTGCGCATAAAGAACTATCGTGAGGGCGTCATCGCCCAGTTCTTCTATGTCGGAGCACAGGTGATGTGCTGGACCTTTATCATACAATATGGTACGCGCGTGTTTATGGAAGAGGGAATGGACGAGAAGACGGCCGAGATATTGTCGCAGAAGTATAACATTGCTGCCATGGTGCTTTTCACCTGCAGCCGTTTCGTCTGCACATGGTTTTTGAAATACATACAGCCAGGGCGTCTGCTGTCGATACTCGCCATTGCAGGCATTGCCTCGGTGATTGGCGTCATGGTGTTTACTGACCGCAACGGACTTTACTGCCTCGTGCTCGTCAGTGGCTGTATGTCGCTGATGTTCCCCACCATCTACGGCATCGCCCTTCGCGGACTGGGCGACAACGTCAAGGTGGGCGGAGCCGGACTGATCATGTCTATCCTTGGAGGTTCGGTGTTCCCGCCGCTCCAAGCCCTTATCATCGATTCAGGCGTCACCGTGTTTGGCTTGCCCTCCACTAACGTGTCTTACGTCCTCCCGTTGATATGTTTCCTTGTGGTTGCTATCTATGGACATCGCGCTTTCGTGCGTCACAATATTTTACATCTTTTCAAGTAAGCCTCCATGCCGCAGTTGATGAAAAAAAAGACCGATGAATGTATCGTGCGTGGTAAATAAGCATACAATTATGCAAATAAAAGTTAAAGAATAGCTTGTTTTGCATATTCCTGTGCAAGGAATTGGAAAAATGTTATTTACTTTGCAGAGTAATTACAAAAAACATAAGAAAAAGAAATGAAGAAATTCACATTAATCGCATTTGTTGGCTGCATCATGGCAGCCTTGTCTTTCACATCATGTAACACAGATTCTGACAGCGACTCTCAGGCACTCAGTGCTGCACAGATACAGCAGTGCTACCTCGCCACCCATGGCAACCACTACGGCAAGATGGTATATTACGCCGAGAACAAGGCCAACGTAAAAGACAAACAGGACACAGTCTCTGTAAGTTGGAACATCACCACCGACTCCACGATGACCATCTACGGCATCCCCGCAAAGGTCATAGCCGAGAGAATACAGTTTAACAACGAGTTGAAGGAAGCTATCGAAAAGCAGCCAGAGATCACGCTCAATTGCAAGATACAGTATGCCACTGTAAACCCAATACAGTTCTATATTGGTCCAGACAACATCAACTACACGCTCAACTACGGCGGTAAGGAACACAAGTTTGAGATGCGATTCTACTGGGGCTATCCTTCCATTGGACAGTACTCGCCAGACTCCAAGAAACCTATGCTCTTGCAGCTTGTAGCTCCACTGCTTAAGATTGATGGCAATGAGACCAGCTATGGCATAACCAGCAGCACACCGCTGCAGCTGCTCTTCTACACCGAAAAGTAATAATATCCCCTATAATAAGTAATCAGATTCAAAATTCAGACCGCATGCCCGTCAGACAACAAGAAGACGGGTATGCGGCACTTTTTGTTTAAACAAGTATTGACTATGAAGACAATAGAAAACCGCCGCACCATAAGACAGTATAAGGCAGACGATGTCAGCCAGGAACTTCTACAGCGCCTGCTCAGCCAGGCCTCGCGCACCCAGACCATGGGCAATCTACAGCTCTATAGCGTGGTGGTGACACGCAGCGAGGAGGGAAAGGCAAGACTCGCGCCAGCACACTTCAACCAGCCCATGGTGAAGGCAGCGCCAGTAGTGCTCACCATCTGTGCTGACTTCCGCCGCACCACCCGCTGGTGTGAGGAACGTAAGGCGCAGCCAGGCTACGACAACTTCCTCTCGTTTATCAATGCCGCCACCGACGCGCTGCTCTACACACAGACCTTCTGCAACCTCGCCGAAGAGGAAGGATTAGGCCTGTGCTATCTCGGCACCACGGTATATATGCCCGAGATGATCATTGACGCCCTCAAGCTGCCACAGCTCGTCATGCCAGTGGCGACACTCACCGTGGGATGGCCAGACGAGCAGCCACCGCTCACCGACCGCCTGCCGTTGGCATCGTTTGTACACGACGAGCAATATTCCGACTACACACGCGAGGCCATCGACAAGTATTACGCTGAGAAGGAGGCACTTGACGACAACCGCCACTTCTGCGAGATAAACCACAAAGAGACGCTTGCCCAGATCTTCACCGACATCCGCTATACACGCAAGGACAACGAAGCCATGTCAGAAGGAATGATCAAGGCACTGAAGCGACAAGGTTTTCTTTAATGACATAACTACTTTATTACATAAAAACAAACAAAGATTCAACAAAATATGCAATTATCTGAACAACGAAGCAGCATGTTGCACGGAGTGCTGCTCATCACGCTATTCTCGTGTGCCGCTTTTTACATAGGCGAGATGGACTTTGTGAAGAGCCTTTCGCTCAGTCCGATGATTGTCGGCATAGTGCTCGGTATGCTCTATGCCAATTCACTAAGAAACAACCTTCCCGACACGTGGGTGCCAGGCATACAGTTCTGCTCGAAGCGCATATTGCGCATCGGCATCATCTTCTATGGCTTCCGTCTCACGTTTCAGGATGTCACGGCTGTGGGAGTTCCTGCCATCATCGTCGATGCCATCATCGTGGCGGCAACGATATCCATTGGAGTCGTGGTAGGACGCATGATGAAGATGGACCGGGGCATCACACTGCTCACATCCGTCGGTAGTGCCATCTGCGGAGCGGCAGCCGTGCTCGGAGCTGAGTCGGCACTTCGCGCCAAGGCATACAAGACTGCCGTGGCAGTATCTACGGTGGTCATCTTCGGAACAATGTCGATGTTTCTCTATCCAGTGCTCTATCGCAACGGCATATTCGACCTCTCGCCAGAGCAGATGGGCATCTTCGCTGGCAGCACCATCCACGAGGTGGCACATGTCGTAGGTGCGGGCAATGCCATGGGCGACAGCGTGTCAAACACTGCCATCGTGGTGAAGATGATAAGGGTGATGATGCTTGTGCCAGTGCTACTCATACTCACGTGGAGCGTGGCTCGCGCTGCTGCAAAGAGTGGTGCTGAGGGCGAGAAGGGAAAGATCAACATCCCTTGGTTTGCCATTTTCTTCCTCGTGGTCATCGCATTTAATTCGTTCGACCTTCTTCCTGCTGGCGTGGTAGAGTTTATCAACACCTTCGACACCTTCCTTCTCACCATGGCGATGACTGCCTTGGGTGCAGAGACCAGCATCGAGAAGTTTAAGAAGGCAGGAGCGAAGCCTTTTGTGCTTGCCTTAGTGTTGCAGGTGTGGCTTCTCCTTGGCGGCTATTCGCTTGCCAAATGGGTTGTGCCGATGATGATGTAATTGTTTAGTTGACGAGTTGACTGAATCGAGTAGGAAGAAAACTACTTCGTTTTCCTCCTACTCGATATATAGGTTCTAAGAAAAGAAAAAAGAATGGAGAGTTATCTGTACAAATAACGATTTGCGACGGATTTGCCGTCGCTAATCTCCGTTGTAGGGTCTTACCTCGTGTAAGACCGCCCGCCGCAAATGCCTGAGGGGAAATAACATACACGGGTTGCGGTCTTACACGAGGTAAGACCCTACAACGGCAGACCATATCCCGATTTGTCGGGGATTTGTACCCCGATTTTCGACGGAATCCAAATTAACATCCGTAATCAGTAAGAGGGAGCGGCGCCAAGGCGTCGCTCCCTCTTAGTTTCCGTTCAACCAGTTGTCGTCACACGTACTGATTCACTCCCATACAACTCGTCACTCCGAGAGTTGTAGCAATAGCAGACAGCGCTGCCACAATAAGCTGCAATACCAGCTTCCAAGTGCTTGATTTAGATGTAGAACTCATGATGATTGATGATAACTGATTATTGATTATTGATAATTGCCGCCGCTAATCTCCGTTGTAGGGTCTTACCTCGTGTAAGACCGCGCCCCGATTTGTCGCGGTTTGGCGGCGTGACGCTCTCCGGTTTTGTTAGGGCAAGGGCGCTTGCGCACCCTGCCCTCAGCTTAGATCAAGCTGCCGCCGCCGTCCTCATTGCCGCCGCTTCCGCCGCCGCTCTCGCTGCCGCTTCCGCTCTCGTCAGGACTCTCCGTACCCGGATCGCTTGAGTTCACACGCTTCACCTCCTTGCCGTTGCGGTCGTAGCAGGTGATGGTGACCTGCGATGCCTTGAGGGCCGCCTTCACATCCACCGACGGGGTGAACACAATCTTTCGGGAGGTGATGAGCGAAC
>NZ_NPJG01000069.1 GCF_002251245.1 Prevotella sp. P5-92
TTTACGCCCCTTGCCTTGGAAGACGAACAGCTTCTTGCGGTCAAAGCAGATGTCGTCCCATCTGAGGCGGCATGCCTCGCCGACCCTGAGGGCGCAGTCGTAGATGATGGCAAGCAGGGTCTTGTCGTACAGGGAGCAGTTGCGGATAAGACGAGCAATCTGTTCTTGGGAGAGCACTCGCGGCAACCTCTTCGGCTTGCGCACGGGAGGGAGTACGAGACCTCCAGGTTGCTTAAGCCCCATCACCTTGTAGTAGGCCTGCAATCCGAAAATCATGTGTTTGAAGAACGACAGGCTGCAACGGTTTTTGTCCAGGAGTGTCGACAGATAGTAGTCGATGTCCGTCTGGGTGAACTCCTCTGGCAACTTATTGAAAAACAACACTGCCTGAGCAATTTTCAGGCGATAGTCATAGATACTGCCGTCTGCATATTGTGCCAGACGCAGCTTTTTAGTAAAAAGCGAAATGCGGTCCCTGAATTTGGGTACAGTCGCGATCGCCTTGTCCAATGTTGTATTGGGCATGGTTATTTGTGGTGGAGGGGATTAATGACGGGGTTGTGAAAGAGGTCCGTCATCTCCCTTCACCTTTTAGAGAAACGTAAAATAAGTGTGAAATATTGTAGTGGAAGGTTATAAGCCGCAGGACTTTAGCTTTTTTCACCGCAGTGAAAAATTAGTGCAACGCCTGAAAATATTCGATTGCTTATGAATAATTAACACAATTGATGACTGATGAATGATTACTTTCGATGAAGTATTAATGACTTGAGTTTCGCATGTGATAATACTCTATGTATAAGGGTTTTATTTGAACCACAGAGATGAAGAGAAAAAGAGATTTGTATAAATACTCTATATCTCTTATACTCTGTGGTTTAAAATAACTTCCGAAAGTTGAGTTCGTAACTGACGTGAGTATATTGAAGTGAACCCCAAAAAGAGACATCAAAATCCTTCAGAAAGGAACTTGCGAAGATGGATATGTTTGATTCCATCATGATTGGCAGTGCGTAGCATGGGGGTGGCGGAGATGACATATTTGGGATAGGCATCGCCTATGGATTGCAACGCTCCGAACTCACGCTTGAAAGTGGAGTCGCTGTCAATGAGCCATGCTACCTGAACGTAAACACGCTGGTTTGGACGGGTGCATACAAAATCTATTTCTCCGGCACGAAGCTGCCGAGGTTATTATATTTATTTCTTATACACAACAAAAATGAAGAAAATGTGGATTTTGTTGTGTATAAGAAATAAAATTTAAGATAAAGACATGCCTGAGGGGAACGGGATTGCTGAGATATTTGATGCCCGGGAGGACGGACTGAAGTGTGTGCACTTCGAGTCGGGGAATGTCGGTGTGGTGGATGAGCACGGAGAAGTCATCTACCAGATTGATAAATGTCGGCATATAGAATTTGCGGAGCATGACTTTCTGAAACTGAAGTTCGGCGTTGCGGAGATACTGGCTAACCCCACATTGAAGAATGCGCCGAGTGACGATGAAGGTTATCTGCGGTCTGTCTTCTATGTCGATATGAAATCGGGGCAGATGTATGGCAGTATGCCGCAGATCCTGCATCGAAAGGAATTTGAGCTGCTGTATGTCGGAGGTTTCCTGTGTACCAGAACGCGGAAGTGCTATATGGTGGAGCGGAAGCCTGACCTCATTGCGGCAAGCCCCAATGGACTGTACCTGCCACTGACTTGCTTCGACATAACAGACGATGAAAGCCTCAACGATGTCTTTCGGTGGTATGGCGTTTTTGAAGTGTGCCTGTTGAAGAACGATGACAGCAAGGTTTATTGGCTGTTGAGGGTGTATAAGGATGACTCCGTCCTGGTGATGGATGAGAATGGACTGCACACCTATGTCTGGATGGACGAGAGGACGGGCAAGGTGACAAGGCGGGAGTTGGGCTACATGAGGAATGAAGCCGAGCGAGCTGTGATGACCCTTACGCTGAACGACATCAAGCGGGAAGCTGTTGACAGGTATATCGAGAAGGAAGCTGCGGCTAAAAGGGAGGAAGAGAGAACACGCGAGAAAGAGATGAAAGCCATGACCATTGTCGAGCCAATCCGCATTGGCGGCAAATGGGGACTGAGGAGCAACGGACGAATGGTGGTTCCTCCAATGTACCGCAACATACTTACGCCCGTGGGGAAGTATTGTGCCGTGGAGTCATGCCCTGGCATCTGGGGCGTGATTGCCATTGATGGCAAGGTGGAGATAGAGCCAAGATATGAGAGGGTGGAGATACGGCCTGACGGAACGGTGGAGCTGACGGTGGTGAAAGGGAAAAAGGTGGTTAAAAGGTTAAGGGGGATTGATGATTGATGATTTATGATTATTGATTGATGATTATTCACACATTATATATTTATCAGTGGTGTTCATCAAGCTACGCAAGTTTTTGATTATTGAATAATGATTGAATATGCTGAGAGATTATCAGATTGAGATATGCTCACGAGTAAGGGAGGCGTTTGAGAAGCACAGGAGTGTGATGATGCAGATGCCTACGGGAACGGGAAAGACTGTGGTATTGGCGGAAATGGTACGGCAGTATCTTAACTCCTATGCAGTGGGACACTGCAACTCCTATGGTAACGGGGATAATGATGCTGCGGGAAACGGCACCTCCTGTGCTGAGAGGTGTAGGGTGCTGATCGTCGCACACCGTATCGAGTTGATAGAGCAGATGGGAGAACACTTGACGCGATATGACATTGACTATGGGTTTATTGCCAGAGGCAAGAAAGCAGAAGAGATAAAGCCGGTCATGGTAGCGTCTATACAAACTATAAGTTCTCAGCTAAATGCTCTAACCTCTACCCTCTACCCTTCTTTTATCATCATTGACGAAGCGCATCATGCTGTGGCCCAGACCTACAGGCAGTTGTGGGACGCATGGCCTGAGGCGAGATTCCTGGGACTGACGGCTACGCCGTATCGCCTCTCTGGCGAGGGATTCACCGACCTGTTTGACATGCTGGTTGACTCGTGGACCGTGAAGCGGTTCATTGCCGAGGGGTGGCTGTCGGCTTATGACTACTACTCTATCCGACCGGAAAGCGATGAGCAGAAACTCATCGACAACCTGAAGAAGCGAGGGGCTGACGGTGACTTCCAGATGAAGGAGCTGCATGAGACATTGGATGTGGTGCCTTGTATCGAAAGACTATTCGAGTCGTTTGAGCGGTTTGTCTGCGACATGAAGGGCATTGTATATGCGATAGATATTACCCATGCGGAGCATATCGCTGAATATTATAGGGAGCAAGGGGTAGTTGCTTATGCTATAAGTTCGAAGACTCCTAAAGAAGAACGCAAAGCGATAGTGGAACGATTCAAAAGCTCGACAGGGGGGATTCAGGTACTCGTCAGCGTGGATTTGTTCTCGGAGGGATTTGACTGCCCGGATGTGGAGTTCATACAGATGGCACGTCCTACCCTCTCGTTGGCCAAGTACCTACAGATGGTGGGACGTGGATTGAGAGCGCATGAGGGGAAGGAGTGCTGCACGATTATCGACAATGTGGGGCTGTACAGGATGTTCGGGTTGCCTTCGGGAGAGAGAAACTGGGGGGTGTACTTCGGAGGATTAAAGGATGAAAGGATGAAAGAACTAAACAACCTTGGCTTTGACCTTAACCATAACAGTGGCTCTTTCAGGAAAGAAGGGGATGCAGCTTTGGTAAAGATTGTGGGGCATGAAGGAATGGCAGCGAGGTTTAAAAGACTTGGCAGGGCGGGATTTGAAAGGAAGAAGAAGGACGTGTTGTTGAGCGGAAAGCGAAAAAAGGTATGGGTGTGGGTTGACACACTGACTGGCATCACATTCGAGAGGAATCCCGTTGCTGTTGACTTCAAGGGCGTGGAGATGATGACCGATGACGGTCTGACGTTCTATCCACGCATACGGTCGAAATGGGTTGACGGAAAGAGTGGCATCAACAGAAAGGCTTTGGAGACCCAGGTAGGCGACGGCTTCGGATGGATGAAACGCTATGTGTCGTTGTACGAACCCGACAAGGTGTATGAGCTGCAGGAGGTGATGGCTGGCGGCATGAGGGTGTATAAGGACGAGAAGGGCAAGACGTTCTTCCAGCAAGACCTTGACTCGCCCTTGGTCAGCAAGGAAGAAGCTGGAGGCAAGAACGCTTTCATGGTGCTGTGTGACAAAAGGCTGGAAGAATGGAAGGCGAAGGTGTGGGAAAGCAGGAGAAACTGTTTCGTTCATGTTGACGCTACAACGGGAGCATGGTGTCTGGATGGAGGGCAGGCGGAGAAGGATGGTGAGTTCTATCGGATAGTAGATAGGGAGTGTTGGTTTGACGGGAACACGGGATTTGTCTATCATCATCGTCCCGTAGTGCGTTACAGAGGCTTTGTGAAGTTGGTGTATGACGGCGACTTGGTGTATATCATGAACATTCACGAAGAGCGGTTCATTGCCTATCACAACTGGGAGATTAGGGCTGACGACGGCATCTGCACCATCGGCAACAAGCTTTACCTGAAAAGAAACAAGGATGGCAAGGCATTGTGGATAAGGAAGCGCAGCGGCGATTTCCAGATGTTTGTGGTCAATGAACCTATGATGGTGGAGGACTCCCAAAAGAGGCCCCTGACTATTGATGTGCAGATGATGATTATCAACAAATACGGCAAGGAGGTTGAGAAGAAACGGATAAAGAGGGAGGTAAACGATTATTAGGTATTTTTTCTCCCCTATTTTTTTACTTTAGAACAAGACGGAGAAGAAAGGACGGGTCGATGGCTCGTCCTTTTTTTGCTGTTTTGTGGCATTCAGAGGGTAAATAGGAGCCATTTTGTAGAGAAATACGCACATTTTTGAATTTTTGTTTGGCGAATTGGGAAAGGCAGTGTAACTTTGCATCACGTTTCAGGAAATTATAAGATATTCGTGAATAAAATATTCATTATTAAGAATGGAAAGTATTGAGAATAAGATATTAAAGTCACTTAAGAAATGCGGTAGGGGTACGGTGTTTTTTGCCGACCGTTTCGCACGTCTTGGGAATGCGGATGTTCGGATCACTGTCTGAGGAGTGTGCCGAGCTGCGCAAGGCATCGGCGCACATCATTCATCTGCAACAGAATATCCGACCGCCAAAGAAGACGGATAAGGCACTGTCGAAGCTGGAACGTGAGAAGAACATTGTGAACATGTACAACGAAGATCACAGCATTGATGACATTTTTGCCATCAGCGGTTTCACAAGCCGAAGTTCCGTGTTTCGCATACTCAACAAGCATGGTGTGACGCTGAACCGAGGGCCGCATAGTGGACCGCTGAAGAAAAGGAATAAAGAATAAACAAAAACATATACGATGAATAAGACGTTCAATATCTACTGTGATGAAAGCACCCACATGGTGCATGACGGTCATCCCTTGCCGACACCGATATAAAAAGCGCAAGACCCGAATTGCATCAATGGCAACCGGGTCTCGAAACTCATTCTATCTATAGATGAGCGCTGCAAAGGTACGAAGATTCTTTGAAATAACAAAGGTTTTTCATTGAATTCTTCTCGACTTTAACATTTGCAGGGCAGTATTGTAAGATAATTGGAAAGAAAATAACATAATTGCACAAATAATGGCGACAATAGGGTTGGACGGCAAGCCGAAGGTTCGTCCGATGCAGTATATGGTGTTGGAGGATGGGAAACTATGGTTCTGCACCAACTCCAAGAAGGAGGTCTTTGCAGAACTGCAAGCCAATCCCTTTGTGGAACTCTGTGGCTGCAAACTGGAAAAGGATGAGATGCAGACTCCTTGGATTCGTTTCTCGGCAGAGGCAGTTTTCGAGGAAAGGCAGGACATCAGGGATGCCATCATCGACAAGAGTGCCATCGTGAATGCGCTATACAAGACCATGCGTGACAATCCCATCTTCAAGGTGTTCTATCTGAAGGACATCGACGGATGGATGACCAACCTCGGCCATGTAAAAGGACTGGAGAATAGAGAGGAGTTTGCAAGACCCGTACATTTTAAGTTTTAAGGCATAAAAGATACAATGAAGATAATATTCAAGATTGATTGCGGACTATATCCGCTCGGACTATTTACGATTCTGTCTGGCATATGTTTGCACACAGCCGGACATGGAGACAACCACCAGATATGGGAGATTTGGGCAGTAGTTCATTCTGTCATAGCTGTTTCGTTTTCTGTATTGCTTGCCTATCACGTTCACACTCATCGGACTTGGTTCAAGGCTTTACGTCGAAACACCATCTTCAAAAAACAGCCTATGACAAGCATGCTTTCTGTCGCATGCTTGGTCACCATGCTTTCCGGAATTGCCCTTATTGGGATATGGGGTGCAAACACACATATCGGACTATTACATTATATAATTGGCATCGGTTTTACTCTTCTCATGCTGGCTCATGGAGCAAAAAGAGTACGTGTCATTAAAAAAACTGTATTCCCAAATCATCGGAGGTAGCGAAAGGTCGAGGCGAAGAACTCACTCCCCTCGTTTATGTGGATGATAACAAATATTACATCGAACTGAAATGCGAGCGCGGAACATGCGCCATAATTGCTTTTGAATAGATATGACAGTACAAGAATATAGAGATTACATAGCAGCAGGGAACCCTGTCGAGAACGGTAGCGAACCACACCTCTTCATGCACCAGATGGCACAAGAGGCTATTCGCATTACCATGGAGATAAATAATAAGTACCACACGCCAGAGGAGCTTAGAAAGTTGTTCTCCGACCTTTGGGACATTGACGTACCAGAGACATTCGGCATGTTTCCACCTTTCAATACCGATTGTGGAAAGAATACCCATATCGGCGAGCGAGTATTCATCAATAGCGGTTGTAAGTTCCAGGATCAAGGAGGCATCTTCATCGGCAATGATTGTCTTATAGGACACAATGCAACACTCTGTACTATCAATCACAATCCCGATCCAGAGCATCGTGGCGACATGACATTCAAGCCAATTCGCATTGAAAATAAGGTGTGGCTTGGAGCAAACGTAACCATCTGTCCTGGTGTCACCATCGGTGAAGGAGCCGTTGTTGCAGCAGGAGCAGTTGTAACAAAAGATGTAGAAGCAAGAACAGTTGTGGGTGGTGTACCGGCTAAGTTCATAAAGAAGGTTTAGAAAAATGAAAGATAAGATTATTTCATTCATCTGGCAGCACTTTCTGCTTCTCATTTCGCTTTATGTAATGACGCTTGGAGTAGCCGTTTGCGTCAGGAGTCAACTTGGCAGCAGCGTGATCTCGACCATACCGTACGTTATGGCGAGTGCCGGCGATTTTATTGACGCAGTACCAGATTGGACTATCGGTACCTATACCATAGTGATGAATGCCGTCTTCGTTGTGGCACAGATACTGATACTAAGAAGAAACTTTGAGTGGGTACAGCTGTTCCAGCTCGTTATCGGATGTTTCTTCGGTATGCTCATTGACTTGAACATGTATCTGACACAGTGGCTTCTGTCCGATGCGCTTTGGATTAACGTCTTAGTACAGATTGCCGGCTGTACCATCCTTGGCATCGGCATTGCTATGGAGGTTAAATGTGGTTCCGTAACGATGCCTGGTGAAGGTATTACGATTGCTATCCATAAGGTTACAGGGCTTGAGTTTCCGAAGGCAAAGATATGGGTTGACACATCACTCGTCATCCTTGCCGTTATCCTATGCTTTCTTCTGCTCGGCTCATGGCAATGGCAGATAGTAGGCGTTGGCACACTATTCGCCATGGTGTATGTGGGCGTAGTCGTTAGATTTGCCGCCAAATATCTCGGATGGTTTGACCGCATCCTTGCCTACAAACCAGGATTCCGTCGCTATGTCTATGGGTTGGCTCGCTATATAAAACATTAATAACGCATCAAATCATGACTTTTGACTATCTCGAAAACGTCCCTAACATCGCAGCAACAGTATGCGATAAAGAGGGAATAGTACTCTATCAGAACAAACGTGCCATTGATCGTGATGGCGATGTGGTTGGCAAGAATCTTTATAATTGTCATGGCGAGAAAGCTGGTGCTATGATTCGCTACATGATTGAATCTGGCGAAAGCAACACCTATCAGATTATCCGTCACGGAAAACATAAGCTTCTTCACCAGACACCATGGTATGATGAAGATGGCAATGTTGCAGGATTGATAGAATTAGCTATTGACCTGCCCGATGAGATGCCGGTATTCAATAGAGACAAAGAATAAAACGAAGACTCCTTTACCCGGCTTCGGAACTTACGACATTACGCGTTAGTAAACAGAACAATGCTTTCGTCAAGGCAATAGTCAATTCTTGATAGATGGACGCATCCTAAATGCTACAACCATCAAGAGGAAGCATCCAGCGAGGAAATAAGGGAAGATGCTCATAGAGAATTGTTGCGCCATGAAGCCACACAGCACAGGCATGAGCATCAATGAAACATTGGCAATGGCAATCTGTAAGCCCATGGCTGAAAGGGAGTTCTCGCGACCGAAATTCTCAGGGGTCAGGTAGCTGAAACTTGGGAACATCGGTCCGTTCCCTATGCCGATAAGCATCAGTGCTGCGGTTGTGATCCAGATATGAGTAGAGAAAATGAGTAGCAAAAGAGCTGCGAGCAGCACCCACATGCTGCATCGTACTACTGTCCATCCGTGCCATTTCAAAGACAGTATTCCAGAAAGGAATCTGCCCAATGCAATGCCGAGGAAATAGAACATGATGATGGCTGAGGCATCAGCTGCAACAAGACCTTCTGATTCTACAAGATACGTGGCACTCCATGCTCCGCACGACATTTCAAGCGCAACGGAGCCAAAGAATAATGTCAGCATGGGTATGATGCCTTTAAGCCTGATTACCTCGCGCAGAGATAGTGTGTTATAATGTTCTTCTGTCATTTCTTCATTTCCGTTTCTTTTCCAAAGGGGTGAAGAAAAGAGTATTATAGCAGTGATGATTGCCTGAAGAAGAAAGACGAGGTTATAACCACCTCGCCAGCCGTATTCTCCTTGCAGAACAACAGACAGCAGCAAAGGACTCAGTGTGACTCCCAATCCATAGAAGCAATGAAGGAAGTTCATCTTTGCAGCGGTGTAATGAAGTGACACATAGCTGTTTAATGCACTGTCGATGGCTCCTGCACCTAAACCAAGCGGCAAGGCGCAGAGGCAGAAGAAGAGGAAGTTGCCAGAGCAAGCCATTCCGAAGATGCCAATGGCAGTAAGTGCCGTGCTATAGAGCGTCACACGATACGTTCCCCATCGTTTAATAAGGCTGTCGCTCCTGAAACTGGAGAAGACAGTGCCACATGAAGTGATAAGCGTGACAAAGCTGCCGAATGAGAACGGCAATCCCATGTCATAATAAACAGCTGGCCATGCTGTGCCAAAGAGAGAATCCGGCAAGCCTAAACCAATAAAAGCGATGTAGATAACGAGAAGAAACAGTACTGCCATTGCGTAAAAGGAGATTAGTGATGCCTACCAGTTTTTCTTAAGCCACTTTCTAACGGGCAGGTCATAGAACTTATTTGCAAGATATTCATAGAAGAGCGTCCACTGCGTACCACTTATCAGGAACACCTGACCGCCAAGTCCTGGAATCATCAGCATACTCAGCACCCAAGCAAGAAGTACGATGCCCCACGACACATCGGGAAAGATAATACCTCCCATAAGGAACGCCATGCACACAAGGTTGATCATGGCACTCAGAATGACCATAGGGTGCAGACGCGTGATGCGACGTTTCAAAAACTCCTTTAGCGAGAGGCCATTGCTCCATCGGTCATCATAGGCATAACCAATGACGAAACCCGAGAGTACAAAGAAGAAATCAACGGCGAGATAACCATGAGCTACAGGTTGGGTTGTCTGTCCCCAATGTGGTTCACAGATATGATAGACGAGCACCATGACAGCTGCTACGCCACGAAGCCCGTCGAGTATCTCGTATCTTGGCTTTGATGATAGATAACTAGTCATAAATTAGTATTTTTGTGCAAAATTACTGCATTATATTTGATAATATTTGTAATATCATAACAAATAATATAATAATATTTGCACGCATGAAGAATTATCGTTAATTTTGCATTATGAATACTTTGACTACAGAAATAGAACAATCGTGGAGCATATTTCACTCACGACTGAAGCCCGACAAACAGATTGGGTTGCACCGTCGTAACTCATGGGAACTGAGTTATGTCGTGAAAGGGCGTGGTGAGCGTATCATCGGAGGTGAGACAACAAATTTTGAAGAAGGAGATTTCGTGCTCGTTGCGCCGAATATCGATCATGGGTGGTTCTTTAATCCCTCTTTTACCGATGAAGAAGGAAATATAGAGAGCATCACGCTGATGTGGACAACGGAACTGATGATACAGTTGTCCGCCATTTTCCCCGATTGGAAAGATGTAGTAGTTAGATTTCAAAGTCAGAAGCAATCGCTTCAGTTTGATTCAAGCCAGAACGAAAAGCTTATCAAGGCACTTTATGCTCTCGTAAGAGAAAAGGATGGAAATCCAGGTTCGCGCTTGATGGAAGTTATCGTTATGGTAGCCAACTCACTACACAGCAACGCAGAGCGAATTGGTAATGTGCAGCTTACACAGGCAGAATCGCGCTTGCAGGAGATTACGGCTTATACCTGTTGCAACTATGCCCGACAAATAACTATCGACGAAATAGCCAAGCACGTAGGCATGAACCGCTCTGCTTTCTGTACCTTCTTCCGCAAGCAGACAGGCAAGACATACATAAACTTCCTGAATGAGTATCGCCTGAAGGTTGCACATCATCTGCTCTCAAACACCAATAACAGTATCTCAGCAGTATGTTGGCAATGTGGGTTCAATGACCTAGCCTATTTTGACAAGCTCTTTAAGAAGGCTTTTAATACTGCACCTTCAGATATAAAACGAAGAAAAATAGAAACATGCAAGCATACACATACATAGAAAAAGGAAAGTTCGCATTGCTTGAAAAAGCAAAGCCAACGCTCATCGAACCTACAGATGCCATCGTCAAGGTGACTTTGGGAAGCATCTGCACAAGTGATCTCCATATCAAGCATGGCAGTGTACCTCGTGCTGTGCCAGGAATAACCGTTGGTCATGAAATGGTGGGAATCGTTGAGCAAGTCGGTTCTGAGGTGACTGCCGTAAAGCCAGGTGACAGAGTGACGGTGAACGTGGAAACCTTCTGCGGAGAATGCTTCTACTGCAAGAATGGCTACGTAAACAACTGTACCTCACCACATGGCGGTTGGGCACTTGGCTGCCGCATCGATGGCGGTCAGACGGAATATGTTCGTGTACCATTGGCACAGCAGGGACTGAACCATATCCCCGATGGTGTTTCAGACGAACAAGCATTGTTTGTGGGTGACGTACTGGCTACAGGTTTTTGGGCGGCACGCATCAGCGAAATCTCTACGGATGACACCGTGCTGATTATCGGAGCTGGTCCTACAGGTATCTGCACCCTTATTTGTGTGATGCTGAAGAACCCCAAGTGCATCATTGTCTGTGAGCAATCAGCTGAACGTCGGGCTTTCGTCAAAGCGCACTACCCCGATGTACTGCTGACGACACCAGAGGAATGCTCTGACTTCGTCATGCAGCA
Source organism: Prevotella sp. P5-92 (assembly GCF_002251245.1). Taxonomy (GTDB): domain Bacteria; phylum Bacteroidota; class Bacteroidia; order Bacteroidales; family Bacteroidaceae; genus Prevotella. The sequence continues at coordinate 11,662 of NZ_NPJG01000069.1, forward strand.
CAGCGACCATGTAGGTGCAGACCGAGTGCTGGAAGTGGCAGGTGGTAAGGACACTTTCCAACTTGCATGGCAATGTGCCCGTCCGAATGCCATCGTAACCATTGTAGCCCTATATGATGAAGCTCAGATGCTTCCACTCCCACAAATGTACGGCAAGAACCTTACCTTTAAGACAGGAGGTGTGGATGGCTGTGACTGTGAAGAGATCCTGCAACTCATCAAGGAGGGCAAGATTGACACCACACCGCTTATCACGCACCGTTTCCCATTGGAGAGGATAGCAGAAGCCTACGAAATCTTTGAGCAGAAGCGAGAAGGAGTTATCAAAGTGGCTATAACTCAATAAACCGATCAAGAAAAGATGAAGATACATCAAATCATATTCAGTCCCACAGGAGGGACACGGAGAGTGAGCGAAATCCTATGCCACGGCATGGGAGTAGAGAGTGTAGTGACAGACTTGTGCGTCAAGGCCGCTGACATCCAACTGCCCCATATCCAAGAAGACGACTTGGCGATCATTGCCATGCCTGTCTTTGCAGGACGTGTGCCGGCATTGGCTGTGGAACGATTGCGGATGGTGAAGCCCAATGGTGCAAAATGTGTTGTGGTAGCCGTCTTCGGCAATCGAGCCTACGATGATGCTCTGTTGGAAATGCAGGACGTGGCCACAGAGATAGGCTTCCGTGTTATTGCCGCAGTTGCTGCCGTAGCCGAACACAGTATCATCAGAAAATACGGCAAAGGCAGACCCGATGACGATGATGAGCAGACGCTCCGACAATTCGGTGCTGACATCATACGCAAGGCAGAACGTGATGACTGCACGATGCCGCAGGTGCCTGGCAATCGACCTTACAAGAAAGGTGGCATGGTGCCCCACCCCAAAGGCAGACGCGGATGCAACCGTTGTGGCGTTTGCGCCAAGCAATGTCCGGCAGATGCCATTCCACTCTCTGACCCTAAAACGGTTGACTCTGCCAAGTGTATATCCTGCATGAAATGCGTGTCGGTATGTCCTACAGGGGCGAGAGGTATTGGAATGATTATGAACTTTCTGGCAACACAGGGTCTGAAAAAAGTCTGTGCCACCAGAAAGGACAATGAGCTGTACATATAACGATGACAGGCAGACGCTAACTCTATCATCCACTTTCAGCCAAAAGGCATCTGCTACGAGAGATGAAATAAACATAAAAAAAAATCACTCGAAATGTTGGATGAACCTTTGTTATTCCACTTATTATCGTCTTCCTGCCAGATATTCTATTGCATATACAGGCCAACGCGGAACTTTGCGTATGTTTGTTCTTACTGCAGGTATGTCACACAAAAGGAAGATGGATGCGAGGAACAGGGAGAACCAGATTACGTAGCCATAGACCTGCTTTATCGCCACAAGCATCATGGAGTGAAGGTAGTCGCCGCCCATAAACTCACCGAAGTTGAAATGCGAGAGGTCGAGCTTGGTGAGTGTCAACTGGCGACCGTAGTGTACCATGTCCTCGCTGAGGAAATGGGAGAAGATGGTGGTGTAAAAACCATAACCCATAGCACCTCCGAGATACATGTGAACAATGTTGAACACGAACAGTCCCATGAAAAACTGTTCGAGACTCGATACCGACTCTTCCAGTGCCCACATCAGCGTTGGTGCAAGGATGCCATAGCCAAAGCCACGAAGCATAATTGCCAGTCGGTATTGCTCAATGTTTACCCCCATACCCAGCGTTGTGTACATGAGCAATGCGTATGCAAAGATGGATAGAAAGGCAATGCCAATTAGTTTCCATACCTTCCACTTCTGTAGCTTCAGCCAGTACAGGTCGAGCGCGATACCAAGAAACATTCCCGGCAATACCCATAGGTACTGGCATTCCTTGGTCAGTTCTTCAAGTCCGATGACCTCGGTGTAGAGTATCTCCTCGAGTGTGTGCTCGGCCCCGAATGCCAGTTCTGCCAAGGTGATAACGATGAGTATCGGCACTACGTTTCTACACTTCAGCAGTTTCAGTTCAACGTAAGGGTATCGGTTGTGAATCAGTCGGTGGAGAGTAAGTCCCGCAAGGATGAGGGTAAAAGCACCTACCATCCTTATATGCCGGCTGGCGAACCATCTGTAGTAATCGCCATAGACAAAGATGTAAGAGACGAGGAGCATCGTCACGCAGATGAGCAATGCGCCCTGCCAGTCGGTTCCTTTCAACGAAAATCTGTTGGGCATAGGGCAGAAAGGACGGCACAGCACCATCTGGGTAAGCAACACAAACATCATTGTAGCTACGGTAAAGACGTGCATCATCTCCCATTTGAAGTGGTGTCCCATCCAAGCTGCAAGCCATCCACCACCTTCGATTGCGGTGAGAAGGAGGATGTGGAGGACAGGGAAAAACACAGCGAAGTCGCGCTTGGGCGTAATCCATAGCTGTATGTTGCTCATACACTCGAAGGTGCCTTGTATCTTGGCAATGCCTGCGATGAAACATGCTACGACCAACACTGGCATCGAATGACTGTACATGGTGATGATGTTGCAGATGCCAATGACGATGGCTGAGGTACACAAGAGCTGCTGATTAGTGAAGCGGAACTTCATCCTGAACAGCATAGGGAACCACACCGCCATACCTGCCAGCGTGGCATAGAGCAGAAACATGACGTCCTCAATCATGAAGTTCGTAGTGCCACGAATCTCATCAAGAGCACCCAGATAGACACCTCCCGAGAACTGGAAGCACAGCGCCGTAAGGACGTATATCCACGGCTGCAACCTGCGAGGCACCCATCCTTTCATCATGGGCATGCTGAAGCCCATGCCGTGTGGTGGCGGTGGTGCCTTCATCAGAAACTCTGTCAGTCGTCCCATTACTCTTCCACTTTACAAACAACATTATAACCGCCATGCAGCTGTTTCAGTTCATCGCAGGCATCTATCTTCACACGTATCTTCACACGTTGTTCCACCTTGACGAAATTGCCCGTCGCATTGTCAATTGGAATCAGCGAGAACGCACTTCCAGTAGCATCCGAAATACGCACAACCACACCAGTATATTCAACACCTGGAACGGCGTCGGCAGTAAATCGAACCTTGTTGCCAACCTTAATGTTCGGCATCTGCGACTCCTGATAGTTCGCCTCCACCCATTTCTCGTTCTTGTCAACAATGCTTACCATTGTCTGCCCTGGGTTAACCAACTGACCTTCATGAGATACTGCTTGCCGTACCCTGAGAACCGTGTATGGCACGGGTAAGATCTGCCTCTGCCTGAGCCAGTCGAAGACGGAACTCCGCATCTTCGATGATGACAAGCGTGTCACCCTTCTTTACCTCTTGAAACTCCGTAAAGCGTACCTCGCGAATGAAACCTTGCACGCGGCAGTTCTGAGGCACAATGTTCTGACACACACGAGCGTTATCGGTCACTTCACCACCACCGAAATGCATAAACTGACTTGCTGCATACACTGCACCACAGATTATACAGAGTATTACGATAGTATTATAAATATAGGTTGAAATCTTGTTCTTATTCATATTAAAGCGTATTTGTTATGTATTTTAGTTTGAAATAGTTGTAAAGCATATTGATGCGTGCATTTACCAGAGCCATGTCTGCAGATAGCTTCATGTTTGAGGCATCGAGCATGTCGGTGAGGAGCGCAAGGTCGTTGTCGTAACGGTTCTTGACCACGGAATAGTTCTGATCGGCAAGCTCCACCTGCTTCTCCTGTGTGCTCACCTCTACCGAACTTGTCAGCAGATTGGTGTAGTTTGCCTGAACGGCATTCTCCATGCCTTCGCGAGCTAACTGCACTCTCTCATGTGCTTGGGTATTTTCATGACGTGCCTTGCGAATGTTGTGCTTGTTCTTCCAAAGGCTTGAAAGATTGTACTTCACCCCAATGCCAACAAACCACACATTGACGTTGGCGTTCTTAGGAATCAGGTCGTTGGTGTAAGGACCCGACAAGTTGTTTTCTGCAACAACAGCTACGGATGGCAGCGAGGCGGCACGGGTGTTCTTGACCATCTGTTCGGACATGGTGGTGGCAAGCGTAGCCTGACGGATGTCTATGTTGTTCTCCATCGCTGTCTGCTGCCATGACTCCTCTGAAGTGAGTGCTTTGAGTGCCATACCTTCTTTTTCAAGCGACTGAGCATCAAGCTCAAAATCCTCTCCCTGGGGCAGGTGGATAGTTGTGGCTATCTGATGTCGGATAATTTTTTGCGCATCATCCACTTGCGTCTTGGTAAGAACGAGGCTCTGCAGTTGCAGTTCGTATCGAGTAATGTCGTTCTTCAGCACCGTACCTTGTTCTCGGCGATCCTTCATTTGTGAGATAACTTTCTCCGTCAGTTCAATGTTCTTTGCTATCACCTGCGACTGGTTCTGCAACTTGTAGAGGTCAAGGTAATAGCCGGTAAGCAGAAAGCGCACCTCCTGACGATTCTTCTCCACGTCAAGTTCTGCCAACTGATGCCCCAATTTTGCTATCTCGATGCCCGAGCGGATAGCACCACCAGCGTAGATTACCTGACTTGCCTGAACCGTGAAGCTGTTGCCCCAATGCGGTGTCGGCTGCTTGCCGTTCGGCACTTGCTGAGGAACAAGTCCAGGAACAATGTACTCCGTTGTGCCACTGGCAGAAAAACCTCGTGACAGCAGGAAAGCATTGCCCGTATAGGAACCTTGCACGCTGAATTCAACACTCGGCAGCAAAGCAGTTTTCGCCGATGCCACCCCTTCTTCTGCCGCCTTCAGTGCCTCTTCGCTGACCTTGATGCGCTGACTCTGCTGGTCAGCCAAGTCAAATAGCGACAGAAGACTCATCCTTTGCTGTGCACACACAGGCACACAGCATTTTGCCCCGACCATCATCGTGACAGCCAGAGCACAAAGAAACTTGTGATTGTTCATTAATAAGATAAATGTATTCTTATGATTCATTATTCGTCAAAAATAAATTCCTTCCCTCGGAAATACGAATAATGAACCTTGATGGCTCGGACAAACCTTGCGTTTGCCGCAATGCGCTACAGACCTCTCTGATTAGGGAAAAAATCAGGAGAAGAATTTCGAGCACTATTAATTGCGAAATCCAAAATCGGCTGCAAAATTACAATTTTTTTTGGACAATTTCAAATAATCTACAGAAAATTCGCATTTTATACAACGCTTTTAACATTAAGAAGGGTCAGGAGACGCTTACCAATACTTGTGCAGTGTTAGTGCTGTGTTTTGATTATATTCACTCTTTTATTGTTAAATTCGTGTTAAATCCGAAACGGATAAATACGACTCTCAGTAATTATCTTTATATTTGCAATATCAATGCTTGCTCAAAGTCCACAAGTGTTAACGATATGCAATTTTTGGCGAGGTGTGAACGTAAATGGCACACCATTCCCATAATTTTGCAGCAAATTCGTTTTTATCAATCAAATGGAATTACCCAGCTTGAAGTGAAGTTGGAGAAAATATGTCAGGAAAGAGGGATATAATCAAATGCAAAATATTGATTATTATAATCTTGACATGATCAGAGAATGCCATGGATGCCATCAACGCCATGAAAGTGAAGTTCGGTGGCAGCCAATGGTTTGCCAATGAGAAAGATGATTCCTTCAAAAGCAGCATTGGACAGATATACCAAACGTTCGGCGGCGAAGACCTCTATCCATCAGTAGAGGAAAAGCCTTGATGATTGCCGAGAGCCGTACGGAAGAGAAAGATGTCATGGTGAAAGTGGTGGTCAATCTTATCAACAAGGATAATCAATAAGATCATTAAATATGCAAGACTTAGATAATTGCCTTCTGCTCGACAATTCTCGAGCAAGCTCGAATTGCCCTTGCTTAAACGGTAATTTCGCAGCAATAGATTTTGAGACTGCCAATAACGAGCGTTCGTCGGTGTGCTCTGTTGGCGTAGTGATAGTGAGGGGTGGGGAGATAGTGGACAAGTTTTATTCCCTCATCAAGCCCGAGCCAGAGTATTATAACTACTGGTGCAGTCAGGTTCATGGCATTTGTGCTGAAGACACTGACAATGCGCCAGTCTTTCCCGAAGTATGGAAGCAGATTGAGCCACTCATCGAGGGATTGCCATTGGTGGCACATAACAAAGCATTTGACGAGAGTTGCCTGAAAGCCGTATTTCGTGTCTATCAGATGGATTATCCCGACTATGAGTTTTACTGTACATGTGTGGCATCACGCAAGCGCTGGCCTGGGGGACATCACAACCTCGACATCATTGCCGCCCGCTGTGGATATGACTTGAAGAACCACCATCATGCTTTGGCTGATGCAGAGGCGTGTGCGTGGATAGCGAGGGAGATATTATAAGAATGTGGTATACTTTTTATTTAGCATATACAGTTTGCAAACGCCATGTTTTGTATTCCACAAATGCTATTAAACTCACCATATCTTGGCATTATTGGTAAAACTTTCTTAAATATTCACTCATAAGTGAATTTATATCGGAAATTATACTTAACTTTGCAGTGAATTAAGAGGATTACAACTATGGCAAAAGCAACATTAAAGACAATAGAACAGAACGACAATGTAGGAATGTTCTCCATCTGTTTTGATGGCAGTGAGGTGAGCGAGTTTGAGAAGTTCCTGAACGAATTCAAGGACAACGCTACATATAACAAGGATTTCAACGTTATCCTTTTGGCCTTGTCCAAGATTATCGACAAGGGGGCTCTTGAACGGTTCTTCCGAAACGAAGGCAGGATGAATGACAATGTCAAGGCTCTTGCCATCGATTCGCGCAAACTTCGTTTGTATTGCTTGCGAATATCTGACCAGATTCTTATACTCGGAAACGGAGGTGTTAAGAATACTCGCACTTACCAGGAAGACAGCAAACTGAGCGGTTATGTGATGGATTTGCAGACTTTTGACAAAGTACTGCTCAAAGCACAGAAATCAGGTAAGGTAACCATAGAGAAAAATATGATTACTGATATTCAAAGTGCCACATTTGAAATATAAACACCAAGCCTATGATACGGAATGCTTTGTTCAGACAGTGCCTTGCCGCTATACCAGAAGAGCAGAAAGCCGAGTTTGAGCTTTCGTTCGAGATAGCAGAGCGCATCAGTGAAGTTCTAAAAGCAAAGAACCTCACCCAAAAGGATTTTGCCCAGAAACTCCACAAGAGGGAGTCAGAAATATCCAAATGGTTGACTGGCAGACACAACTTCACCATGCAGACCATTGCTAAGATTGAAACGGCATTAGGCTGCAAGCTCATCAATATAGCCAAGTGAGATTTAGAGGTATAAGAGCAGTATCGACACAAAATCGGTACTGCTCTTATCTTTTTATCGTTCATCACATCTTCTTCAGCATCTCAACAAGTGCTTTGCGGGCTTCAGACCATGTGGCGAAGTTGTCGGCATTGAGGGTGATAGCATCGTTGGGGACAAGAGAGTCGTCGTCAACGAGATAGAGGATGCAGGGCTGACATTCGCCAGAGGCGATCATCTGGTCGAGGATCTGTTGTGCCTTGCCTATCTTCTGCCATGCCTGGAAGGTGGCTTTAGCGCCAGAATGAAGGAAGATGGTGTGCTGGATTGTGCCGGTATGCTGATTGGGGATGACCATTGCGTATTCCTTACCTTTAGCTGTGCGCTGAATTCTTACAGGCGAATACTTGATTGACTTGGCCGGGTCGTCTCGGTTGACGCCAAGATTGATGGAATATGGCGAACCTGGGAGTTCGACTATGCTGCGCTTGAAACCAATTTCGGGTGCCAAGTACATATTAGTCGGATCCATCACCTCGGTGCCATCGACAATGTAGTTGTAGCAATAGACATCGGGGACGATATCTGCCAAAGTGATCTCCCACACTCCTACCGAGTTGCGCTGCATTGGCACAGGTGCAGTGAGCATTTCGCCAGAAAGCAGCACCTCTTGGGCATTCTCAGCCTTGATGCGGAAGGTGACGTTGCCTTGACCGAACTCGGGCGATGTGACCTGAGGTGGGAAGAGGCGGGACATGACGAGCGGATTGAATTCCTCCTCGTCGCCTTTCAGTTCAGGCAAAGGCATTCCGCCATCAGACATTGCAGCAGTAGCCTTTTCCTTGTTGAAAAGCAGAGGCATGGTTTGGGCAAGGAAGTACTTGGCATTCATCCATGTATGCCCGAATTTTCCTTTGGTAAATTCGAGCATGTGGTTGATGCCTTTCTTGCGGAGAAACTCGATGTAGTCGTGGCTGGTCTTGTAGAGAAGATCGTCGGTGCCGATGCCGAGCCAAAAGAGGTTGATCTTGCTGTTGGTCTCTTTGGCATGGTCATAGACGTATGGCAGTTGGGTCGAGGTGAACGAACTGTAAGAGCAAAGATAAGAGAACTTGTCGAGATTCATCAGTCCATTGCTCAATGCCTGATTGCCTCCGCGCGAGAATCCACCTATCGCACGATGTTCGGCATCGTTGATGGTGAGGTAGTTGGCCTCGACATACGGCATGAGGTCATTGATGAGATCTTTGCTGAACAGGTCCATAGCAAAGTCGGCTGGTTGATCCATTAACTTCACAGGATTGCCGTAGGGCAGTACGATGATCATCTCCTCGGCCTTTCCCTCGGCAATGAGGTTGTCGATGATGGTGTTCATGCGTCCTACCTTATAATATACCTCCTCGGTGTCGGTGGTTCCTGAGATGAGATAGAAGACTGGATAACGTTTATTGCCGGCAGGATTGTAGGATGCTGGCGTGTAAATCAGTGCATTGTTATAGCAGCCGATGGTCGAAGAATAATATGTGACATAATCAACCTTGCCTTGCGGATTCTGCGACTGATAGGCATGAATCAGCGGATCGTCCTTACCTGGGATATCGAGAAGTGATTTCTTGAATCCCTCATTGGGGAAATACTGAAAGTTCTGGGGATCCATGACACTCACGCCATCGACCACGAAGCAATAGGGATAGATGTCGGGGGCAGCAGGACCAAGAGTGAGAGTCCACAGACCCGACACAGAGCCTTTCGCCATGGCGTGGCTGCCAGCAAACTGCACGCTGACCTCGACGTTCTTGGCATTGTCGTTACGATAGTTGAAAGTCACTGTTCCGTCGGGATTGACCACAGTCGATGCCGGGTCGGCTGGTTGTGGTTTCTGCGAACAAGCTGCAAAGAGCATTGCAGCCGATAGATAAAAGTAATGTTTCATTTTCGAAATAAATAATAAAAAAGCGGTGTATTGAAAAAAAATATCTTATAAGCGCAACAACACAACAATTAAATTAATCTTCTTATGTGTATCTACGCAAGTTCTATATAGAATCTGCGGTTTGATGATTATGTCTTGTCGAGCAAGAAAGCCATATACAAGGGTAGAATTGTCATTTGGCCGTTCTGCCCAATATTGACATCGCCAAGCTTGATTGCGTGATGGACATGATATTTCTCGGGATGCGCAAGAATGGTCTTTGTGCTTTTTACGTTGCCGCTTGAGGCCTTTACTTCTATCAGGGTACATTCTCCTTCATATCGGATGACGAAATCTACTTCCAAACCAGAGTCTTTACGGAAATAATACAGCTTGCGTCTCATTTTTGTGAAGATGTCGGCAATGAGATTCTCAAATATAGCACCTTTATAACCGAAAAGGTTACCTCGAAGAATGTCGAGCTGGGTGCCGTCTTCAAGCATTGAGACAAACAAGCCGGTATCAACCATATACACTTTAAAAACATCATTTACAGCATTGCCGTCCAATGGCAATTCCGTAATGCTCAGATTGTGGCAACGGCAAATGATTCCAGCATCTTCTATCCATTGAAGACTTCCGGCAAATTGTGAGGCCTTTCCTCCTTTGCGTACCAGGGAATATTGGAATTTCTTGTTTTCTTTGGCAAGCTGTTTAGGGATAGACTCAAAACATTCTCTTATGCGTGGTTTGTCAGAATCATCTGCATATTTCAGCATGTCATCCTCATATTGGTCGATGATGTTTCGTTGGAGCTCCAGAACGGTTTGCATGTTTTTGGTCGAAACGAATGATTGCACAACCTCTGGCATCCCGCCCACTATAGTGTAATACAGCAGCAGCTGACGCATCCTGTCGTGTATGGCTTCGGGAACGGGAGTTAGGGTTTCCATACATTCCCTTAATTTATCAATAGCTGCTGATGGAATCCCATTAGCCCATAGGAACTCCTCAAAATCAAGAGGATACATATTAACAATCGTTTCGTATCCAACAGGGATTGACGATTTTGAATGTCCATAACCTTTGACTCCAAGAAGTGAGCCGGTGGCAATGACATCAAACCGTCCGTCAAGTTTGAAGAATTTCAGTGAAGCCCTTGCTTCGGGGCATTCTTGGATCTCGTCGAGTATAAGACAGGTATTACCCTCCTCAAACTTAACTTTGTCTTCCATTATGGTTGTTATGTTCAGGATAATATCATCTATTCGTCTTGATTTTTCAAATGCAATATTATACTCGTCCATTTCCATAAAATTGATGTATATTACATTGTCGTAATTTTGTGCAGCAAAATTCTTGACGGAAAAAGTCTTTCCGCATTGTCTGCAACCTTTAATGACTAAGGGTTTCTTGTCTTCTTTGACTTTCCATTCTCTAAGAATATTGTCAATTTTTCTTTGTAGTACAGCCATTTTTTCAAGGGACTTTTATTTAATATAAACCACTTTTCCAAGGGACTTTTGTTATATATACGTCACTTTTTCAAGGGACTTTCCTGCTGCAAAGATAAATACAATAATTGAAATATCAAAACTTTTATCAGATTATTTATTGATATATACAGATAATTAACAGTTGCCAATCTACAGGGTCAGGGGACAGGTACCTTGATTCGTGAAAGAAATATGAGACTACTTTTTAATTTGGCGGATGCTCATGTCTGCTCTGATGCACTCTACGATATGGAGGGTATAACCAAGGGTGTATGTGCCAGAACCGTTCAGAACGACTTGCAGATTATGAGATCTAACAAGTTGGGCTACAATGCACCTATAGAGGTTTACGATAAGATATACTACAGATACGCCGATCCTGGTTACTCTATAACTGAGATGCCATTGTCTCTGGACGATTGCAAGCTCTTGAAGAAAGCCATTGCTCTTCTTGAGAATAAGGAGAATATTGGTGGTGATGAGATTGCAAAAGTGCTTGCTAAAGTACAGAACAGATCTTGTTATATGCGATTTCCATAAAAATCGCATCGTTTTTCAATAAAAAATCGTACCTTTGCACCGAAATGTCAGATACACGTGAATACTGAACAATATGAGGTGACGCTACCTGCAATCCAAAGGCATACTCACTCGTGAAGGCGGTCGCAAGGATGGCCGATGGGTGATAACAAACAAAAATAGTATGAACATGAATAAAAGAGAATACGCACAAGCTAACAAGGATTGGCTTACGGCAAAAGCACGGGAAGAGGGAGTGAAATCGCTCCCCAAGGGAATATATTATAAGGTGTTGGCAGAGGGCAAGGCTGACGGAAAGCATCCTATGCCCCGAAGCATTGTCACTGCCCATTACACAGGCCGTACCATCGACGGCAAGCAGTTTGACAGCAGCCGTGGCGGAGCTCCATTGGCAATCCGTCTCTGCGACCTCATTGAAGGTTGGATCATTGCCATGCAGCAGATGTGTGTGGGAGACAAATGGGAGGTCTATATCCCTGCCGAAATGGGTTATGGCAAGTTTTCACAGCCAGGCATCCCCGGAGGTTCTACACTCATCTTTGAGATTGAGCTTCTTGGCATTGCGTAAGAGTAAGAAACTTTCTGAGCTGGAAATAATGACCGCACCGAATATTGAATCATCTACACGAGAAGAGCGTTTGGATTACGTCTTGAACGAATGGAGATGCTTACACAACTGTGAGTTGTGTGGCAAATGCCATGTTCTTAAAGGCCGAAACGAAGAATCGCTATATGCCGACTATATAGACGGCAAGCGGTCGTATATGGATATAACATTGGAAATAAGAAACAACAGATGAGTCTATGACACTAGATACAACCAATATGTGCTCACACCTTCAGAAAAAGCTGTTTGAACCTGATGGTGTGTATTATCCGATATGGCAAGCCATGAAGGATGATAAGACCTTGACGGCTTTGGTGCGAAGCAGACAGCTGCACATATACAGGAATGGGAAAAAGATTCTCATTCTGGCAGGTAAGGCACAACCGAAGGTAATACGCGAAGATAAATTGAATGAATTGATAACAATATTAATAACACATTAAATCGTTAAAACAATGGACGCAAAAGAAAAAGTATTAGCAACAATGAAGGAGGCAGGCCAGCCTCTCAACGCAGGTAAGATGAAGATACATCAAATCATATTCAACCCCACGGGAGGAACTCAACGAGTGAGCGAAATCCTACTCTTTCTGCTTCTCACCTTTTTCCTGGCTTACATCCAGACTACAGAGGTGAAAGGTCAATCCTCATATTTTTCATATGGGGCAAGCATTATGAATGGAGAATTATATTGCGGTCATCAGGAGGATAGTGCTTTTGCCATGCATAGCGTCATGAAATTTCCACAGGCTTTATACGTAGCAGACTACTTGCACAAGAAAGGACTTACACTGAGCGACTCTGTTCTTGTAAACAAGGATAGTCTGGACGCTGAGACATGGTCGCCTATGCTTTCAATATTTGAAGGTATGCGTTATTTCACGTTTGCTGAGTTAATAGAATGGTCATTGAAACAGAGCGACAATAATGCGTGCGACCTTTTGTTTGCATCATGCGGACAGCCGGATGCAGTAGAGAAATATATCCATACGCTTGGATTCAAAGACATCCATGTGCAACTGACGGAGAAGGAGATGAAAAAGAATCCTCATAGAGCCATAGAAAACTCAGCCACTCCAAAAGAAATGGCAAGGCTCTTGGAGTGGTTTTATCTTCATAGGGATGACAACAAGAATATCTCCTTTATCTGGGATACAATGGCTGATTGTAATACGGGTCAGCAACGCATAGCAGCAGTCTTGCCCAAAGACGGCAAACTGATTCACAAGACAGGTTCTGGTTTTCCTTCTTCTGACGGAAGACAAGATAGAAACGATGTTGGAATCGTTCTTTTGCCCGACGGTTCTCACTTATCAATTGCCATCTTCTTGCAAAAGTCAAAAGAGGAGAAAGGGGTGGCAGAGGTAGCAGAACAATGTTTGATGCGCATCCAGGCAGATGGATTTCTACGTAACATGCCGTCAGACCTTCAGATGCCATAAGATTTATCAATAACAAATAATATATGATGACACTCAGATACATCTTCCATAGTGGATTCCTGCTTGAAACGGCTCGGTGCATCCTGGTCTTTGACTACTGGATGGATCCTGCCGATGTCATGAGTGGGTACATTAAAACATGTAAACATGTGTACGTGTTTTCAAGCCACTTCCATGAAGACCACTTCACGAAAGCTATCTTCGAATGGAAGGAAAGCATACACGACATCACATATATCCTGTCAAAGGATATACTCAAACGCAGAAGAGCGCAGAAAGAGGATGCCGATGTATGGATGGCCAAAGGAACGGTATGGAAAGATGAGAACCTGAAAGTGACAGCCACAGGCAGCAATGACAGTGGCGTGAGCTGGATTGTTGAAACAGAAGGTAAAACCATCTTTCATGCTGGCGACCTGTGCAACTGGTACGCACGCTTTCTTGTCGACGGCACACCTAAAGGAGAGGTCTTCAGTGAAGAGTTTGGTCAATACATCAATCCTGTGGCAGAGGAGAAGCGGTTCCTTGGTGAACTGAAAGACATCCGAAAGATAACCGACTCGTTTGACCTTGTGATGTTCCCTGTGGACGGACGCATCGGCAACGGCTATACGCTTGGAGGGCGTCAGTTTATCGAACGCTTCAAGGTTGGAATGTTTGTCCCAATGCACTTTGTCATGAGTGGGTTTGAGAGCTCGTGGCGCATGGAGCCTTTCTGCAAAGAAAAGGATGTCCCCTTTTGGTGCATCGGGCACGAAGGAGACAGCATAACAAAATAATAATAACACATCAAATCATCAAAACAATGGACACAAAAGAAAAAGTATTAGCAACAATGAAAGAGGCAGGACAGCCTCTTAACGCAGGTAAAATCGCAGAACTCAGCGGTCTCGACCGCAAAGAGGTGGATGCAGCCATGAAGCAGCTGAAGGCAGAGGGCGCAATCGTCTCTCCTGTTCGTTGCAAATGGGCACCTGCAGAGTGATGGTACAGGACTCGACAACATATTATGTATGGATAGGCGGGTCATGTGACTACGGTCATAAGGAACCAACGAACGAAGCAAGAGCATAACCCAAGCTCGCTTGGGTTATGCCTTGCAAGGAGGAGGAAGACGAAGTCAACCGACGCACGTTTCTGTCCCCCGGGAAACGGGGGAAACGAAGGGGGTTAAGAGCAGAGACCAAACTTGTTTGATCTCTGCTCTCGTTTGCACGGTATTTCGGCATTATCCAAATAAATTTGGCTTCTGCTCTCGCTGTTCCTTCATTTCAAATCTTGAATGGTTTGTATTTTGTTTGTTTTGCAGCTACAAAGATACAAAATTATTCTCGATTTCTGTTATATTTTGCAATCTTTTTTATACTCAATTCTTCATTCTATCACATACCTTCAAAGGATGGGAAACTTCAGTAATTTTTAGTCTCATTACTTCCCGATAGTCTTACTTTCATTTCGTCTAACCTCTGCAAGAACAAATCGTAGTTATTGGAAAAGTAGTTAAGCGAGTTGCGCATGATTTGGCCGTCGGGCGAGATGGTGACGTAGTGAGGAACGCCGCCAAACCGCAGGAGTTCCATCATCTGGCCAAGTTCCTTACGGCTGACGGGATAGCAGTCGGCACCGAGCAGGTTTTCACGGACATATTGCTTGTAGGCTTCGCTGGTCTCGGGGGCATCCTCTTGCGCAATGAAGATGAGCCGCAGGTCGGGATTGTCCTGAAGCTGGCGGCGCAGGTCACGACTTTCTTCTATGGCTTGCTTGCATGGGCCGCACCACATCGCCCAGAAGTCTATCAGCACGAACTTACCGCGATAGGGCTGGATGATTCTTTCGAGCAAGGCTTTGCCATCACCTTCGGGGATGGGATAGGCAATGGATTCGTCGAACGTGGCGGTGAAGAGACGTTCAGCCTCCTTGCGCAGTTCGGGCTGCGTGATTCCGTCGAGCGCACGATGGCGCACGGTGTCGAGCGGCACGTATGCGGACGCTTCCCACGCCGCACGGTCTTCTGCCGTCAGTGTCGTGTCAGCCAGTGCTTGCTGGCGACGAACGTATGCTTCGGCAGCTCTTGTCAGTCCTTTTGGCAGTATTTGCATCATGGCCATCTGAGTCAGCAGATTGTCCTCGTCGCCCGTCATTCTGTTCATCGCCTGACGCAGTTGCTGGATTTCTACGGCATAATACGACATGAAAGTGGCCAAGGCGCAGACTGGGGTTGTTGCCAAGACTGTTGCAAATGGGGAATAACTGTATGGAACGAAAAGGACGGGGTCATTCAATGGCAGGTATTTCAGTGGGGCATAGTATTCGGGAGCGCAGAGTTCGGCCCTGTACAGGCTGTCGGTAAAGGTGCGGTTCAAATCTGCACGGCATAATACACCATGTCGGAACAAGAAGCCTTCGCAAATCGCGCTTGTTGCCATCGTCTGAGCCAGTTGCCGCTCGTAGGGAGTGAACTGTCGGGCATCGGCCATCGCCTCAATGTTCCCGAGCGTTGCCCGAATGAGACTGTCGCATAAAGCCGTGTGACGCTTTAAGTCGCTATTGTCCGCTATCATCATGCGGTACTCATTGGTATAGTCGAGGTTCGCTTTCAGCAGACGCTCCACCTTTTTCGCCGCGCTGCCGTCACCATAATTGCAAGTCCAGTGTCCGTCAGCATCTTGTTTCAGTTCCATGTGTAGCGTCTCGCCCGGCATGAGGTAAAACGGCACCTTATTATTCTCGGAGATTACCAAATTGCTGAGTACAGGGTGATGCAACTGCATCCGACAAGTGAAATCGCCATCGGCAGATACATCAACCGTCTTGTCCCTCATGTTATTGGTTATGGCGTTGTTCCATGCAACGATAATCTGCTTAGGCTTTGCTTGGGGGGCGATTCCATTAACCTTTCCGATGATGAATGCCGAGTCTGTCCGGAAGAATGGCTCTTGCGCCTGACCCGCCATTGTGACGAGGGCGAGCAGTGCGGTGATGATAGTTTTCTTGTTACATAAAATGCTCACGCTCGGCCATCTGCAAACAAGTTTGCATGGCTCTCTCTTAATCGCATTTTTCATTGTTCTTTTCGTTTATATTTGTCCTTACTATTATTATACTCCGTTCACGCGGAAATATTGCCTCCGAGGAAGTTAAACTTTCCTAAACGGACAAAGAAATGGCGTGAAACTGATTCCGCAACACTATTATAAATTGAACTTTTTAAGCACCTGAGCAACAAAAAGTTGCTTAGGATTTTGCCATGTCAGTAATTTCACTTATCTTAGTGTTGCAAATAAAAACAAGCAAAACTCTGATTTGACATGGCAAAGATAGCAATAAAATCTGAAAAACTCACTCCTTTTGGAGGATTTTTTTCAATAATGGAGCAATTTGACTCCAAACTCTCAGAACAGCGACGGCAACACAAACGTGCGTTTCCACCAGAAGGACACGCTGAACAGATTCTTTTGAGAGGCTTGACGTGAAGAAGTTCGGACTCAAAGCAACAAGCCGAATCAAGGCGTTTGTCTTCAAGTTTATATCTGTGCCAGGAAAGTGGGTCAGGACATCAAGGCAGTATGTGCTGAATATCTATTATCAGGAAATTGTCGGATATAAACAATAAAAAACACGTGGTATTTGTCGTTTATATCCGACAAATTTATTATCTTTGCACACAACATTTTTACATCTATGAACTATCACATCAAATAACCCTTTAAAACATAACACATTATGAACTTTCTCGAAGAAAAAATCAAAGAAGATGGAGTCATCAAAGAGGGCAACATACTTAAGGTGGACAATTTCCTGAACCATCAGATCGATGTTGACATCATACGCCAGATTGCTTACGAGCTAAAACGCCGCTTTCGTGGAAAGACGGTAAACAAGATACTTACCATCGAGGCCAGCGGAATTGCCATCGCCACGCTGCTCGGCGACCTCTACGACGTGCCGGTCGTGTTTGCCAAAAAGGGCGAGACGGCCAACAGCACCGACGACAAGTATGTGGCGAAAGCCTATTCCTTCACCCACAAGCGCCACAACAACGTGTTTGTGTCGAGGCCGTACCTCACCGCCGACGACAAAGTGCTGATCGTCGATGACTTCCTTGCCGACGGACAGGCGTGCCTTGCCCTCATCGACATAGTGAAACAGGCGGGAGGCGAGGTCACCGGCATCGGCATCGCCATAGAGAAAGGCCAGCAGAAAGGCGGACAGATACTGCGCGAGGCAGGCTATCATCTTGAATCGATAGCCATACTCGAATCCATGGACTACGAAACACAAGACATCAGATTCCGATCATGAACAGCATATACGACCTCGACGGCAGAGTGCCACTAAGACAGGCCTTGCCATTCGGACTGCAACATATCCTTGCCATGTTTGTGGCAAACATCACCCCTATCATCATCCTCGCCGGAGCGGTGGGCATCGACCGCGGTATCTCCGCGTCGCTCATACAGAACTGCATGATCATAGCCGGCATCGGCACACTCATCCAGCTCTACCCCGTATGGCGCATAGGTTCGCGACTGCCCATAGTGATGGGCATCTCGTTCACGTTCCTCTCCCTTTCCATAGTCATCGCCTCAACCCAAGGCATGGGCACACTGATGGGAGCAGTCATCATTGGAGGCGTGGTGGAGGGTTGTCTCG
This sequence comes from Prevotella sp. P5-92, assembly GCF_002251245.1. Classification (GTDB taxonomy): domain Bacteria; phylum Bacteroidota; class Bacteroidia; order Bacteroidales; family Bacteroidaceae; genus Prevotella. The sequence goes on from NZ_NPJG01000069.1 coordinate 29,581, forward strand.
GTCTTTTCCCCAACAAATGGACGAAACTCATTCCGCATATCGTCGCCGCGACGGTGGTAGCCGCCATCGGTCTTTCACTCCTCCCCATCGGAGCCAACAGCTTTGCAGGCGGACAGGGAGCGGCAGACTTTGGTAGCGCCCGCAACTGGATAGTGGGTTCGGCCACGTTGGTCGTGTGTCTTGTCACGCTCATCTTCGGCAAGGGGATGCTGCGTTCGCTCTCCATCCTCGTCGGCCTTATTGCGGGCTATCTTCTTGCCCTGTGCATGGGAATGATTGACTTCAGCAGTGTCACCGACATGCCCATCGTAGCCCTGCATACGTTCATGCCGTTCACCCCCGAGTTCAGTCTCGACGCCATCCTCGCCGTGATATGCATCTTCTTCGTCTCAGCTACAGAGACTATCGGCGACACGTCAGCCCTATGTTCCGGTGCCCTCGGACGAGGAGTAAAAAAGAAAGAGATGGGAGCGTCAGTGGCATGCGACGGATTTGTGAGTTGCATCTCTGGCCTCTTCGGCTGCACACCTATCACGTCGTTTTCGCAGAATGTGGGCCTTGCCGCCTTGTCTAAAGTAATAAACCGCTATACCATCGCCACGGGCGCAGTCATCCTCATAGTGTGCGGCTTGTTTCCGCCCATTGGAGCCCTGTTGGCCACCATTCCCCAGTGTGTACTCGGCGGCTGCACCCTGATGATGTTTGGCAGCATCGTGTTTGCCAGCTTCGGCATGATGGCAAGATGCGGTTTCTCCCAGCGCAACATGATCATCGCGAGTCTCTCGCTTAGCATCGGACTTGGCTTCACGTCGGCTCCCGACATGTTCAGGATCTTCCCCGACATAGTGCAGACCGTGTTTGCCCAAAACTCCGTGGCGGTAGTATTCCTATGTGCAGTACTCCTCAACCTCATTCTTCCTAAAGAGAAAGAAGAAGAGAAAGCGGCATAGTTTTCATTCAAGACATCAAAACAATTGGTATTGACAAGGTGAACAATATTATAAGAGGTACGATAGTCGTTATGTTGGGGCTTGCTGCCAGCGCACAGGCTGCCGACGAAAAGAAAGAGTTCTGCTGGTATGACGGCACAAAAGGCGTCAGCTACTCGCTTAGCCGACACGTGTCGCCCGTGGTGGCGACGGCTATGCAGATGTGGAGCGACGACATGACAGACGTGACCGGAGCCATGCCCATACGCAAAGACACCAGGGCAAGGGTGCGCATCGTGCAGATAGACACCGACAAGGAAGCCATAAAAGACCTAAAGGCAGCCGGCATCGACGTCAAGACACTGAAACGCCAGAAAGACGCCTTTTGCATCAAGGCCACCAGCCATCAGCTCCTCGTGGCAGGCAGCGACGGCCGAGGCACGGCATACGGCATACTCGAGCTCTCGCGTCTGGCAGGAGTGTCGCCATGGAAATGGTGGGCCGACGCGCAGCCTGAGAAACGCGGACGACTGACGCTCCCTGCCGACTTCCACACCTGTCAATGCCCATCGGTGGAATACCGCGGCATCTTCATCAACGACGAGGACTGGTCACTACAACCATGGAGTTGGCGCACCTTCTCGCCCGCCAAACCCGGACTGATAAGCGCCACAACATACAAGCAGGTCTTCAAGCTCCTCATGCGTCTCAGGGCAAACACCATCTGGCCCGCCATGCACGAATCGTCAACGCCCTTCTTCCTCATACCCGGAGCCAAAGAGGCTGCTGACTCTTGCGGCATCGTCATCGGCACGTCGCACTGCGAACCCATGATGCGCAACAACGCGGGGGAATGGAACACCAAAGAGCGCGGAGCCTATAACTATATCACCAACAAAGACGCGGTGCAACGTTACTGGACAGAACGACTGAAAGACTCACGACAATACCAGAACATCTACACCATCGGCATGCGTGGCATCCATGATGGTGCCATGGAGGGTGTGGGCAAAAACCTCGACGACCAGACAGCTGCCCTGCAACGTGTCATCGACGACCAGCGCCTTATGCTCCGTCAGCATGTCAACAGACGCGTAGAACAGGTTCCCCAACAGTTTGTCCCTTACAAGGAAGTACTGCAGGTGATGGAAAACGGACTCGTGGTGCCCGACGACGTTATGCTCACATGGTGCGACGACAACTACGGCTACCTCACCCGTCTTAGCGACTCCCTTCAACAGAAGAGGACGGGCGGCGCAGGCGTGTATTACCACCTCAGCTATTGGGGCAGACCACATGACTATCTGTGGCTCTCAACCACACAGCCGGGACTCATCTGCAACGAGATGCGGGAGGCCTTCGACCACAACGCCCGACGGCTGTGGATAGCCAACGTGCACGACCTTAAGACCGCCGCCTACGACCTCGAGCTGTTTCTCGACATGGCATGGGACATCAACTCCGTCACCCCCTCCACCGTCTTCCGCCATCAGCTCCAGTGGCTTTGCCGCGAGTTCGGGCAGTCGGCAGGCAGCCGTCTGTTTCCCGTCATGCAGGAGTTCTACCGCCTCACCGCCATACGCAAGCCGGAGTTTATGGGATGGACACAAGTAGAACTCGACAAGAAGAAATACCACCGTGGATGATCTGAGGTGACCGACACCGAGTTCAGTCTCACAGCCTTCGGCGGAGAGCTCGACCGCTATCTCACTGCCTGGCGGCGACTGACGCGTGCCGTAGAAAACGTCGAGCAGTCGCTGCCCGACGATCGCCTTGCCCCCTTCTTCTCCCACATAAAATATCCTGTCCTGGCAGCAGCAGCCATGAGCCGAAAGATGCTTGAGGCACAAAGGGCGAGAGCCATCGCCCGGACTATTGGAGACAGCGAATGCTGGCAGAACAACGAGGCCCTGATGGCGGCATGCGCCAAAAGTCAGGCTGCCTATCAGGAGATACACCACCTCACGTCCTTCTACAACGACCATCTGTCGTCCGGCAAGTGGCGGCACCTCATAGTAAATAATCCGCGCGACCTTCACGTCTTCAACGCCCCAAAGCTGCCCATGAAGCTCACCACCGCCGAAGTCGAGCAGTATAAGCATCGTGCCGATGCCGACGTCAGCGCAATAGAGCGCGACGGCAGCTATGTGGCGCGCAATGCCTGCCAGTGGGATAAGGCCGACAACGGAGCGACATGTGTCCAGGCGTTGGGCCACTCCATGAATGCCGTCCGTCTGCCCAAGGGCCAGTCGCTCACCTACTCTTTCCACTGTGAAAGAGAAGGCGACGCCCTCCTTCGCCTGGCACTCATCCCCACCCAACCAGCCGACACGGGCGACCTCCGTTTCTCGGTAAGTATCGACGGCGGCGAGCCCCACGTGTTCAGCCTCAAGGAGCCCTTCCGTTCCGAGCGTTGGAAGCAGAACGTGCTTCGCCAACAGGCAGTGAGAGAGCTTCACGTCGCCATATCAAAAGGTCATCACACGCTGATCATCAAAGCATTAGACCATCACATCATCCTCGACCAGTGGATGCTCGACCACATCCCCACCCGCCGTTTCTACATGTTTCCTATAAGTCCTGTATATCCTTTATGACTACAATAAAAAAAATAGGCTCGTAAAACTACGAGCCTATATTTTTTTATAAAACATTTATATCTACTTTTTTCAGACTTATTCCACGCTAAAATCAAAACCAAAAGGTTGGGTCTGGAAATACTTGTTCTGCAATCCGCTCTTGTAGAAGAAGCAGTATTCACCCGGTTCCAGAGGCTGGCTAAATGTCACCTCAAAGGTGTTGTTGTTGATAGGGTTAATCTCGAAGTTAACCATCTCACGCGTACTTGCATTAGTGCCACTGAAACCAGCCACGGTGTATGACATTGAACTCGGGAAGAGGCGACGGCCCCCTTTCTTGCTGTCCTTCACCTGCATCTTGATTAGCTGGAACTCGTTAGGGCTCTGAATGTCGTTCATAACCATCTCATACCAGTTGGCGTGTTCAGAGTTAAAGCTGGCATTGTCAGCCTTCTTGAAGAAGAATCTGAATACAGGCTGGCGGCTAGTCTTGATTTTTGCCTTCGAACCAGGAAGCATCATCTTCTGGATGTCCTTGCCCGAACTCATCATCACCCCCAAGCCGGCAGTCACTGCAGCAGCCTCACCGCCACTCACATGCCGTCCGCCAACAATATTTCCCACTCCGTATGCGGCACCGGCTATGGCTGCAGCTGTTCCGAGGTTAAATCCCTTCTTCTCCTTCTCGAAGTTACAACGATAGATCTTTGTCGGCTTGCCACCGCCAACAGGATTCCAGAGTATTACGCCCTCATAACCATTGTCCACCTTGGCAATCTTCTGAAGATACGAAGTCAGAGAAGCATCAGCTCCCGCAGCCTTTAACTGGCGCATGTAATTAATGTCGAAAGTGATAGTACGCGTTGTACTATTCTCGATAGCACCGATGATTTCCTCGGAGGTAAAGCCTTCCTTCAGCAAGTCGAGCACTGTCTGGTTACTTACTTCGTCATTCTGGGCATTTGCCGTAAACACTGACGCAACGAACATTGCGGTAAAAAATAGTCTCTTTTTCATACCGAAATAGTTTTATGTTATAAAAAATGTTTTGTTTTATTTGGCAAAGGTAACTCTTTTTTGCTTTTTTACAAAACAAACCGTTATCATTATTTTATTTCGATCGCGTTAAATACTGTTAATTGTCAAATGTTGCGGGCATATTCTCCTATTACTTCCCAAAATAGGATAATGTCGCACTAAGAGACAAAGTCGTATGGTGAGCCTATAAGTGGGGAGAGTAAACATAAAACGAGAAAATCTTCCAAATGTTTGGCAGTTTAAGGAAAAGTTTGTATCTTTGCCGCCAAAGGAAATAAAAAAATAGCTTATGGAAGTGAACAACAAATATATACGTTTTGATTGGGCAGTGAAGCGAATGTTACGCGATAAGGCCAACTTCGCTGTATTGGAAGGACTTATTACGGTTCTGACTGGTGAGGATGTGAAAATTGAAGAACTACTTGAGAGCGAAGGCAATCAAGATAGCTCCAACGACAAGTTCAATCGTGTAGATATCAAGGCTAAGAATTCCAAGGGCGACATAATAATTGTCGAGGTACAGCTCACGCGCCAGTTCTATTTTCTTCAACGAATACTCTACGGAGTGTCGAAAGCCATTACCGAACATATCGAGATTGGGCAGATGTACGACAAAGTGAAGAAGGTGTATTCAATTAACATCGTATATTTTGACCTTGGCAAAGGCAGCGACTACCTGTATCATGGTAAGACCGTATTCACAGGTGTCCATACCAACGACCTTCTTGAGGTGAATACCAAGGAGGCTGAGGAACTACGCATGCGTGTGCCTCATGACATATTCCCTGAGTATTATATAATCCGTGTTAACGAGTTTAATAGCGTGGCAACTACCCCAATAGAGGAATGGCTCGACTACCTGAAAAACAACCGCATCAAGGACGACACCTCGACACCTGGCCTGAGAGAAGCGCGCAAGAAACTTCTTTATATGACGATGACTGACAAAGAACGAAAAGCATACGACGATCACATGGACGACATCATGGTGCAAAATGACATGTTTTACACCGCAAAAATAGAAGGTCGTGCTGAAGGTCGTGCTGAAGGTCGTGCTGAAGGTCGTGCTGAAGGTCGTGCTGAAGGTCGTGCTGAAGGTCGTGCTGAAGGTATCATATTGACAGCCAAAAACTTAAAGGCGATGGGCTTAAGTGTTGCCGATATAATTAAAGCGACAGGGTTGTCTGAAGATGCCATTATGAAGTTGTAACCATCCTGCCACATACTGACATGTGAATAAAAAAAGACCCGCGGCGGCTGTGATGCGCGACGCGGGCCTTTGGTTATTATAAAACTCTCTCTCTCTTTACTTGTTCAGACCACGATTGTTGAGTGTGGTGTTGAGCAGCATGACGTAGGTGCGATACTGCTTTTCGTTGAGCAGATAGTTCATGTAGCGGAGTTCCTTCAGGACGGCCTTCTCAACGAGTGCCTTGCGGTCTTCCTCGTTAGCCTGCGATGCCACGAGCATCTCTCCACAGAATGTACGGTGAACGTCGGCTACGCTTTCCATCTGGTCTTGTGTGAGATTCAGAGCTTCACCGAGCTTCGACATATTCACCTTCATGTCGTAGGCATTGGCATTGTTTACGCTGTTTGCCTTTTCGTTCTCTGCAAATGTAGCTGTCATTGTGAGTACTGCTACTACTGTCAAAAACAATCTTTTCATAATGTTACCCTTTCTTTAAATCTTTAATGTTAATTAATGTGTGTTTTGTTATCCTTTTGTCTTTTGACGCTGCAAAATTACTGCTATTTTCGTTTCCCGACAAACATTCCGTTATATTGTTTGCGCACACAGCTATATTTTTGACATACATCAAAGTCTCTGCGGGAGGAGATGAAGAATTAGGTGTTTTAGGTGAATTTTGGGATGTGGAGGGCGGAATAAGGTGAAGAGAGTGTGGTGGGTGGGGCATAAAGAAAAGGGGCGACTTATTCAGTCGCCCCAAACCAACACAAAAACTAAACTAGACTTAACTAAATTCTACTCGAGATTTTCACAAATCCCTTGAATAGCTTATTTACACTGCAAAGGTAGGACATTATTTTGATATGTGCAATACCTTTTGCAGTAAAAATATATAAAAAATGTGAAATATCAGTTTTTTACTGCTTTATTCATGAGATAATAGTCTAAAATGGTCATCGACGCCATGGATTCTACTATTGGCACGGCGCGCGGCAGGACGCACGGATCGTGGCGTCCTCGTGCGGTGAGCGTGGTGGAGTTGCCATGGATATCGACGGTGGACTGCTGCATGAGGAGCGTTGCCACGGGCTTGAATGCCACGCGAAAGTAGATGTCTTCGCCGTTGCTTACTCCGCCCTGTATGCCCCCGCTATGGTTTGTGGCAGTGTGGAGGCGCAGCGGCTGCGATGCGTCGGCTGCGGGATTTGGCAGGAAGACGTCGTTGACTTCCGACCCACGGTGGCTGACGATGTCGAAGCCGTCGCCATACTCGAAGCCTTTGACGGCGTTGATGGAGAGCATGGCGGAGCCGAGGGCTGCATGCAGTTTGCCGAACTCTGGTTCGCCCAGTCCTGCTGGACAGCCTTTTATGACGCAGGTGATGATGCCGCCGATGGTGTCGCCGGCTGCTTTCACCTCTTTTATAATGTCTGCCATCTGGGCGGCTTTGTCAGGATCGGGGCAGCGCACGTCGTTGGTCTCAACGAGCGATAGGTCGTAGCGACGGTAGTCGCGGTCGAGCGCCACGTGTCCCACCTGAGAGGTGTAGGCGGTGACGGTGATGCCGAGATGGCGCAGTGCGAGTTTGGCGAGGGCGCCTCCCACGCAGCGTGCTATGGTGACACGCGCCGAGGTGCGTCCGCCTCCACGGTGGTCGCGTATGCCGTACTTCTCGTGATAAGTATAGTCGGCATGCGACGGGCGGAAGAGCTGGCGCATGTTATCGTAGTCGGAGGAGTGCTGATTGGTGTTTCTCACCACGAAGCCTATGGGGCATCCAGTGGATTTGCCTTCGAAGATGCCACTGAGGAGTTCGACGCTGTCGGGCTCCTTGCGTGAGGTAGTCAGCGCACTCTGTCCCGGTCGTCGGCGGTTGAGTTCACGCTGTATGAAGTCGATGTCGATGTCGATGCCTGGGGGCATGCCATCGACGACGCCACCCACGGCATCTCCGTGGCTCTCACCGAAGGTGGTGAGGGTAAAGATATGTCCGAATGTGTTCATAGCGGCAAGTGGTATCAGTGACAGTGACCGCAGCCGCATCCGCCATCGTGGTGATGGTCGTCACAGTCGCCTCCGCAGTCGTCGCATCCGCAGCCGCATCCGCAGCTATGTTCGCCGCTGAGGAAGTTGACGAGGTTTTGTATCTCCTGATTGGTGGCCTCACGTTTGTCGATGACCTTTCCTGAGAAGCAGAGTGTCTTGCCTGCCAACGGATGGTTGAGGTCCATCTTCACCTTGTCGGCGCCAATCTCAAGCACACGTCCGTAGAAGCGGTTGCCGTCCTCGTTTTGCAGAGGCACGACGGCACCCTCGAAGATGTTCTCGTGGTCAAAGTGTCCGTTGATCTGGAAGATGCTGCGGTCAAGGTCGAGCACTCGTTCCTGTTCGAAGTCGCCGTAAGCCTGTTCCTTGCTGAGCTGGAACTCGAAGTCGGCGCCTTTGTCGAGTTGTGCTATTTGCTTTTCAAACTCGTCGAGTGTGACGCCGAAGCCGGTGATGAACTCGAAGGGCTTGCTTGCCGGTGCCTCTTCAATCTTTTCTTTCTTCTCGCCATCGACGGTGTAGAGTGTGTAGCTCACGGCCACGAACATGTTGTGCTTATTTTCCATTCTGTTTTTCTATTGTTTTATTGTTTATGATGGGTTGTGTGAATAATAAATTTTGGCAAAGGTAGTGATTTCTTTTGTAACAGCCAAATGTTTGGCGTGTTTTTTATGTTCTTTTCACGCAAGAGGCATTGCACACTTCGATAGAAAAAGTGCAATTTTGCTTATAAATTAACGCATCACAACACCATTAAGCGACAATTTTGTAACAAAATGCTATTTTTATGCTATTTATTGTTGGTAATTAGCAAAAAAAAGAGTACCTTTGCAGCCACATTATCAGAAAGAGAATAAAAAACAACGACATAAAGATGAAACACCAGCTAAGAAGTGCAGTGTGCACTGAAGGAAGAAGGATGGCAGGAGCGCGTGCGCTCTGGGTAGCCACAGGAATGAAGCGTGAACAGTTTGGCAAGCCAATTATTGCCGTAGTGAACTCGTTCACACAGTTTGTGCCGGGACACACTCACCTGCACGAGATAGGACAGATAGTGAAGCAAGAGATAGAGGCGATGGGCTGCTATGCGGCTGAGTTTAACACCATTGCCATCGACGACGGCATTGCCATGGGACACGACGGCATGCTCTATTCGCTGCCTTCGCGTGACATTATAGCCGACTCGGTGGAGTATATGTGCAACGCCCACAAGGCTGACGCGATGATATGCATATCAAACTGCGACAAGGTGACTCCAGGCATGCTGATGGCTGCTATGCGACTGAACATCCCCACGGTATTCTGCTCGGGCGGACCGATGGAGGCAGGACGCTGGCGAGGCGAGAACGCCGACCTCATCACCGCGATGATCAAGGGCGCCGACCCATCGGTGAGCGACGATGAGATGGCAGAGATTGAGGGCTGCGCCTGTCCGGGATGCGGCAGCTGCTCAGGAATGTTTACCGCTAACTCTATGAACTCTCTGACGGAAGCCATGGGACTGTCGCTGCCTGGCAACGGCACGATTCTCGCCACCCACGAGAACCGCATAAGACTGTTTAAGGACGCCGCACGCCAGGTCGTGAAGAATGCCTTGGCTTACTATGAGGACGGCGACGAGAGCGTGCTGCCTAAGAGCATTGCCACTCGCAAGGCTTTCCTCAACGCCATGACTCTCGACATAGCCATGGGCGGAAGTACCAACACGGTGCTGCACCTGCTGGCCGTGGCCCAAGAGGCTGGTGCCGACTTCAAGATGAGCGACATCGACGAACTGAGCCGACGCGTACCTTGTCTCTGTAAATTGGCGCCAAACACACAGAAATACAGCGTTCAGGAATGTGGACGTGCCGGCGGTATCCTTGGCATCATGAACGAGCTGAACAAGGGCGGACTCATTGACGGATCAGCAATACGCGTGGATGGACGCACCCTCGACGAGGCTATGGCGAAATACGACATCACCACGGGCGATACCGACCCCGAAGCAAACCGCATCTACCAGACAGCTCCGGGACGAAAGTTCTCGACCAAGATGGGATCGCAGAACGAGCAGTGGGGCGAGCTGGACACCGACCGCGTCAACGGCTGCATACGCGACCTTGAACATGCCTATACGAAGGACGGCGGACTGGCCGTATTGTTCGGCAACATCGCACAGGACGGATGTGTGGTGAAGACGGCTGGCGTAGATGAGGCGCTGTGGAAATTCGCCGGTCCGGCAAGGGTGTTCGACTCTCAGGAAGACGCATGCGAGGGCATCCTCGGCGGAAAGATAAAGAGTGGCGACTGTGTGGTGATAACCCACGAAGGTCCAAAGGGCGGTCCTGGCATGCAGGAGATGCTCTACCCCACCTCTTATATAAAGAGTATGCACCTGGGCAAGGAGTGTGCGCTGATCACCGACGGACGCTTCTCGGGCGGCACGAGCGGACTGAGCATCGGTCATATCTCGCCTGAGGCTGCATCGGGCGGCAATATCGGAAAGATAATGGATGGAGACATCATAGAGATCGACATCCCAAACAGAACGATCAACGTGCGTCTCTCTGACGAGGAGTTGGCGGCAAGACCTCAGCAGCCGCTGAAGCGCAACCGCAAGGTGAGCAAAGCCCTGAAGGCTTACGCACAGAGCGTGGCGAGTGCCGACAAGGGTGGAGTGAGGATAATTGAAGATTAACAATAACGAGAACGGAATGTCAAAATATACAATAACAGGAGCGGAAGCTCTGATGCTTGCCCTCAAAGAAGAGGGTGTGAAGACTATATTCGGATATCCAGGTGGGTCGATAATGCCTGTTTATGACGCCCTCTATGACTACACACGGGGCGAAAAGAAGGCATTCGACCATATCCTCGTGCGCCACGAACAAGCTGCCGCACACGCTGCAGAAGGTTATGCACGCGTGAGCGATGAGGTGGGCGTGTGTATCGTGACCAGCGGTCCGGGAGCCACCAACACGCTGACTGGCGTGGCAGACGCTATGATGGACTCGACGCCGATAGTGGTGATAGCTGGACAGGTGGGCACGGGAGTGCTCGGTACCGACGCCTTCCAGGAGGTTGACCTCGTGGGTCTGGCGCAGCCCATCTCAAAATGGAGCTACCAGATACGACGCCCGGAGGACGTGGCATGGGCGGTGAGTCGTGCGTTTTACATTGCACGTACAGGACGACCAGGACCCGTGGTGCTCGACTTCGCGAAGAACGCCCAGGTGGACAAGACCGAATGGAAACCGGCAAAGGTGGATTTCGTGCGCAGCTATATCCCCTACCCCACACTTGACCCTCAGGCCGTGGAAGATGCCGCCGAACTGATAAACAACGCCAAGAAACCGCTCGCGCTGGTGGGACACGGCGTGGAACTCGGCGGTGCTCAGAATGAGCTCGTGGAGTTTCTTGAGAAGGCTGACATCCCTGCAGCACGCACGCTACTCGGACTATCGGCACTGCCTACGGATCATCCGCTCAACATGGGTATGCTCGGCATGCACGGCAACTATGCGCCAAACATCAAGGAGCAGGAGTGTGACGTGCTGATAGCCATCGGCATGCGTTTCAGCGACCGCGACACAGGCACGCCAAACACCTATGCAAAACAGGCTAAGATAATACATCTCGACATCGACCGCTCGGAGATAAACAAGTGTATCCCCGCCGACGTGGCAGTGGTGGCCGACTGCAAGGTGTCGCTGCCTGCCATCACCCGTCTGCTGAAGAAGAACAACCACCGCGAATGGCGCGACTCATTTGCGGAATATCACCAGATGGAGGTGGATAAGGTGATCAACCCCGCCATACATCCTGCTGACGGACCGCTGCTGATGGGCGAGGTGGTGAACGCCGTGGCTGAGGCAACAAAGGGCGAGGCTGTGCTCGTGAACGATGTGGGCCAGAACCAGATGTTCTCGTGCCGCTACTTCAAATACAACAAGAAACGCTCGGTAGTGACCAGCGGCGGTCTCGGCACCATGGGCTTCGGCATGCCGGCGGCCATAGGAGCCACCTTCGGAGCACCCGACCGCACGATATGTATGTTCTCTGGCGACGGCGGTTTCCAGATGAACATCCAGGAGCTTGGCACAATAATGGAGAACCAGTGTCCGGTGAAGATGATCATGATGAACAACAACTACCTTGGCAACGTGCGCCAATGGCAGGACATGTTCTTCAACCTTAGGAAGTCGTTCACACGCATGATGAACCCACACTACCAGCTCATAGCCGAGGCATACCACATACCTTATGCCGTGGCCACCGACCGCGACGAACTGAAGGCGGCGATAGCGAAGATGCTCGCCACCGACGGGCCGTTCCTGCTGGAGTGTGCCGTGAAGGAAGAAGACAACGTGGCTCCGATGATCGCACCGGGACACAGCATAGACGACATGATGCTCGAAATAAACATTAAGACAGAACTCGATTGCTAATTATGGAAGAAAAGACATTATACACACTGCTCGTATATTCAGAAAACATTGCGGGTATATTGAATCAGATAACGGCTGTCTTCACACGACGACAGGTGAACATCGAGAGCCTCAACGTGTCGGCGTCGAGCATACCCGGACTGCACAAATACACCATCACCGCATGGAGCGACGAAGACCAGATAGTGAAGATAACCAAGCAGATAGAGAAAAAAATCGACGTGGTGAAGGCAATGTACTATACCGACGACGAGCTCTTCATACGCGAGACAGGACTCTACAAACTCGCCACCGACAAGGTGCTCGAGAATCCGGAGATATCGCGCACCATACGTAAGCAGGAAGCCACCATCACAGAGGTGAACCCCACATACGTGATAGTGATGAAAAACGGTATGACTGAGGACATCATGAACCTCTTCCATGCCCTCAATGCCTTCGACTGCGTGCTGCAATACACCCGCTCGGGACGTATAGCTGTGACACGAAGCAAGACAGAGGAAGTGAGCAAGTTTCTTGACGAGAGAGAGGGACAGAGATAAGGATGGAGAAGACAGGACGATATACTTTCCTTGCGGAGCCGTTTCACTGCGACTTCTCACACCGGCTGTTTATGGGACATCTCGGCAATCACCTGCTCAACGCCGCCGACTTCCACTCAGCCGACCGAAACTTTGGCATGACGCGCCTGAACCCCATCCACCGCACGTGGGTTCTCTCGCGTCTTGCCATCGAGATGGACGAGATGCCTGCACAATACTCACGCTTTACGGTGGAGACATGGGTGGAGAGCGCGATGAGGTACTTTACCAACCGCAACTTCCACGTAGTGGCTGAGGACGGGCGCACGTTGGGCTACGGAAGGAGCGTGTGGGCGATGATCGACACCGACACACGTCAACCTGCCGACCTACTCGCCATAGACGACGGCGCCATCAACGCATGGATAGATAAAGAAAGACCTTGCCCGATAGCGAAGAGCTCGAGGGCAAAAGTGGGCAAGGATGCACCCGCAGTTCGCACGATAGAGACAAGATACAGCGACGTGGATGTGAACGGCCACGTGAACTCGATAAAATACGTGGAACACACGCTCGACCTCTTCCCACTGGACTGGTACAAGGAGCACATGCTGCACCGCATAGAGATAGCCTACGTGGCAGAGAGCCATGCAGGCGACCGCCTGACGTTCTATCGCGAGGAGCCGTCGCCGCTGAACTATAACGTCAGGATTACCAAGGGCGAAGGCGACAACGAGACGGAAGTATGCCGCTGTTGCTTGGTGTTTAGGTAAGTAAAACACAGGTTTTCGTCAAAGAGTTTTTCAATTATTGCGAAAAAACGGGAAAATATTTGTGTAATCCAATTATTATATGTATTTTTGCAGCAAAATTAGTTTGCAAAAATATATGATTAAAGAAAACAAGAACGTAGCCCTTATAACGGGCGTGACAGGACAGGATGGCTCTTACCTGAGCGAGTTCCTGCTTGCTAAAGGTTATGAAGTACACGGCATCATCCGCCGTTCGTCAGTAGATTACCGTGAGCGCATAGCTCATCTTGAGGGCCAGCCTCACTTCCATCTGCACTATGCCGACATGGGCGACTCAATGTCGCTCGTCAAATTGGTCGGCAAAGTGCAGCCTACCGAAATTTACAACCTCGCCGCACAGAGTCACGTGCAGGTATCGTTCGACGCGCCAGAGTTTACGGCCGACGTCGATGCCGTGGGCGTGCTGAGAATACTCGAAGCCGTGAGGACCAACCGTCTGGAAAAGACATGCCGCATCTATCAGGCTTCCACCTCCGAGCTCTATGGCAAGGTGGAAGAGGTGCCGCAAAACGAAAACACTCCCTTCCACCCTTATTCGCCATACGCCGTGGCTAAACTCTACGGCTACTGGATTATAAAGGAATACCGCGAGGCATACGACATGTACTGCTGCTCGGGCATCCTCTTCAACCACGAGTCGGAACGCCGTGGCGAGACCTTTGTGACACGAAAGATAACCCTCGCCGCATCGCGTATAGCACAAGGCAAGCAAGACTGCCTCTATCTGGGCAACCTCGACTCGCTGCGCGACTGGGGCTACGCCAAGGACTATGTGGAGTGTATGTGGCTGATACTGCAGCAGGAGAAACCTGAGGACTTCGTCATCGCTACCGGTGTGCAGCACACAGTACGTGAGTTTGCCACACTGGCATTCCAATATGCTGGCATCGAGCTGCGCTGGGAGGGCGAAGGCATCAACGAGAAGGGTATCGACGTGAAGACTGGCAAGACGGTGGTGGCCGTGAGCGAGGACTTCTACCGTCCTACCGACGTGGTGAACCTTTGGGGCGACCCGACTAAGGCTAAGTCGCAACTGGGCTGGAACCCACAGACCACCTCGTTTGAGGAACTCGTACGCATCATGGTCAACCACGACATGCAGAAGGTGGCTGCCGACCATGTGGCAGGAGTGATGCGCACCAACCTCGCCGAATATCTCGAAAAGGGTCTGGTGAAATAGAATCTTGGAAGATTTGGAAGTGTCGGAAGATAAAATTATAAGTTCTTCAGAAACTTAGATGAAAAACAGGAAAGACAACAATGGAAAAGAACAGTAAGATATACGTTGCAGGACATCGCGGCATGGTGGGCTCTGCCATAGTCAGAGAACTGACAAGGCAAGGCTTCACCAATATCATCACACGCACCCATAAGGAACTCGACCTCACCCGTCAGGACGAGGTGGAGAAATTCTTCGCCGAAGAGAAACCAGAATATGTGTTTCTCGCTGCAGCCAAGGTGGGCGGCATCATTGCCAACCAAAGCGCTCTCGCCGACTTTATGTACGACAACATGATACTCGAGATGAACGTCATACACTCGGCATGGAAAAACGGATGCAAGAAACTGGAGTTCCTCGGCTCATCGTGCATATACCCGCGCATGGCACCACAACCCATGCCAGAGTCGTGCCTGCTCACCTCTGAACTCGAAAAGACCAACGAGGCTTATGCCTTGGCTAAGATCTCGGGACTGAAATACTGCGAATACCTGAACCGACAGTATAGAACAGACTATATCTCGGTGATGCCGACAAACCTCTACGGTCCGAACGACAACTATCATCCCGAACACTCGCACGTGCTGCCTGCTCTCATACGCCGATTCCACGAGGCAAAGGAGGCGGGGCTGACTGAAGTGACATGCTGGGGCGACGGCAGTCCGCTGAGGGAGTTCCTCTATGTGGACGACCTCGCCAACCTCTGCGTGTTCCTCATGAACAACTACTCGGGACGCAGCGAGAGCGAGATGGCAGCCAACGGCGGCGAACCTGACTATATGGCTACCGTGAATGCCGGCTCGGGCAAGGAACTCACCATCAGGGAACTGACGGAGATGGTGGCTAAGGTGACGGGATTCGAGGGCGAGATAAAGTGGGACACCACACGCCCCAACGGCACTCCACGCAAACTGCTCGACGTAAGCAAGGCCACCCGACTGGGATGGACATACAAGACAGAACTCGAAGACGGCATACGCCTTGCCTACAAGGACTTCCTTGAGAATCCCATGAGGGCAGAGAGGTAGGTATTGATTAGTTGACGATTTGTCAACTCGTCAACTTGTTTACTCGTCAACTCTTTAATAATAATATAATTGCATTATGAGAAAAAATACCATCATCGCGGCGTTGGCATTGACAATAGCATTACAGGCAGACGCGCAGACACAAGGCAGCATCACCCCCGAGATGCTTGCAAAGATTCAGAAAGAACAAAAACTGACGGCGGCTGACAACGCCCTGGCTAACGCCATAGCAGCCAATGCCATCGACGACCTGGCGAAAAACCGGAAGGCTGCACACCAGCTCGACACTCACTTCAGTATCGAGACTCCCGAACAGTCTATCACCAACCAGAAGAGTTCAGGACGATGCTGGATGTTCAGCGGGATGAACGTGCTCAGGGCAGACTTTGCCAGACGTACAGACTCGCTGCGCGTGGATTTCTCGCAGGCTTACCTCTTCTTCTACGACCAACTGGAAAAGGCCAACCTCTTCCTGCAGGGCGTGGTGAACACGGCAAAGAAGCCTATCGACGACCCTCAGGTGCAATTCTTCTTCAAGAGCCCGATAAACGATGGCGGAACATTCTGCGGTGTGGCTGACCTGACGGAGAAATACGGTCTCGTGCCAAAACAGGTGATGCCGGAGAGTTTCTCAAGCGACAACACGTCGAAGATGGCAAGCCTCTTGAAGTCGCGTCTGCGCGAAGACGGTCTGACGCTGAGAAAGATGGTAGCTGAAGGCAAGAAAAACGCCGATATAGAAAAGGCTAAGACGGGAATGCTCGCTACCATCTATCGCATGCTCGCACTCACCATTGGCGAACCGCCAACGGAGTTTACCTACGCTCATGTAGATAAGAAAGGTAACAGCGTTGGCGAAACGAAGACTTATACTCCACAGGAGTTCTACAAAGAGGTGGTGGGCGAAAAGCTCAACGGCACCTTCATTATGGCGATGAACGACCCGCGACGACCTTACTACAAGACCTACGAGGTGGAACTCGACCGCCATACCTACGACGGACACAACTGGAAATACATCAACCTGCCCATGGACGACATAGAACAGATGGCTATCGCATCGCTCAAGGACGGGAAAAAGATGTACTCGTCGTACGACGTGGCAAAGATGCTCGACCGCAAACGTGGCTATGGAGACACCGAGAACTTCGACTATGGCTCGCTCCTCGGCACTTCGTTCAACATGACTAAGGCTGAACGCATCAGCACCTTCGACAGCGGCTCGACTCACGCCATGACGCTCACCGCCGTGGATCTCGACAAGGACGGAAAAGCCACAAAGTGGAAGGTGGAAAACAGTTGGGGCGCCGATTGGGGACAGAAGGGATGTATGATAATGTCTGACCGATGGGTAAGGGAATACATGTTCCGACTGGTGATCGACAAGAAATACGTGCCAGAGACAATCCTCAAGCAGTATGAACAGAAACCTACAATGGTTACATACGACGACCCTCTGTTTGGAGAGGACCAATAAAGGGGGCACAAATGAGTTGACGAGTAAAAGAAAAAACAGCACGATATGGGATTATTTAAAGCACTCTTCGGCGGAAAACAGGCAGACACCGAGGAGGAGAAGAAGAAAAACGACGAAGCACGCGACTTCGACATGTATAAGTTCGATGGTGTGAAGGCTTCGAAAATGGGACAGTTTGAGTATGCCGTGAAATGCTTTAAGGCTGCACTTAACATAAAAGACGACCTCGAGGTAAGAGACTATCTCGCACATGCCCTCATACACAACAATGAGCTGCTGCCAGCCTACGAACAGCTGCAGAAACTGCACGAGGCACAACCTGAGAACGTAGAGATTCTGGTGCAGATGGCTAACGTCACCTATATGATGGAAGACTATGTGGCCATGGGACACGCATGCGAGAAGGCACTGCTCATAGACAATGGCGACGCGCGCGTACATTATTTGTACGCTAAGGCGTGCTTGGGACAAAACGACCTGATCAACGCCATTGCCATGCTCACCAAAGCCATAGTGCTGAGAGCCGACTATGCAGAGGCTTACCTCCTCAGAGGACAGACACTGCTACGCATGGGCGACAAGGCAGGAGCAAGGGAAGACATGGAACACCTCATCGCCGAATACCCCGAACAGGAAGACGTGCTGATGCTGAAAGGACGCATCGAACATGCCGAAGGACACATGGACGAGGCCATCGCCACCTTTACGAAAGTGATAGAGGTAAACCCCTTCTCCACCGACGCCTTCAAGGAACGCGGACAGGTGAAATACGACCGCGGCGACATGGAAGGCGCAAAGGCCGACATGCTCAAGGTGATGGAGATAGACCCCGAACAGGCTTCCAACGTCACCGGCGAATATTCTGCAGAAGGCATCGAACACAAGGTGAGACAGGCCTACAGCAATATCAATCCGCTCGGACTGTAAGAAAAATGCGCCAAAAAACAAAAAAAAGCAGCAAAATATTTGTATATTCCAAAGAAAAGTTATACTTTTGCACCGAAAATAAACATAATAACAATTTAAACAGAAAAATATGAATCGCATATACGCATCTTTTTATTACTTTAGCTTTTACTTTGCAAGAAATTGTGAAGCGGGAAGTTGCGTGTAGATTTCAACTTAGGACAAAAGGAAACAAAATATTCAAGGTCCCGCTTCATCATTGATTGGAGCGGGACTTGCTTATTTAAATAAAACAACATAGAAATGAAAAGAATAGCAATACAAGGAAGAATAGGGTCATTTCACGACATAGCGGCTCACCAGTATTTCGAAGGCGAACAGCTTCAGCTCGTATGCTGCGACACGTTCGAAGAGGTGTTCGACAACGTGAAACGCGATCCAACCATGATAGCGATGACTGCCATAGAAAACACCATCGCAGGAAGCCTGCTGCACAACTACGAACTGCTGCGCGACTCAGGACTCACCGTAGTGGGAGAACACAAACTGCATATCTCACACTGCATCTGCTGTCTGCCCGACGACGACTGGGAGACCATACAGGAGGTTCACTCCCACCCCGTGGCGCTCATGCAATGCCGCAACTTCCTCGCCGGACATCCTTCAATAAAAGCCGTGGAAAGCGACGACACCGCCGGATCAGCGCAATATATCAGCGAAAACAGCTACAAATGCCAGGGATGGGCGGCCATATGCAGCAGCACGGCAGCAAGACTGTACGGAATGAAGGTGCTCGAAGACCATATCGAGGACAACAAACATAACTACACTCGTTTCCTCGTATCGTCAACACCGATGAAGGCCGACTTCCTCAGACCTCTCGAAAAGACCAACAAGTCGAGCCTTGTCTTCTCGCTGCCACACGAGGAAGGCTCTCTCTCGCAGGTGCTCAGCATCCTCACCTTCTACAAGATAAACCTCACAAAGATACAGTCGCTGCCCATCATCGGACACGAATGGGAATACCTCTTCTACGTGGATGTCACCTACGACAATCTCACTCGCTACCGACAAAGCATCGACGCCATTATCCCACTTACTAAAGAACTGAAAATACTCGGAGAATATGAAAGCAAATAACATCAAACCAGCCGACAGGCTCTCGCTCGTAAGCGAATATTACTTCAGTAGAAAACTGAAAGAGGTAGCACAGATGAATGCCGAAGGAAAGGACATCATCAGCCTCGCCATCGGCTCGCCCGACATGCCTCCCTCAGAAAAGACGGTCAACACGCTCTGTGAGGTGGCTCGACGTCACGACTCTCACGGATACCAGCCCACCATGGGAACAGCCGAGCTGCGCAACGCCATATCGCGATTCTACAAACGATGGTATGAGGTGGATATCAACCCCGCCAACGAGGTGCAACCACTCATCGGGTCGAAGGAAGGCATTCTGCACGTTACACTCGCATTCGTCAATCCTGGCGAAGAGGTGCTCGTGCCTAACCCAGGATATCCTACCTACACCTCGCTCAGCAAAATACTCGGGGCAAATGTGGTGAACTACGACCTCATGGAAAACGACGGATGGCAGCCTGACTTCGAACAACTGGAGAAGATGGACCTCTCGAAAGTGAAACTCATGTGGACCAACTACCCAAACATGCCTACTGGAGGCAACGCACGGCGCGAGACATACGAACGACTCGTGGATTTCGCACAGAGACACGGCATAGTGGTGGTGAACGACAATCCTTACTCGTTCATACTCAACGACAAACCGATGTCGCTCATGCAGGTACCAGGAGCGAAAGACTGCTGCATAGAGTTTAACTCGATGTCGAAAAGCCACAACATGCCAGGATGGCGCGTGGGAATGTGTGTCAGCAATGCCACCTTCATCAGCTGGATCCTGAAAGTGAAAAGCAATATCGACAGTGGTACGTTCCGTGGCGTACAACTCGCCGCAGCCGAGGCTCTCGACAATAGCGCCGAATGGCATCGCGAGGCGAATATCGAGACTTACAGCAGACGTCGCCAGTATGCCGAGAAGATTATGGACGTCTTGGGCTGCTCTTACGACAAGCAGCAGGTGGGAATGTTCCTATGGGGAAGAATACCCGACAGCTATGCCACATGCGAAGAACTCACTGAGCGCGTGCTACACGAAGCCCGCGTCTTCATCACCCCGGGCTTCATTTTCGGGTCCAAAGGCGAACGATATATACGCATCTCGCTCTGCGCCAAAGAGGAGAAAATCGAAGCTGCACTCGAAAGAATAAAAAAGATATTCTAAAGATATCATTTGAAAATAAGACATAACTTGAATAAATAAATAAAAAAAATATAATCATGGAATTAGAACTCGAAAAAGTAACGTTGCCAAGCGACAACGAAAGACCATTTGTCATTGCCGGACCTTGCTCCGCCGAGACTGAAGAACAAGTGATGACCACCGCACGCGAACTGGCAGAAAGAGGATGCCACAACTTCCGGGCAGGTGTGTGGAAACCACGCACAAAGCCAGGAGGCTTTGAGGGTAACGGAGAGGTAGCACTGCCTTGGCTGCAACAGGTGAAGAAAGAGACAGGAATGCTCGTTTCTACCGAGGTGGCAACACCTGAACATGTGGAACTGGCACTGAAATACGGCATCGACATCCTCTGGGTAGGAGCACGCACATCGGCTAACCCATTCGCCATGCAGGCTCTCGCCGACTCGCTCAAAGGCGTCGATGTGCCCGTCTTCGTCAAGAATCCCGTCAACCCCGACCTCGAATTGTGGATTGGAGCACTGGAACGCATCAACCAGGCTGGGGTGAAGAAGTTAGGTGCCATCCACCGCGGATTCTCAAGCTACGACAAGAAGATATACCGCAACACTCCCATGTGGCAGATTCCTATCGAATTGCGCCGACGCATACCCGACCTACCCATCATCTGCGACCCGTCGCATATAGGAGGCCGACGCGAACTCATCGCACCTCTCTGCCAACAAGCCATGGACCTCGGCTTCGACGGACTTATCGTTGAGAGCCACTGCAATCCCGACTGCGCATGGAGCGACGCCAAGCAGCAAGTCACTCCCGACGTGCTCGACTACATACTCTCGCTCCTCGTAATACGTAGCGAGAAACAAACCACTGAAGGCATCGCACAACTGCGTCACCAAATAGACGACCTCGACAACCAGCTCATGGATCTCCTCTCAAAGCGTATGCGTGTGTGCCGGGAGATAGGACAATACAAGAAGGAGCATAACATGACCGTGCTACAGGCTGCACGCTACAGCGAGATTCTCTCGAAACGTGGTGCACAGGGCGCACTCTGCGGTATGGACAGCGACTTCGTTGCCACCGTCTTCGAGAAGATTCATGAGGAGAGCGTGCGACAGCAGATGGAGATTATTAATAAATAATGGAGTTTTCAGATGAAAATATTAGTCTTAGGCGCAGGAAAGATGGGCAGTTTCTTTCTCGACCTGCTCAGCTTCGACCACGAAACGGCAGTGTATGAGAAAGACCCAAAACGAATGCGCTTCACTTACAACTGCCAACGTCTGACGACTCTCGACGAGGTAAGGGATTTTGCCCCCGAACTCGTCATCAACGCCGTCACCGTGAAATATACCATAGCCGCCTTCGAGGAGGTATTGCCTTACCTCCCCGCAGACTGCATCATCAGCGACATCTCGTCGGTGAAGACCAACCTCAAGGAATACTACGAGAGCACCAACCACCGCTACGTATCTACCCACCCGATGTTCGGACCTACCTTCGCCAATCTCAATCAGCTGAGCGAGGAGAACGCCATCATCATCAGCGAAGGCGACTATATGGGACGCATCTTCTTCAAAGACCTCTACAGCCGACTGGGACTGAACATCTACGAATACACCTTCGAGGAACACGACAAGACGGTGGCTTACTCGCTGAGTATCCCGTTTGTCTCTACCTTCGTGTTTGCCGCTGTGATGAAACACCAGGACGCACCGGGCACCACCTTCAAGCGTCATATGCGCATTGCCAAGGGAGTGCTCAACGAGGACGACTATCTTCTTCAGGAGATTCTCTTCAACCCTTACACCCACGACCAAGTGTCGGAGATAAGAGACGAGCTGAAAGAGTTGCTCGACATCATCGACAATAAGGACGGGGAACGTATGAAAGGTTATCTGACAAAAATCAGGAACCACGTGAAGAGAGACATCGAGAGAATTAAATAATCTCTCTTTGACAATACATTTTCATCACTTTGCAAGAAACGAAAGGCTTACTCTTGACACAGAAAAATACATTGTTATTAGATCTCGTGGCATTCACTACAGTAGCCATCTGGGGAACCACATTCGTCTGGACCAAGCTACTGATAATCAACGGGCTGTCACCCGCGCAGATATTCACGCTGCGCTTCATCATAGCCTATATCCTGCTGTGTGGCTTCTCCCTGACAAGGAAGAAGTCACACCGCTGGTTTTCTGACAACTGGAAAGACGAACTCGTGATGATACTGTTAGGTGTGACGGGCGGATCAATGTATTTCCTCACCGAAAACGAGGCCCTACGTTTCACCACCGCCACCAACACGTCGCTCATCGTCTGCTCGTGCCCACTCTTCACAGCCCTCATCGTAGGACTGTGTTACAAGGCTGAACGATATCATAGCCGACAAGTGATTGGAACCTTGATGGCTCTCGCCGGAATGGCAATAGTTGTGCTCAATGGACATTTCGTGCTCCACCTCTCGCCTCTGGGCGACTTCCTCGCCTTCTCGGCTTGCATCAGCTGGGCTTTCTACTCGCTCCTCATGAAAAGGGTGATGGGACGATACTCGTCGATGATGATCACACGAAAGGTGTTCTTCTACGGCATTCTCACCATCTTGCCCTACTATCTCTTCGTGCCCGACTTTCCGTCTGTTGAGGTGCTAACTCGTCCCAGTGTCCTCGCCAACCTCCTCTTCCTCGGCAGCGTAGCGTCTATGCTGTGCTTCCTCACGTGGAGCTGGTGTATGAAAGGACTGGGAGCCGTACGCTGCACCAACTATGTCTATTTCAACCCCATCACGACCATCGTGGCAGCATGGCTCATTCTCAACGAGCAAATCACCATTTTCTTCCTCATAGGCTCAACCCTCATCATCGGAGGTATGGTATTGATGAACAAGAAATGAGGGAATGATATTCGGCGGACGACGGGTAAGGCAATTGGGAAACGATGTTTGGCGACCAAAGGGGAAACCAAGGGGCTATTTCCAGGATGGATTAAACTATAGTATGAACAATAAAAACTTGAAAAACTGATATTATGAGCGCAGGTAAATGGATTGGCGGCATACTTGGATGGATCACCGCCGGACCACTCGGTGCCTTGGCAGGAGTGGCAATAGGAGCGATGTTCGACGTCGGACTCGACTCGGTCAACAACACAAGCAACTCGGGCACCCGCAGCGGAAATCCCTTTGGCGACGACTACGGCACCACCCGACAGTATAGCGTTGACGAACAGCGCAACAGCTTTATGTTTTCGCTGCTCGTATTGGCGTCATACATCATCAAGGCCGACGGACGAGTGATGCACTCGGAGATGGAACTCGTGCGCAGCTTTCTCCGTCAGAACTTCGGCGAAGCGGCAAAGCAACAGGGAGAACAGATACTGTTACGTCTCTTCGACGAACAGAAACGACAGGGACGCACGCAATTCCGTTCCACTGTGGCTGACTGCTGTCAACAGATTGTCCGCTTCATGGACTATTCACAGCGACTGCAGCTGGTCAACTTCCTTGTACTCATCTCGCAGGCTGACGGCATCGTCGATCAGACGGAAGTAAACGCCATACGCGAATGTGGACAATGGCTGAACCTCACCTCTACCGACATCGACTCGCTACTCAACCTCAAAGGCGATACGCTCGAGGAAGCATACAAAGTGCTTGGAGTAAGCCCCGACGCCACCGACGACGATATACGAAAAGCCTACCGCAAACTCGCCCTCGAACATCACCCTGACCGCGTGGCCACTCTCGGCGACGACGTACGAAAAGCAGCAGAAAAGAAATTTCAGGAGATCAACGCTGCCAAGGACAAGATCTACAAGGCAAGAGGCATGTAACGAAAATTGCCGACTATATACGTTGTTGGTCGTTGTTTAAAGATGGGGCAATCACATGACAACTGAATCGGGTAATCACTTGTTAACTGAATCGGGTATTCAGTTGTAAACTGAACAGAGCAATCAGTTGTAAACTGAACAGGGCAATCAGTTGCATACTGAACAGAGCAATCAGTTGCATACTGAACAGAGCAATCAGTTGCATACTGAATCGGGCATTCAGTTTGCAACTGTTTCTTCTGAGCCGAACTCATAGGAATTCATCGTTTTTTGCCACATTTATTTGGTATTGTCTTCGATTTGTATTATCTTTGCCACCGAAAACAAGGTTAAGCGTATGAAGTACCCTATAGGAATACAAGATTTCGCACAAATTATCCAGGACGGATATGTGTATGTGGACAAGACGGACTTGGTGTATAAGCTCGCCACAGAAGGAAAGATTTACTTTCTGAGTCGCCCGAGGCGATTCGGAAAGAGCCTGCTTATCTCCACACTAAAATACTATTTCCAGGGAAGAAAAGACCTGTTCAAGGGACTTGCCATCGACAAGCTCGAAAAGCAGTGGGCGGAATATCCTGTGTTCCATATTTCATTCTCCAACGGGAATTTTACTGATGGCAAGATTCTACGCCAGATTTTAGAGGACTACATAGCTGAGATTGAGACCGTATATGGCAAAAACCCTAATGCTAACACTATTGGTGGAAGATTTGCGTCTGTCCTTAAGGCGGCACACAAAAAGACAGGGCGCAGGGCGGTGGTGCTCATTGACGAGTATGACAAACCGCTGCTCGACGTTATTGACCTCGACTTGAAAGTTACCGACAGTGAGGGCAACCGCATGCGCTTAGAAGACTACAACCGCAATCTTCTGAAAGGATTCTACAGTCTGTTCAAGGATGCCGACGAGGACTTGCAGTTTGTGATGCTCACCGGAGTCACCAAGTTCTCGCAGGTGAGCGTGTTCAGCGGATTCAACCAGCCGGATGACATCAGTATGAACCGGCGTTACGAATCGTTGTGCGGCATTACTAAAGAAGAACTTCTCACCGTCTTCGACTCCTCTATCAGGGAGTTGGCTGACGATTTTGGCATGAGTTATGAGGAAACAGTGGAACGACTGAAAAAGAAATACGACGGTTATCACTTCGGGCGTAAAATGATTGACATCTTCAATCCCTTTAGTATTCTTAATTGTTTCAACACCCTTGAACTAAGGAACTTCTGGTTTGCCTCGGGCACGCCTACATATCTTGTGCGCCTGCTCGCCCACAGCAACGAAAACATCAACGAACTCGTGGGCAAATACTATGATGCCTCGCAGTTTATCGACAACAAGGCTGACGTGGAGCAACCCCTGCCAATGATTTACCAGAGCGGCTATCTCACAATCAAGGACTGCAATATAGAAGACAACACATATCTTCTCGACTTCCCGAACGAAGAAGTGAGAAATGGATTTATTGACACTGTCGCTTCCCGATATTTCGCCAATATCACTCAAAATACATCTTGGGTTTTGGACGTTACCGATTGTCTTCGCAAGGGCGACACCGCAAAGTTTGAGGAGGGGCAGGTTCATCGGCCCTAAAGAGTGAACCAATGTACCTGTCCCCATGACCCAATATTGCTGAAGTTTCATCATTCTGCAACCAAGCGCACTGGGCGCACCGAGCACCCGTAGTAGCGATCGCAGGCGCCCACCGCATTGACATCGCCGTCGTTTGAGCGCAGGCAATATGCGGCCTTGCTAGGTACGGACGCCGACGACGACCAGGCTGTGCCTGCCCAGTAGTAGCCGTGAGTGCCGACATTGCTGAACGAAGTATCTTCGACGCGGCCAGCTGCAGGCAAGAAGAGAGTTTTTGTTGCAACTGCATTGCTCACTTGGTAGCCATTGTAACCTCCTTTGGTAGTCCAAGACCAGGCGTACTTTGATGTGTCATACAATTTATCCCAAATCTCTTTTATTGGTATCTGCCAGTCACCACCGAGAATCTGGCGTGCGGCATCGTCATCTGCTTCAAGGACATCAAATTTTTTCGTGTATTTGGTATATGATGAACCACCGTATAATGGGGCATTGGCTATTATGTATCCACCTGGTTTGACATCCAAAGGTGTAATTGACCATGGGTTGGTATCTTGGTTTATTGCAGAATACCATACCGATGTAGCTCCCCAAGCAAAGTAATCACCATAATCATATTCATTTTCGGCAAGACCATCTTTTGTTAGGTTGGATGTGGCGAAGATTACTTTGTAATTCTTTTCATCGATAGTTATTGTCAATCCCAAATCTACCTCTTGGTCGGCTCTAACTTTATCTCCACGGGCTGCATCATACCAATAATCACCAGTGGTAGCAAACGAACCAAAGTCTTTAATCCTACTACGATTAAACGTATTGCTTTTGGTGCTCTTTCGAGTATATTCCGTATTATCTTCTGCAGTGAAAGTTATTGTGAAACCATTTAGGGTGATTGAAGGCACTACCATATAATATGTACCAGCAGCAAAACTATTTGAAACTGTAGCAGGTTTCAAAGTAATGGTCTGGGATATGTTTGATGTAAAATTGATTGAAGGTTCGCCACTGTTATAAGTTAGAGTTCCTGTACCAGCAATATTTTCGTTTGCACTCAGCACAATACTCTTGCAAGCAAACTCTGTCGTTACCTTAACAAGACTTACGGCATTCTTGAAATCCAAATTATACTTTTTGTCTGTTGTCGATACAGCCATCATCAATGCTGCTGCTGGATCGAAGCTATCAGCTGTTGCAGTTTGTTCTGCAGGAAGAGTTATGCCGCTTACAATGCCAACCTCATTAAGTGTAGCTCCTTCTGTATATGGATAAACAGCAGTGAATTTTGTTGCATCTGACGAAGCGTTACCAGAAAATTTTCCGTCTTTAGCATCGCCTGTTAATGTAAACCTCTGGTTGTGACCATCACCTACAGCATCAAATACACTAATTTCATCACCTGTCTGCCAATCGACACCATTGCTACCATTAAGAGCCGCACGAGTACCAACGTTTGATTCCTGTGTTGCAGTGAAAGTCATTGGAACCAACTTACTTTCAGCTTTGTTTTCTGCCACTTCATCGTCTGACGATGAGCAACTTACCATTGCCATCAGCATCGCAATGGACATAAAAGGTAGAATATATTTCTTCATTGTTCTTTTAATTTAATAATTACCATTGTAGTGTCTCATCATTCTCAAAATCTTCAATAGTAGCAGCAGGATTACTTCCCGCTAAAATCTGTGTCCTGCCGATTTCATAAACCGTCATAGTAGGAGATTGATAGAATTTCTTTTCTTTCTTTTCCATTTTTTTTGTTTCTTGATTCGCTGTTGCCTATAGGTTCTCGGAGTCGGCAGGTTGTTATAATATGGATAAGGTGAACCTATAAATAAAAAAGCGTAGAACCTGACACTTGCCTGTTCCACTTCTCGAGGTTCTGGTTTACCTGATTTCGAGAAGTCAGAAACAAAGCGCATGAAGACGCTTTCCCATAAATAGAGACAAATGCGGAGCCAAACTCTATTGGCTCAGAAGCCCAAGCGAGTTTTGCGACTTGCAAATGTCGGGGCAAAAGTAAGAAATAAAAATGAAACTGCCAAACTTTTCGGCAACATTTTATTGTTTAACAACTTTTTTGCTTGGTTTCCCATCCTCCCCTCCCTCTCGCGCCGACGGCGCGTGGAGGGAGGGGGAATGGGGTGATTCATATACACAGGGCTCACGCCCTGTGCTGGGCTATGTCACCCCTTCGGGGTTTAGGAGGCGGAGGGATATATAAATCCCATCGCCATGAGCTATTGCTGGGATTGTGATACCTCAACCAAGCGCACCGGGCGCACCGAACAACCGAAGGAGCGATTGAAGAATCCCTGCGCATCGACTTCATCGCTCATGATGCACAGGCAATATGCGCAATTGTCCGAGTCGGCTGTGCCTGACCAGTAGGAGCCCCAAATGCCGACATATTCGAACGAAATCTCCCAGACGTCGCCAGCTGCAGGCATGAAGAGAGTTTGACTATTATTTGTAAATGTATATCCTTTTCTACCATCATCCCAACCTTTTGAGCTTGAATTATTCACTAACGCCTGCCATATCGCTTGGGTTGGTATCTGCCAGTCGCCACCGAGAATCTTGCGAGCAGGGTCGTATTCCATTTTCAATATACCATTTTCAACATATTCTGCATCATTATTGTACGATGGACAAGTCGTTTCATAATAGCCATCAGTTTTGTCTGATTTCCATACGGCTGTCCATTCACTACAATTTGTGGAAGTATTGTTAATCTCAGAATACCACGGCTCAGTAGCTCCCCAAGCAAAATAATCACCGTAATCTGTTTCATTTTCGGCAAGACCTGTGGCTGTTAGGTTGGATTTGGTGAATATTAATCTATATTTAGTTCCACCAATATTAAACACTCCCATATCAACCTGTTTGTCCGCTGGCACTTTACCATTCTCTTTTAATGTCAATTTCAAGTTATTGTCAGTTCTTGAAAACTCACCGAGATTAATTACAATATTTCTATTAAATGTAATACTATTAGAACCTGTGCGAGTGTAAACATTACCGGTGTTGTCAGTGAACGAAATGCTCCAACCTGCGGAGAGTGTAACGGCAGGAACAGCTATGTAATAAGCCGTGTTCGCAGTAATGTTTCCCGATAGTGTAATGGATGTTGATTGTTCTGAGGTAAATGCTATCGACGGCATACCATCGCCGTATGAGAGAGTACACTTTCCTGCAAGATATTCAGATACTCCAGCTGCCTGCAACACAATCTTGCTGCAAGCAAACTTTGGAGTCACCTTCACATAACCTACGGCATTTTTGAATTCCAAAGTTGTGTTGTCGCTCTTTGCCATCATTAATGCAGCATTCTTATCGAAGCTATTGTCGGTAGCGTTTTGAGTGGCAGGAAGGGTTACGTTTGTAACATTAGTGCCCGAAAGAGATGCAGTTGACTGATATGGATAAACGGCTGTATAAGAAGTTGATTGTTCTGCCTCACCTGAAAACTTGCCCGATGTACTTCCAGCACCATCAGTTAGCGTAAACTGTTTATTTTCGCTACTATAAAGAAGACTTATTTCGTCTCCTGATTCCCAATTGATGACTTTACTATCAGAGGTTGAAATAGCTGCCCTTGTTGATTGTTCGTCACCTTCTTGCGTTGCAGTAAAGGTCATTACCTTTGTCGCACTCTCATTTTCAATTGTAGTGTTGTTGTCCTCCGACGAACATGACGCAAAGGACACAATGGCTGCAAAAGCCATCATAGATTGAATATATTTCTTCATTTTCATCATTTTTACCATGTATAATTTTCTTCATAAAGTGTTTCTGTTTCTCCTTGTCCACTTCCCGCCAAAATCTGTGTCCTGCCGATTTCATAAACCGTCATAGTAGGAGATTGATAGAATTTCTTTTCTTTCTTTTCCATTTTTTGTGTTTCTTGATTCGCTGTTGCCTATAGGTTCTCGGAGTCGGCAGGTTGTTATAATATGGATAAGGTGAACCTATTAATGAAAGAGCGTGGAACCTGACACTTGCCTGTTCCACTTCTCGAGGTTCTGGTTTACCTGATTTCGAGAAGTCAGAAACAAAGCGCATGAAGACGCTTTCCCATAAATAGAGACAAATGCGGAGCCAAACTCTATTGGCTCAGAAGCCCAAGCGAGTTGGGCGACTTGCAAATGTCGGTGCAAAAGTAAGAAATATAAATGAAACTGTCAAACTTTTCGGCAACTTTTTATTGTTTAACAACTTTTTTGCTTGGTTTGAAGGGTGCCTGTCCACTGTTCACCTAATAAAATGGGAGGTCAGCCACGGAACTATTAGCCCTGCAAAAGCGGCATATCTGAGAGAATCATCGGGGACAGGTTCACTTCAGTACATTGGTTCACTCTTTAGGGTCGATGAACCTGTCCCCGATGATTCTAGCAATCAAGCGAGTTTGTTGCTCTGCTCTCGCCCCGTCGCTCTTTAACTTATTTACATACTAACAACAGACGAGAAATTCCGCCAAAGATTTGGCGGTTTCAGATTATCTTTGTACCTTTGCCGCCGAAGAACATAAAAATATTTATGATATGGCAGCAATAGAAGACAGATACATCAGTTTGCTCACCGACTTCGGTTTCAAACGCATATTCGGCACAGCCCCCAACAAAGACCTGCTGATAAATTTCCTTAATTGCCTGTTCGACGGACGTAAGGTTATCAAGGACTTGAAATACAATAACTCTGAGCATGTAGGCGACATATACACCGAGCGAAAGGCCATCTTTGATGTCTATTGCGAGAGTGTAGAAGGTGAGAAGTTCACTGTCGAGATGCAGAATGCTTCCCAGAAATATCTTAAGGATAGGACTATTTACTATTCCACGTTCCCCATACGTGAACAGGCTCCTAAGGGTGAATGGGATTTTAAGCTAAATCCTGTATATACCGTTGCCTTGGTCAACTACGACATGAAGGAGAAAGCCTTCGACCAACAGGAAATCAGTCATCAAGTCCAGCTCTGCGACACCGCTACAAAACAAGTCTTCTACGACAAGTTGGAGTTCATATATGTAGAGGTGACCAAGTTCAACAAGACAGAGAACGAGCTTGTCACTCTTTACGACAAGTGGGTTTATGCCTTGAAGAATCTTGCAAAGCTTACCGACCGACCGGCAGCACTTCGTGATAAAATATTCGACCGTCTGTTCCAGGTGGCTGAGATTGCCAAGTTTACTCCTACAGAACTTCGAGAGTATGAGGACAGCCTCAAGGCCTACCGTGATCTGAAGAACAGTTTGGATACAGCCGAGGAAAAGGGAGAAGCGAAAGAAAAGAAATCGACAATCAAGAGGTTGTTGGCTTCTGGCATATCTGTTGACATTATTGCAATAGCGACTGGTCTTACTCATGACGAGGTAAAAGTCCTAATTGACGATATTTCAAAAGAATAATATTATTATGCAAGAATCGAATCAATATGTATCTTCTATAGTTTCCGACGAGGAGGTGTTCCGATTAAAGGCAAAACGTGATTGGGACAACTCTATAAATACGGCATACGAGATTGGATATGAATTGGGCATAGCTAAATCTGTAATAGAAAGATTAACAATACACAAGGTTGAGCTAAATCCGAAATTATTAATTATTGTCTTGGATAAATTATTTTCATTGAATGTTACCACAGAAAAAATTGCCAAACACACAGGCATACCTGCAGATCTGGTAGATGACTTGCGTGAAATGAGATATAATGAGATATATGTTCCCCTCAGAAATACGTATGGAGATACGAATAAAATAGAAGAAAATAAACTTCGTGAATACGAAGACAGTCTCAAGGCATACCGTGACATCAAAAACAGTTTGGACACTGCCAAAATGGAAGGTCGTGCAGAAGGTCGTGCAGAAGGTGAGCAATCTAAGGCTATCGATATAGCCAAGAAATTGAAGTCGATGGGCTTAAGCATTGCCGACATCATAAAGGCTACAGGATTGTCGGAAGATGACATAATGAAGATATAAATGAAAATCTGAATAATAAAAATAGATAATTTCTCGTCCCGCAGGGTTTTGCGCCCTGCGGGACGTTTTTTATATATAGGTTCTAAGAAAAGAAAAATCAACATCCGTAATCAGTAAAAGGGAGCGGCGCCAAGGCGTCGCTCCCTCTTAGTTTCCGTTCAACCAGTTGTCGTCACACGTACTGATTCACTCCCATACAACTCGTCACTCCGAGAGTTGTAGCAATAGCAGACAGCGCTGCCACAATAAGCTGCAATACCAGCTTCCAAGTGCTTGATTTAGATGTAGAACTCATGATGATTAATGATTATTTATTAT
>NZ_NPJG01000007.1 GCF_002251245.1 Prevotella sp. P5-92
TTTTAATCTGCGTATTGCCTCAAGTCGCATTGTGGGGTAAGGGGAAGGTATGCACAAATCGGACAAAATTCACGCTCATACTATCATGATGCATAGTGTTCAAGCTCTTTACTGCAATTGAGATTGCCATTGAGATTGCTTGCGGATTTTAGGAATAAACAAAGGAATAGTTCACGTTGAAACATACATCAGACACCTTCATGGTGGTAATGACCATAGACCTATCCTCGGTGGTGAAACAGTATTGGTAGGAAGGTTCATCGGATGCAGATACGAGAGTGTAGTGTTTCTTCAGATAGTCTATTATCAGACGGCTGTTGGAGATAAGTTCCGTATCAATGACTGAATACAGGGTGCTGTCGCTTCGCAAGAAACTATAGAGAATAGCCTCGTTGCCATTACCCGTCTTATATGCCAACTGAAAACTATCAGCGGTCTTGTTCTCTGCCTCGAAATGGTAACGCATCATTGTAACACTCATGTAAGCTGTTACTTCATCCAAGGACGCACCTTTGATGTGATACGGCTCTACCCATACTTTGAGCTCGGATGATGGTTTTTCAGTTCCTTCGATAATGTCATTATCACCACAAGAGGTAAACACTGTTGCCACCAACAATGACAGGATGGCGGTTAGGAAATACTTTTTCATTGTCTTTTTATTTTATTGGTTACTAATGTTTTGAACTATGTTCTCACGTCCACATATATATATGTATTCATGTCTATATGTATTCATGTCCACATGTGTACACGTCCACACATATACATGGCTACTTATCCACATGGCTACATCACCTCATGAATTTCTTTCGACCTGATTTTCTTCACCTTTCCGTGCTTGGACTCATAAGCCTCTATACCTTGTTTCATTACATATTCCATAAAGGAACGGATAGTAAAGCCTTCTTTGTGGGCAATGGCTTGCACCTTGTCCACAAGGGCTTTTGAGCATATAAAGGAGAAGTGTCGCCAAGTGTCATCAGGCTTTTCCTTGGTTGTTGCTTTCGTAGATGGTGCTAGAGCATCATTCTCTGGTAAAGGAGCAGCCGGATCTTCATACCTGTCCTGCGGCTTGACGACAGCATTTCCCAAGATATTGCCAAGCAGGATGTCCATATTCTTCTTTCCCATGGTCTTTATTGATTACGTGAAATAATCTCCTCCGTCAACGCAAGGTAATCTTTGGCTCCATTGGAGTTAGGGTCGTACTCGAAGATGCTTTTTCCGCTTCCTGCCGACTCGGCGAGGGCTATGTTCTCACGGATTCGGGTCTTCATGGTGATGCTTTCGTAGCGAGACTTTACGGCTTGCTCAACCACCTTGTTCAGTTTTCGATGGTTGAAGCGGGCTATGAACACACCTCCCAGGCGAAGAGAGGGCTTCACTCTTTGGAGGTTGGTCACAAAAGCATCAAGCATCCTCATTCCTTTGAGCGGAAGCAGCTCAGGAGTCATTGGCACGATGATTTCATCGGCTGCAAGAAAGGCATTCGTGGTGACGATGCCCAATGAAGGTGGGCAGTCGATGAGGATGTATTCATAGTCCTGTCTGATTGGGTCAAGAAGCCTACTGAGCAGCTGTTCTCTTGCCAGGAGATTGGTCAGGGCAATCTCCGCACTCGCCATTTCAAGTGAAGATGGCACAAGGTCGAGATTTTCCCTAATATGCTTCACTGGCAATGGTGCTCCATCTACGAGAGCATCAAAGATGCTGGTCTCAATCTCATCTTCGTTAGGGATGAAATACAATGTGAGATTTGCCTGTCCATCGAGGTCGATGAGCAGGACTTTCTTTCCCATTTGCGCCATGCAAGCCCCGATAGAGGCTGTGGAAGTGGTCTTTGACACCCCTCCTTTGTGGTTGGCGAACGTAATGATTTTCTGTTTCATACTTATTTCCATTATGTATATATGTATAAATGTGTACAACTATACAAGTCCACAAGGCTACGTGGCTACTTGTATTAACGTGTACAAAGTTACTGACGTTACTTTGGTTAGCCTTGTCACTTCTCCTGACAGCCTTTATAGTCAGGAGAAGTGTTAGGTGGTCAGAGTATAAACACCTCGTCTCTGAGTACTGTCACCTCTGCACCATTGCTCACTTGTACAAGCAGTTCCTTTCCATAATCTTCAATGATTGTAGCAAAGCGGCAGCCTTTCCATGGGGTTCCCAGTTCGCAAGACTCTCCCAATAATTCTGATTCATATTCGTACATATTCTGTGTAGGTTTAATGCGAGAGCACAAGGCTTGCTCATGCTCTCGCTTGTTTCTTATTCAAAAGTGAAGACCCGAATATAGAAGTAGGTTTCTTCATTCTCATACTCATACTCGTTGATGAAGTCAACCATCTGTTCCTCTGTGCGTTCTCCTTGTTCGATTCCGGTCTTTGATACCCATTCGTTGATAGCATCCTTCACCGTATCGTAAACGTCATCATAAGCGTCCTCAAATGGTTTGCCGTTTGAACTGACACAACACTCTTCGGGGAAAAAAGAGCCTTCATCATGGACGTAGTAAACTTCGCATCCACATTAACAAACTCGGTAACTGATAGAGAGTTCATCGTGTAGATGATGGTTTATCTCCTCAAAGAGTTCGGTGCACGCATCCCATGCGCTTTCTGTCTCAAACGATAGAAGAGTATTCTCGTCATCT
Source organism: Prevotella sp. P5-92 (assembly GCF_002251245.1). GTDB lineage: Bacteria > Bacteroidota > Bacteroidia > Bacteroidales > Bacteroidaceae > Prevotella. Next base: position 2,663 of record NZ_NPJG01000007.1, read on the forward strand.
TCCTCATACTCTGCCCAATAGATATGCCCTCTGACGCTGATTTGCTTTGCTCCGTAGTCGATGCCATAGAAGTCTGCCAATTCGTTCAGCCATACATTCTTGGTGTTCACATTCATGCCCTGAAGGGTCTTCCAAAGGTCGCTCACAGCCTTGCGAGAACCTGTCACCTTGTAGGTGGTAGTTGCCTGATTTGCCATAACTGTCTATTTGTTTATTGTGAAATGTGGGCGGTAGATGCACCGCCACACTATTAGTATTCTGCTATTACTGCGAAGGTGGCATGATGTTCAAGCCATTCTCTTACGCATTCCATATTATACTCGCTTGTGATGACTGCCGTTTGTTCGTCTATTGCGGTGAAACGTGTGCTTTCGTAATCGTCAATCCACTCTTTCAGATTGCCAACTCCCCAAAAAGCCACATCGTTAAAGACTTCATCTATTACTGCAATGGGCGAGTTAAATCTGACAACAAGTGTCTTATAATGAGTAATCATCTTGTTCCCTCCTTCCTTTTCATCCATTCATCACGCTTCTTCCGGCACTCTTCAAGCGTTGCGCATACACAAGAGAAGAGTTCGCCGTCCACATGTCGGTAGTCATATTGTACAAGTGTACGTCTCTTTCTGCCTATGCCCGACTGATATTTCTCGTATTTCTCAGCACCTGCGATGGTGCAGGTGCTTACTCCATTGATAGTCATTTTCTGTTCCATATCTGAATTGATAGAATTGTTACCATTCTGTGTAATAACTCTGGTCATTGCTTTCGCATTCTTCTGCCCACTCTTCATCTGTGAAGTCACTATGTAAGCAATCCTCGCTGCAATAGTAGGCTACTCCCATATCCACACAATAGCCTTCACGCATGAGTTTGCCGCACTCAGAGCATCTACGGCAGGCTCTGTCAGTGTCCCACCAATAATCCACAAAGGACTCAGCAATTACGTCTTCGCTTGTGTTCTCGTCCCACTTGTCACGGTAGAAGTCCGCAAACTTGTTCAACTCATCCTTGCTGAAAAGTTCCTGGTCTGTGCCACTAACACCCTTGGTCAGTCGGCTCAAAATCGATTCTCTTGTCGTCATATTGATATTGTTTTTTCTCCCTTTCGTAGATCAACTACTTCGGGAATGGTTAAAAATTATGTTGCTTTCAGAAGGTGTTACGGCTATCTTGGCAAGGTTTTGATGCAAAATACTACCCGAAAGGTGTGGAGATTTTCCATCAAAGCGGGCAGCCTTGACCTTGCAGGAGATGAGACGTAACCATTACCTTCGCAACAGAATTTCTACCGATTCCCAGAAGTCGATGTATGGCAATCATTATAACAGGAACACCCATTCGGCAAAGAAAAGGAGATGCATAAAAAAAGCGACCCGAAGGCCGCTCTTTGATGACGAGAAGGGTTATTTGCCCTTCTTTGTCTTGCTCTCCTGTGGAGCAGGAGTTTCTTCTTTCTCCACAGCTTCGTAGAACTTGGTTGCGACGAGAACCACACGGTTGTGCTTAACTCCATCGGCATCCTGCCATTCCTCAGGCTTGAAGTAGCCTTCTACCGTAAGGAGAGTTCCCTTTACAAGGCGATCGAAGGAAGAGGTGTTCTCGTTTTTGCGCCATGCCTCTACATTCATGAAGGCTGATGTGCGGTTTGTTTCCTCGCCATTCTTCTCAGTACGGCTGATGGCCAGTGAGAAACGTGCAACGCTTGCTGTTGAGAACTGATGGATGCTTGCATCCTTACCTACGAAACCGCTTACTACGAAAGAATTTTCAATCTTTTTCATAACTTTGATATTTTAGAAGTGAAACATTTATTTTTTACGTTGCTATCAGAGTTGGCAAGGAAAGCAGGCAAGCAAGGAATTACCGAATTATTTCACCTTGGCACAGAAAAGTTTTTTGGATGATGTCAGACGAAAAAGTTTTTGAAATAATTCAGGTAATAAGGCACTGATACTTGATACAATGCGGCTTGCACTAACTTTGCGACGGAAAAAGTAAGTGTGTCTGCTTCGTCCAAAATAAGAAGTGGAGAAAAGTGCAGAAAATCAAGTAGTCGGTGTTAGGTAAAGGAAACAGGTATCTATATCAGATAAACAAGCGATGCACAAACATCGTGCCGATAGCCGTTGAAGTATGGTCGGAAACTGAGCAACAGCATGAAGAGATTGGGGATGCAAATACGATGAAAAAGACGGAGAACGCACAAGGAAGGGAACATGAGGAAGGCACACCTGGGGATTAGGATGTCGAGAGTAAACGCAATACGGTTCTCGCAACGATTCACAGAAGCTAAAGAAAGAAGTAATTCAGCAAGGAGAAAAAAGAAGGACTGACCCTGCCGTCAATGAGCAGCCATCGGGCTCAACTTATGGCATGTAAGTTTAAGTTTAGAAATACTCATGTATATATACATGTTCTCCAAACTCAAATGTTTTCATGGTTTCAAGTCTATTACCCATACTTTCGAATGTAAAAAAGACGATTTTCCTTCAGTAGGGAGAAGGTATAAAAAAGAGCGACCGAAGCCGCTCTTTATGTAGTATCAATATGTAGATTTACCTGGCAAGGTATGTTTCAACCAGTGTATGCAGTTGTTCTATCGAGAGGTTGGAAGTACCTGTTTCTTCAATCTCTGCATACGCTGCTTTGTTTTTTGATATAACAAACTTACGCTCTTTTCCTTGTATCTCGCAAAGAAGATGGAAATTGCCTTTGTAAGTTTGTTCTACACGTACATTCTCATATAGAATGCCATTAATATCAAATGATGGTGAACTGCTATCAGGCAAGAAGCCCCAATTTGCCAGATGGTTGTTCAAGCAAGTTTCAACAGCAGCTATCCATTGCTGACCTACACCACATTCTTCTGCGTATTTACGGAACTTACAGATAGCAGAAGCAACCTCTTTGATAATGGTTTCTGCCTTTCTGATACCATTATCTTTGGCGAGAGCAAGAGCATCTTCAAAGGTTTGACCTTGCAGCTTTCCTTGCATCATAAGGCAGTGCATAGTCTCTGGAAGGAAACCTCCGACATTGAAAATATAGGTCATGTCATATGCTGGCGATAACTGCCAATGACCGTTTTCGTCCATTAGGAAAGAAAAGTTCTTATTGTGGTCATCGGTGTTGTTGGCAAGGATGTTGAACACCATCCTGCGAAATACCTCTTCCTGTGTGGATTCAGGAAGTCGCATCTTACGACATACCATCAGCAGTTTCTCGTAGCTGTCTGCTTCGGGGTATAAGGCAGCCAGTGTCTGCATGTGAAGCTTACGTTCCTCATCACGATCGAAACGATGCGTTATGAAGTGATTCTGTCCCTCAACTTCAATAAGTTCACATGGCATCATGTTGATACCAGCAGCTGTAGCCATTTTGTAATAAGCCATTTCAAGCTCAGCAGAAGAACGTGAAGGATCACCAAACTTAAGAATACAGTATTCAAACTCTTTTTGCCCAGCTATCTGTCCGCTTCTTATCTCACCAGTCTTTGGATTTATGGCAATGATGGCTTTAGGCTGTCTGCCACCTGCAGAGGTGCCAACAGCTATCAAGGATTGCATCGTCAAAGACTCATCTGGCATTATCTTTACGTTCTCACGCTCAGTGAATATCTTTTGAGCCAAGTCCGTCAAAGCTTTAAGATTGAGTTGTTCGGACTTCTTAATGCCAGATGATTCAGGGATAAACTCCAATGCTCCCATTCCTCGCTTGCCAATGAAAGAGAGAATTTCAAGAGGAGTGATTTCCTGGTTTCGGATGCCGTTCTGTATTCTCCAACATTCGAAGACTTGATTTCCCCAAGCATCAGGAAGCGAATCAGCAAGAAAAGGAGGCAATTTACGGTAAAGCTTCATTTCCTTATCTCCCATGATAGGACGACGGCTTGCAGGTGACTTGGTAGAAGCAATAAGAGGGAAAGGATCTAGTTCGCCACCGATAACAGCAGGATTGAACTCGAAGTACGAAATTCCTTTCCTGCCATCCCATGACAAACGACCGATTTCCTTGTTCCAGAGCATTATTTTAAGGGAGCTTGTTATCATGATTTCTTATGTCTAATTCGTTGAACCTTCTTTTCTGACTTGATGAGATATGCAGAATCTGGAAGTTCTGGCATCAGTTCGTCTATAGTATTTATCTGGCCGATAGCCTTCATCAGCAATAAGAACGTACCAAGCGACATATTGCCTGACGTTCCGTTCTCAAACTTGTGAATGGTAGTAATGGTGATACCAGATTGCTCAGAGACATCCTTCTGCGTCATGTTACTACGCAGACGATAATCTTTGAATCTCGCTCCAAGCAGCTTTATCAATTCTGGTATGGAATATTCGTAATAGTCAGCCATAATGTCACACTTTTATTTTATATTTTGCTATAATTTATATATTGTTTTATCGTCTATTTTATATTATGCTTATATTTACGACTGCAAAATTACGCAATGTTTTTGAAATAAATGCATAACGGCAAGGAAAATGTTGGATAAAGAGCAAATTTTATGGTTCTGTAAGGAAAAAGAGAGCCCAAAACACAAAAAAAGCGACCCGATGGCCGCTCTTTGATGACGAGAAGGGTTATTTGCCCTTCTTTGTCTTGCTCTCCTGTGGAGCAGGAGTTTCTTCTTTCTCCACAGCTTCGTAGAACTTGGTTGCGACGAGAACCACACGGTTGTGCTTGACTCCATCGGCATCCTGCCATTCCTCAGGCTTGAAGTAGCCTTCTACCATAAGGAGAGTTCCCTTTACAAGGCGGTCGAAGGAAGATGTGTTCTCATTTTTGCGCCATGCCTCTACATTCATGAAGGCTGATGTGCGGTTTGTTTCCTCGCCATTCTTCTCAGTACGGCTGATGGCCAGTGAGAAACGTGCAACGCTTGCTGTTGAGAACTGATGGATGCTTGCATCCTTACCTACGAAACCGCTTACTACGAAAGAATTTTCAATCTTTTTCATAACTTTGAAATTTTAGAAGTGAAACATTTATTTTTTACGTTGCTATCAGAGTTAGCAAGGAAAGCAGACAAGCAAGGAATTACCGAATTATTTCACCTTGGCACAGAAAAGTTTTTTGGATGATGTCAGACGAAAAAGTTTTTGAAATAATTCAGGTAATAAGACACTGGTACTTGATACAATGCGGCTTGCGCTAACTTTGCGACGGAAAAAGTAAGTGTGTCTGCTTCGTCCAAAACAAGAAGTGGAGAAAAGTGCAGAAAATCAAGTAATCGGTGTTAGGTAAAGGAAACAGGTATCTATATCAGATAAACAAGCGATGAACAAACATCGTGTCCATAGCCGTTGAAGGATGGTCGGAAACTGAGCAACAGTATGAAGAGCTTGGGGATGCAAATACGATGAAAAGACGGAGAACGCACAAGGAAGGGAACATGAGGAAGGCACACCTGGGGATTAGGATGTCGAGAGTAAACGCAATGCGGTTCTTGCAACGATTCACAGAAGCAAAAGAAAGAAGTAATTCAGCAAGGAGAAAAAGAAGGACTGACCCTGCCGTCAATGAGCAGCCATCGGGCTCAACTTATGGCATGTAAGTTTAAGTTTAGAATTACTCATGTATATATACATGTTCTCTAAACTCAAATGTCATGACCTCAAATGGCTTAGAACAGGAACAGAGATTGAGTTTACAGGTTTATGAAAGCCATATATATGTATATGACGAAATAAACTTGTATGAATAGATGATACTCCATTTTTTCTTTCTCTTTACTGAAGAAAGTTAAATTTTGGGGTGTTTTGACTGATTTCAGTATAAAAATGTCACAATGAAAAGTATTTGTGGTAATTTTGCATCATCATTAGAACAGGTAATATAGATTGCAACTCATACATCTTATCGGCAAGATGTCGGGCCAAGATAGAATTGCATTCTCCAAAAAGCATGAAAGCATATGTCAGAATGAACACATACAAGTTCTTCGAGGTGTTCATGTTGAACAACTGGATCTGCAGAATAAAGCAAGATTACGCTACGTTTTGATATGAGCACATAGCAATATTGTGTTATTGAATGTTAAATATGTTAATTTTACAATCTGCAAAATTAGGTTCAAAATGAAAAGAAGAGAAAGCAAAATTTAGACAAATAGCTGATAATCAAGCTAAAATGTTTTCAAAAGGACAGCGGCTCAACTATCGTTCATTTATTTGTAATACACTGATATTCAGACGTGTTGAACATCTGCGTGGGAAAGTAGAAAATGTTAATTAGAAGACATCTCCCCAATGGAAGGTCAAATCATGGCAAAACAGCAAAACCGCTGATATTCAAAGGATTAACAGGGAAGTGCAGAGAGTGTGACCAACGGCTCAATTACCGACCGTTATACACTATATTCACTGATAGTCAGAGTGTTACACGCTCTGTATTGGAAAGTAGGACGTGAAAACAAGAGAAAACAAATAGGAACACTACGGCATATTGCGTTGAGAATCAGTGATTTACAGAAGTAAAACCACCGTTTCCAACAACGGCTCAAACTCTGTTCCTGCATTGTGTTTATATCTGATTATCAATGTGTTAGATGCTCTGCATCGGGAAATAGACTTTCCCTTCTTTAGCAAGAAAGCCATTGACGCACATTTTGCTGATCTCCTTGAAGAGATAGACATTGATAATTATTACACTGCAGACCAAATCATGGAGATGTATAATATGACAAGGACAGGCGTTATCACTTTTGTGATGCGTCACAAAGTTCCAAGAGTAAACCGTAACGGGAAAGCTTTCTACTCCAAGGTGCATATTGACTGATTAATCCTTTTGACGGTGGGAATTTATAGAACCCACCTTATGTCATACCAAACTACATCTTGGGAAGAATTGGCAAAGAAACCTTCAATCCGCAAGACACTAAAATAGGGAGTGTCGTTATACCAGCAAAAAGCGTAGCGTGAATTTCTCAATATTCAGTTAACAGGAGTTATCTCATTATTACAATTAAGCTTTTTTTTAATTAATTAGTGTTAATAGGGGGGGGTAATACGCTTGTTTCAAAATTTTATTAGTACCTTTGCATGCCAATATTAATATTGGCAACAATTAGCGCAACAACTAACGATAGTTGGGAAAAAGTAAAATATGATTTGGATAACAATGAGCGGTATTAAGAATCTGGGAAGAAAAGCCCTCTTGCTATTTTTGATATTGTTAACGGGCAACATCATTTCTGCTAAGGCGCAGAATATTGCTGTTAAGAACAATATCCTTTATGACGCAAGCACAACTCCGAATTTCGGAATAGAACTGAGGCTGTCCAACAAATGGACAGCCGGGATAAACGTCGCCCTTAACCCATGGTCTTTTTCCGACAACAAGAAACTCAAGCATCTGCTTGTTGCCCCACAACTTCGCTACTGGTTGTGCGAATCATTCTCAGGACATTACTTCGGAGCAAACATAGCTTATGTGCATTATAACGTAAGCGACATCAAGTTTCCCTTTGGACTTTATAGTGGTGTTGACGGTGAGCGCCGACAGGGCGACCTTGCCGCCATAGGTGCATCCTACGGTTATTCGTGGATACTCTCTCCCCATTGGAGTCTTGAGGCTGAGGCGGGTCTTGACCTCGGCTATACCTGGTCTGACAGGTACGACTCCCCTAAGTGCGGCACCTACCGTGGTTCCGACAACAAGTTTCTTGTTCTGCCCAAGTTGGCGTTGAACATAGTGTATATAATAAAATAAAGGTAAGGAAAGGATATATTTATGAAAAGATTTTTTCTGATTATCACTCTCACGGTTATGGCATGTATAGATGCCATATCGCAGACGTCACCGCAGATGTCACTGTGTGTTGACGGTGTGGAGCGCGAGGGCAATGGCTACCGTGTCCGCTATTCCTTCACCCTGCCTCAGCCGGCATCCGACTATTCCTATCAGGTGACTCCGCTCTTCACCTGCGGCACCGACACCATCTTTGAGGAGTCAGTCACTGTGCGCGGCAAGCTCAATGCCAAGAAGCTGCGCCGCCGCGTGGTGCTTGGCGACCGCAATGCCACTCTACCCTCGTATGTGCCTTCGGGTATCGACTCAGTCATCACTCGCACCGCCTATCTGCCCACCGACCGCTATCCCTGGGTAGTAGGCTCCACACTTCAGATCTGCACGTCAGTAGAGGGGGAGGGTTGCTGCGAGGTAAGTCCTGCCGTAGTCCTTTGCTGCGACAGTTTCCTCTGCGAGCGTCCCTTCCATCCCGTGTTCTCCCCGGTTGAGGACAACACCGGCAAGGCGGGCGAACTGCAGCGCAACAATCCCGTGCTTCAGCACATATCCAAGTATCGCCCTTACGACAGCAGCCGCATACTGCGCAAGGAGGAGGGAGCCTTGTATGTCTTCTTCCCCTTGGCCAAGTGGACACTGCTGCACGATTTCCGCGACAATGCCGCCACTCTCGACACCATCGTGAGCATCACTCGCCAGATTATGGCTGACTCCACGTCGAGCGTAAAGCTCATACAGATTATCGGTCTTGCCTCGCCCGAGGGAAGCGTGAAGCGCAACAACCTCTTGGGTCAGAACCGTGCTGCCGCCCTGCGCGACTATATCAAGCAGAGGGTAAAGACAGGCAATGCCATGTTTGAGCTATGCAACGGCGGTGAGGCATGGACAGAGCTGCGCGACCAGATTGCCGACAGCAATATCGAGGGACGCGACCAGCTACTCAACATCATCGACACCGAGAAGAACCCCGACGAGCGTGAGCGCAAGATGAAGCGACTCAATGGCGGAAAGACATATAAATACCTTAAGGACAACGTGCTGAGCGACCAGCGCAATTCAGGATACATCCGCATATACTACGACTACGTGCCCGATTCAGCCGCCGCGGTAATCAACCGTGCCTCAGAACTATTGCGTGAGGAGCGTTATACAGAGGCACTCACGATGCTCCGCACCATAGAGTCAGATGAGCGTGCGCAGAACGCCCTCGGCGTAGCCCTCTATATGACGGGCGACAAGCAAGAGGCTCTCTGCCGCTTCCGCCGTGCCGCAGCCTCAGGCAACGAGGATGCCCTCCGCAACATAGAGCAGTTGGAGTAGCTATTTGGGAGACAGGTGTATCTTCCGCAAAAACACCAATAGAATAGGTAAATAAATTAGTATAAATAAATCTTAGTAGTTATGAAGAGAATTAACAATTATGTTCTCAACGGTGCGTTAGCATTGTTGTCAACCGCAGGCTTTGTTGCCTGCTCGTCCTCCGACGACGTAACCGATGCTCCCGTCAACCCCACCTATGACGGCAAGAGCGTGAAGACCCAGTTTGCGATTAATATCGCGACACCCTCTAATGGTAAGACAAGGATGAGTGATGTGAATACTCAGAATAATGGCAATTATCTGGGTATGACTAATGTTAGATTGCTGACATTGGCAGATAGTCCTGCAGATAATATTGAATTGACAAGCGTTATTCCATTGGCAGATCCAAACACTGATATTACAACTCGAAGCAGTCATATTTATTCAGATGTTAATATACCAGTAGGAACATCTGATTTCTTGTTCTATTCTACACGCTCAATCCTTGGAACAGATATGGATAATAAGTTCAAAACAGGAGCTATTGTAAGCGACATGTTTACCAAGAATAGTCCCTCATATTTGTCAACGAAAGATATTAAATTTAACTCAGAAACGATTTTGAGTGCTTCAAATACAGTTGATACATATAAGGCGGCTTTTGAAAATTTCCTTAATAGCGTTATAGCAGTTTCAGGTTGGAGCACGACAAATAATAATACTTTGAAATCTGCATATAACAATATAATATCCTCATATTCTAACGGTCAATATGCGGGTTCTGCAAATGAAATTAAGAAACTAATGACAGATTTGTATAATGCTGTTAACCCAATATCAAGTTCCTCTACTGCTTCAGATGAAGATAAGAATTTGGCTAGTGCTATTATGGCTGCTATAAATAATTCAAGTAATGAAGTATATTTTGTAGAGGATGATGCAAATCCTGGTACTTTGAAATATGGTTCTACAGTAGCACAGTTCTATTATGATTTCCCATGCTATAATGGACTGCCAGAAGGTTCCGCCTTGTTGACTTTTGACAATAGTTCGAATAAGTTCATTTACGATGCTACTCCGCAGATAGGTGGTACAAATAAGGTGAATTCATACAAGCTAACATATCCTCTTCCAATTGTTTATTTCGACAATACACCTGCCAAGTGTATAGATAAAGAGTTGGAAACTTCAGAATGGAAGACAACAACATCCGATTGGGATTATTCTACAAATTGGACAACAGGTTGGTATAATAGTGTTAAAGCAACATCACGTTCTATAGCTCTTCAGAATAATATCAATTATGGTGTAGCTTGTCTTGAAACTAAGTTTTCTTGTGAGGGTACAACTCTCGAAGATAATAGAAAAAATGTTGTTACTGGTTCACAGAATCAGACGATAACAATTCCGTCAGAAGGTTTTCAGGTTACAGGTATTCTGATTGGTGGACAGCCAGAAAATGTGAATTGGCAGTTTATTAATGCAGGAACTAATAGAGATTATGTTGTTTATGACAAAGAACTATCAGATATCAAAGCAGGGAGGAATGGAGCATCTTCAGCTGCAAATTACACACTTGTGTTTGATAATTGGACTTCTGCTTCAACACAGGAACCAGTAAACGTAGCTATAGAACTTGTGAACACAGCTGCTGATTTCTATGGTGTAGATGGTATAGTTGCAAAAGGTCAGAAGTTCTATCTTATTGGTCGCTTAGATCCTACTTCTGCGGCTACTGATATTAAATGGCCTACCTATAATGATACTCAAGGTGAAAATACATTACCAACTTCATATCAAGGCAGATATCCAGTTAAGTTTAATACAAAACGCGTATTTGTTCAGGACTATACTACTAAAGCCAACTTCACTATCAATAGCTTGAAGAACGCATACGTAACAATTCCCGACCTCCGTGCAACGAAGCTCCAGCTCGGTCTTTCTGTTGACCTTAAGTGGCAGAGTGGTTTGACATTTGATGTTCCTATTGAGTAATACAATAAATACTCTGTTATAATGGCGTCACGAGATCTATTGTCGTGATGCCATTATAACGGTATTAACAACAACAATATCATATATATAATAAGGTAATGAGAAGCAAGTATTGTCTGCTGATGCTGCCCGCTGCGGCGGTGGTGCTCTCGTCGTGCTCCATCATCGACGAGGACAACTCCGACTGCGGATTGGACAACAAAATCGTATATCGCCTGAAACTCAGAACAAACATCCAAACCGAACTCGAAACACAGCTCGGCACGGAGGAGGAACGCCCCGTGGCACAAGCACTCAGCTCCTCACTCAGCGGTATATTCACTGACTGGGCACACGACATCTCTCTCTCATTCTATGACACCGACGACAAACTGTATAAAACGGAAAAGCATACGATGGATGCGTCGCAAGCCGAATACGTGGTGTATCTGCCAGAACGTGACTACCGTAATCTCGTTGTGGCAAATATAGCCGACGCTGAAAATATCCGCCCCCTCGATGACACCCATCCCGATGACATGAAGTTGCAGTATGACAACCTCACCGACACCCTCAACAGCCACACCACCGGTCTCTTCACCGCAAGACAGGTGATAGAGGTGTGCGGCTGCACCGAGACATATTACGTTGATCTGTATATGGCTAACAGCTGCGCCGCCCTTGTGGTGGATACCACGGGTGTGGATATACGCGGCATGAAGGTGTTCACCCAGGACTTAGCCACCTCCTTCGCCGTGGCTGACAGCACCTACGCCTTCACAGCCAATCCCGTGGTGCGCTCAACTGAGATACCTCTCCCTGGTCAGCACCGCACCTGCCATTATGCCGTTAGCTTCCCGTCGAGGAACAACACCGTAGTCACCGCTTCCGCCGTCAGTCAAGCCCCGGCAAGGGCAGACTCCCAGGCAGAGACCCTCTTCCGCATAAAGGCATACATAACCCTCCCCGACGGCTCTGTCACTGAGAACATCATCTCTGTGGAGCAACCCCTCCTCGCCGGTTATCTCAAGATAATAAAGATGAAGATGAAGCAGGACGGCTCGCTCACTCCCGAGAGTCACGACGTGGGAGTAAGCGTGACGCTGGACTGGAAGCAAGGGGGGACTTATGAGCCGGAGATATAGAAGCCTTGATTTTTTTTTAGAGATGATGATAACTGATTTGAAGAACATATTTTTTACTATGGCAGTGTTTTTGGCGGCTGCCTTCGTCACCTCTTGTTCGGATGACGACAGTCTTGCCTCGCGAGGTCTGGAGACAGTTGAGATGCCTATCTCCATCTCCATCCCCGCCGAAGGCTTCGTCAATCCCACTGATGTGGGCATAGGCAATGATGAGCCTGCTTCGACGTTAGCCGTCACCCGCGCCCTTGGAGACCCCGGTGAAGCGGAGTCCTTTGTCCTCCCCCAATATCTCTACATATACCTCGTTACCACCACAACCTCTGGTACCACCCAAGTCATCTTCAAGAAGCAAGAGGTGAACCCCGAGGACTGGAAGCTCTCCACTTCCGGAGGTAACACAAATGATCACTTCTCGGCTAAGGATGGCCTTTATGTCTATCAAGGTCATCTCTCCATCAACCTCCCGCTCAACCGCAAGGAGGGCAGGGTGTATGTGGTGGCAAGCAATCTGGACTTGGATGACAGTGGCACAGAAAAGAAATATAATCTCGTGACCGATGTCTCGTCTTGGAGTTCTTATACAGATGTCGAGGATAAAGTTACGTTCACCAACCAGTCTTCCTTGCGTAACAATATGCAGAACCTTTATTCCTCGCCATATAACCTCAAAAACAACGACGGCAAATATTACGGCATCATAAAAGACTATGCCTCAAATGTGCCGCACATCGACATGGTGCTGTATCATGTGGCAACAAAGGTTGACTTGCAATGGACTATCGACGAGCAGTTTCAAGGCACTAAGGCATGGAAGCAGGTGGAAAAGGAATCAAATGGTTCAGATGATACAATGCGCAGCACAATGGATAACACATCCGAAGACTACAACAAGGTGTTCTTCTCCTACATCGAGGCGCGACTCCTGCCTAAGGAACAACTGCCAATATTCAAGCCGATGAATGTGACGTCATACTCTGGGTCATTCGATGCGGCTTTTCTCGGAGAAGAGAAGGATACGGGAAATAGTCAGTCATATACAGATGCTAATGGAAAAACCAAAACAAGAAAGGAATACTACCAAGTGCTCCCGAAAACAGAAAAGTCGGGCATGTACTACGGTCGCAAGGCCATCTATGTGATGCCGAAATTTGTTGAATCAGATTCTGGAGATTATTACGACATTACGTTGAAGATACTGGTGAACAATTACACCACCTCAGAGAAAAAAGAGGATGGATCATATTCTTCCCTTCTCTCTAAAGAAGACCATGCCACCACAGGTCATCATGCCCAGATAAAGATAATGAAGTCACGCCTCGACGATGCTTCTAAAAGCACCGACGGCAATCCGATATTCACCCCATGGATAAGGGCGACAATCCATGTCAACATTGTGAAAGACGTGGAAAACATAGTGAAGTTTACCGATCCAGTTCAGTAAATAAAATAGATAATAATATGCTGATTAAAAGAAGATTATACACTACGATAATAGCCTTGCTTGCCCTCTGCACCACGGCTTTTGCGCAGACGGGTAGCTTCAGCGGTCCTGTACGATATGTCACAACGTCGGGCAACTATGCCAACGACGGAACATCGTGGGCGCAGGCTAAGAACAACCTGCAGGATGCCATAGAGTCGCTTCACGACTATATGACCCGAAACGGCATCACGGAGGGACGCGTGTATGTGGCGGCTGGAACATACCGACCCACCACTTCTACCCCCGGTGGCGATGGTGTGCTATATACTTCTTTTCTCATATATGAAGGCATAACGGTGTATGGAGGATTTGATGCTGCAAATCCCGAAGCCACTCCCGAAGAACGTATCGTCTTTGATGCTGACGGTTCGGAAAGGACAATCTCTCAGGCCACAGGATTGAAGTGGCGAATGAAGAACACCACCACGCTCAGCGGTAATCACAGTAGCTCTACGGAAGACCCGATGAAGTGGAACTCATTAAAGAACGAATACGACGAGTCGTTTACGGGCAACTCATACCATGTGGTATGGTTTGCCACCAACACCTCAACCCATTCCTCCGGTCTTAATGACAAGAACCGCGGCGTGGCTCTTGCCCATACCGCCGGTCTCGACGGCTTTACCATACGCGACGGCAATGCCTCCAACCGCACCGTGCCCGAGCAAACTGACGGCTCTCATGCTTATCACAACAGTTATGGCGGCGGAGTGTATATGGTGGGCAACACCGTGATGCGCAACTGTATCATCCGCCAGAACTCATCGTCGCTGCGTGGTGGAGGTGTGTATATGGACGGCGGAGGACTGATGGAGCAATGCTATGTCACCCAGAACCAGTCGGGTGGAGTGGGTGTTACCGACGGTTATGGAGGTGGAGTGGCTTGCGACGATGGCGGCATAGTGCGCCATTGCCTCATCGAGAACAATGCCGCAAGATGTGGCGGCGGACTCTCCATAGCTTTCTCCTCGCAGCCTGCCAACGACAATGCGAGATATGCTTCATTCGCCACAGGATGCGTGGTGAACAACAACACATCATCGGCAGAGGCAGGAGGAGTATTTATGAAGAATGGCGGTCTGCTCAACCACCTCACCATCACATACAACAAATGTGTGGGAGCGGGAGTGGTGTATAACAACCGGCGCTACGGACGCAGTGGCGGACTCTATGTGGATGGCGGCGGTATGGTGACCAACTCCGTGATATGGGGCAATGAGGTGGCTGCCAACAACAATGTGCAGTATGCCACATACCGTGAGCATGCCTCTACACCAAAGGTGAAGCTCGACTTCGTGGCTCTCTCCAAATACAACTACGTCGATTGGAGCGGTACGGTGAAGCGCACCAACGGAGTGTATTCCTTGAATGAGGAAAATAGCAACACCTCGACTCCGGGATATTACCCTGACTTCACCGACGTTCCCGGCTCTGCTGGTGTGATTGACAATACTACTGCCACGGGGCGATGGAATCCCCGCGCCTCGTCATATCTGCGTCATCAGGGTATGCAGCTCAACGACTATCCCACTTCCGGTAATTATGACACCAACGGCAATGACATCGTTGCTGCCCATATCACTGAGGATATCATAGGCAATCAGTTTGCCCCCCGCTGCGTGCTTGGGGCTTTTGTGGCCAATAGCCTTAATGGTGCAAGTGCCTCGGTGGCAAGTATTGAGGACAATACCACTCCGATAAGGACAGTGTTTATCGACCCCACCACCGATGCCGTAGTGTCGCTTGATAATGATGCGACGTTGGGAAGCTCTTGGGAGAACGCTTTCAGCAATATCAACGATGCTTTGGATTATGTGAAAACGCTTAAACCAATGGCAGACAGCCCCGTGCAGATTCTTGTCAAGCAGGGCACTGCCACAACGGCTGGAAATTCCTATCTGCCCCATATCCGCTCGTCTTTTATAGATCTTCCGAGCCACGTGCGACTGTATGGCGGTTTCGCCTCGTCGCTCACTAATATTGACATTTCCAAGCGCAATCCTAAGGCTTACCCAACCCGCATAACTGCCAACATCACTGGTAGCGACTATGCCGAAAACGGTTGTCATATCATCACAGTGCGCCATGGAGCGACCGACGTCATTGTGGATGGATTGCAGCTCTACTTCGCCAATGCCCAGACGAGCAGTGTGCTGCCCACCCTCGCTTTGGAGGGAGGTGCGGGCATAGCCGTCATCAACAGTTATGACAACCTTCCGATGAATGACATTAAGATACGCAACTGTATAGTAGCCAACTGCACCGCCTCGCAAGGCTCCGCCCTTTTCCTGCGCAACACTCCAGGAGCCGTGATGCAGGTGGATGTGGAGAACTGCATCTTCCATAACAATGCCGTGACCCGTCAGCAGGCAGCCACCGTTGAGGCTACGGGCAGCAACGCCACGCTCACCCTCAACCACTGTCTCATCCGTGGCAACGTGGGATATGGCGTGATGGCAACTGATAATGCCAACATCAAGGTGAAGAACACTGCCCTTCATGCCAATATCAATTATGGCTCAAATAGCGGCTCTTCTAATCTGAAGATTACCGACCTTACTGCCACGGAGTCCAATCCCGACCCTAATGTCGTAACCTTCACAACATCAAGTGGAAAAATAGAATTATCCGACGGAGCAACGAAAGCAAATAATATGATGGACTTGGGAGTTAGTGATGCTGTTGCAATCGCAGTAGCCACCTCCAAGTTCTCCTATCACTCCTCATATACCTCCACCTATCCCAAGTTCGTCAACCCCACGAGCAACATTGGAGTGAACAAGGAGGGCGACGTGACGATGTACGGTGGCGACCCCAACTGGATGCCGATGAACACCAATCCCATGGTGAATGCCGCAAACGAGACAGGTTCCTCAGCCACTGATTCTAACTTTGGCAAGGACATGACAACTGTATTCTTCCGCAACTATGGCGGTGCAGCCGACATTGGTGCAGTGGAGAACCACAATGAAGTGACAGAAGGTGACACTTCCAATGAGGATGTTGAGGGAGGCTACCAGCCACCTTACGGCAAGGTTATTTATGTGCGTGACTACCGCAATGCCGACGGAACAATAGACTACTCAAGGGATGGTGACGGTTCATCATGGCAGAATGCCATCAATGGAAACCTCGAGTCAGACAAATATACGAACAACCACAACTTTAGCGGAGTGGATGCCGAGTTGTATGAGGAAGGTTATCAGCTCACAGGTCTCCAGTGGGCAGTGGACGAGGCTTTTGCCCGCTCGTTGGAGAGGAATGCAGACAATTTAATCAAATACACAGAGATTCCAGGTGTGACGCACTTCAATCCCGGAAGTCAAAGCACAGTCAATCCTAACCGTACAACTATAGATGTCTCAACTGTTGACAAGAGTAAGCGAGTTCAAGTCTGGATAGGCGAGGGTGAATACATCCGTCGCGAAGGCTTCTTCATGCGTGATGCAGTGGATGTATATGGTGGTTTCCCTGGCAAGGGAGGCGACCCTCAATCCCCTGGTATGAAAGAGCGTGTACCCAAGACCTCTATCCTTGAGACATTGACAAATGGCGAGGTGACTGAGACAGGTGTTACTGGTACAGGAGCATGGGGGCCTCAGGTGGATGACTATAAAAACAATTTAGGTCTTTATAAGAATCAAATATCAAATTTTGAACCTGTTGATCGGACAAACTGGAGAATAAAGAGTTTTTCTTCAGAAGAGGTCAATGGAGAAGGCTCGAATGGTAGGGTAGAACAGGCTATTGATAATAGTACATCTACTTATTGGCATACAATAAAAAAAGGAACCAATCAACAGCACATAACATTGGATTTGTCGTCATCGCAAAGTTTTAATGCGGTGAAATTATATGCGAGAAATTATAAGATTAAGAATATTTTGATAGAGTATTGTGATAATTCCCCAGTCACTGATTATGACTTGTGGACGGATAACAAAAAACAATTCTCTTATACTATGTCAAACGAGAATCCATGCTATTGTTTTATGGGAGAGGCTGCTACAGCTCGTTATGTCAGAATCAATATCATAAATACTTATTCCAACAGCTATACCGATTTGAAGGAAATATATTTGGGAACAGGTACATCTTCTTCTGATTTTTCCCCTTTAGATAGAACTCAGTGGACTGTAGAGGAATTTTCCACTGAAGAAACTAATGGTGAGGGTACTACAGGAAGGGCTGCACATGCAATTGACGGTGATGAAAATACTTATTGGCATACAGCTTGGAAGGATCCATCTTTACCTACTTTGCCACAATACATCACTATTGATATGAGACAGGAGTATTCCATAAGTCAAATGAAATTGATAAGTAGAAGCTATAAGCCAAATTCAATAACGATTGATTATTCATCAGATTATTCTTCTTGGAATACTATATCAGGATTAACAGTTGATAATGAATTAGAGAGCCTTACAGACTTTGGTTCCACAATTAGTGCCAGATATATCAAACTAACAGTAAATTCTGTATATGGTGACGGAAAATATTTTGACCCCAAAGACATACAGTTTGGAAACAACGGAATATTTGTTAAAGGTGTTTCCGGGGGGTATACATACGATCTCAATGCATATCAGATGGCATACAAGACACAACGCGTATTGACCCAGCCATATCCTTATTTTAAAGGAAAAGGAAATATCAATGGTAGCACTCAAGGAAATAACCTGGAGTTTGATAACAACCCAATTAATCCATTCTGTGTCATTACCAGTTGGGATGGTTTTGTTATCCGCAACGGAAGAACCAAGATTACACATCAGCGTGACGGTGGAGCTGGAGTGGCTTTGCGTATCAATGGACGTTTGGCTAACTGTGTGATAACAAATAATATTCTGTCGTCAAAATCAAATACTCGTGGAGGTGGCATATTCCAAAATGGTGGAATAATTGAAAACTGTGAGATTGATGGTAATATATTAAATGGTGAAGGCGGTTCTGACAATAATGTCTTTGGTGGAGGACTTTATCAAAGAACTGGTACTGTATTCAACACTTCTGTCATTCATAATAAGATTACAGGTAACGGAACAAGGCAAGGTACTGGCGTGTTCTTTGAGAATGGTAGATTCTATAATAATACAATTACGGCTAATGAAGGACCATATACACTGTATTCTGGAAAATGGTTCTCAAATGGCCGTATAGATGTGTATAACTCCATTATTTATAATAATACAACAAATAATACCAAAGAATTCGACTGTAATACAGGCGAAGGTAATATAACTCTGAAAAACTGTCTGTTTAAGAATAAAACTACTCACAGGACTTTTGACAATTCCTATACTAATGTTGATGCTTCTTCATTCGTTTATATGGATGACAAGAGTTTGTCAGTCTCAGACCTCTTCAACGATCCGGACAATGGTGACTATAGTCTGAAAGAAGGGGCTATTGCCATTAACATGGGAACTGACCAGTTGGGTAAGAATATGGAGGGTACTGCCGATATTGTGCTTCCTTCATACGACGCGCAATATGCCGACCGCATCCAAGACTGTACCGTGGATATCGGTGCATACGAGTTTAATGGAGCTTATAGCATTACGCCGGATGAGACGACAAGCACAGACAAGGCGGTATTCTATGTCACTCAAAACGGACGCGGCACTGGCTCGGCTGCCAATCCTGAGAATGCCGCTTGCTGGACTAAGTTGCAGAAGGTGCTGGATGCTGCGGGAAGATATTTGTATTCGCATAAAGGCGATGTAGTCAAGAAACAAGTGATTGTGAAGTTGGCGGGCGATGCACCAACGGAAAGTGTGGAGAGCGGAAATAAAACCTACAAGTATTCTGGCTTTGTATATCGCCCCCGCCGCTCAAACAAGGTGACGGCTTCGGGACAGGAGGTGAACACACGCGACTATACTATCATCGTGCCTCATGGAGTGGAGGTATGGGGAGGATATAGCGACGCCTACACAAGTGCTGACGACAACGGATTCTATACCAAGGACTCTGAGGGCAACTATACCGACAACCGCGACGTGCTGAAAAACCGCACTACCCTCAGCGGTGTGTATCAGGCTGACGACCAGGATGTAAACGTATATAATGTGGTGACGTTTACCAATGATACATATACCGAAGAGGGAACACTCAAGACACAAGATGCTCTTAAAAACATATCAGCCCGTGCCGTGCTCGACGGACTATTCATAGAAGACGGTAATGCCGACGGCGAGAAGCAATCTACGGGACAAAGAACAGACACTCGTGTGGGTGGGGCTGCCATCGTCACGGGATATGCACATATACGCAACTGCGTGGTGCAGAACAACAAGGCTACGGATGCCGGGGGTGGACTGTATCTCGAAGAGGGCGCATTGGTGAGCGGAAGTATCGTGCAATATAACGAGGTAACCAAGGGTGACGGAGGAGGACTATACGTGGAAGAACCGGCATCGGCATCCTCTGAGAATGTCAACGCCGCAACCAACCCTGCCCGCATCTTCACGTCCGACATCATATATAACACGGCAAGCGGAGCGGGAGGAGGTATCTCGTTCACCACCGACGGCACGCCGAATGTCAGGGCAAACAGTGTGCTGTTCTGGCAGAACACGGGTAGCGAGCAGTCGAACGTCAACGGAATGGTGACACCCTCGGATGCAGGGAACACCAACCTTACCATCGACGACTATCCCATATCCTTCTGCGCCACAGAGACTACTCGTGAACCGGGTATCAACAACATCGCAGTGCATACCGATGTGGATAAGGGTGTGCGCTTCGCCACAGAAACGTACAACCATGACTATACCGACAGCGAGGGAAAGGCTGTCAATAGAATGCATAATAGTTATGAGTTCTATAATATAAAGAAATACAGTCTGTTGGCGCGTGGAGGTATGGAGTATAAGGACTATAAAGCCCTTGTCGAGAGTGATGCCCTTACCGCCGAAGACATGGCGAATGTGACCCGCACATTTCAGGGCAACGACTTCATTGACATCGGGGCCAGGGCCATCGGCGAACTGGTGCTGCCTGTGGCTACTGCCGGCAATCTCATGACCCGCATCTTTGTGGTGAAAAACGAGGAGGACGTGGCTACTACATCAGTGGAGGTGATGCAGAACCAGACAGTAAGCCCTTATTACCAGCAGGAAGGCTCGTCGTTCGCCTATCCCATGCGCTATCTCGACGATGCACTTGAATACGTGAGGGATGCACGTAAGCTGAAGAAACTTAATGATGCACAAACCGACTCTGTGTATGCATATAAAAACCAGGAGTTTGAGATTATCCTCAGCGGCGGTACATATTACCCCATGCGTAACATCAAGGGAGAATATGTGAACAGCCGCGGACGTACATATCTCGTGCCTGAAGGCGTGACCATCGTGGGAGGTGTGGAAGTGAAGCAGACAAGCACAAGCGATGGAGAGTCGTATTATGGAAATATCGCTTCTGTTGGAAATCTTCAAGAAAGCAATGTTGCATCGACAACATTTACTCATGGCAATTCAACCGTCGTTATCTCCCATCCCGAGATTAAGGACATCATAAATAGCAGAAAGCTCTCCGACATCAACCACAACAACATTGCTGAACCGTGGGAGATGGCAGTGCAGACCATTCTGTCAGGACAGGTGGTGAACGGTAATTCCAATGAAAATGTATATCACGTTATTGCTTGTATTGCTGATGAAAAACACGTAGGAGGACTGCCTGATGCTACGATTACATATCACGACAGCAAGAGTGAGAAATATGACTCAAATGCCGGCAACGGCACTGTTCCATGGGAGCGTGGTGTGCCTGTCATCATCGACGGTGTGGAGATCGAGGACGGCATGGCTATAGGATATGACGCAACAGCCGTGAACAGTAAATCAACATACTATAAGGGGGGTGCCATCTGTGTCGAAGGCAACTGGACTACAGGTGATTTCTTAAGAACATATACGGATGGTAGCGGCAATGCTATCGAGAGGCCTGTAGGATATAGAAGCATACCTATTGAGGTGCGCAACTGCAACTTCCGCAACAACGGAGGATGCCTTGGAGGTGCCATCTTCACCGACAGCGAACTGAAGGTGTTCGCCTGCAACTTCGTGCAGAACTATGCCAAGGTGGAGACTGACAAAGTCAACGGCACCAACGTGACATACGCAGGACGTGGCGGCGCCATCAACGCCAGCTACAACACCGTGATAGTAAACTCGCTGTTTGCAAACAACGAGGCTGACACAAACTATCCAAATGACGGAGGCGACCTGACAGGTTTGGGAGGTGCTGTGCTGCTCGGAGAGTATGCCTCGCTACACATGATAAACTGTGACGTGGTTCGCAACCTTGCTTACGGTTATCCTGCCGTTTATTGTTATTCAGCAAACAAGGGCGGAGACACTACGAACCCCGACCTCGTGAAAAACAATCCGCATAAGATTGTCAACACCATATTCTGGGGCAATGAGGTGACGGGTGACAGCGGGATGGACAAGGTTGCCAACTTTGCCCAGGACTTAAATAGTAGTACCAAGAACGCCGAGATGCTGTGGTTCTGCGCTTACGAGGCAGGTAAGGGCAACGCCCCTGTAAACTCCAATAAAAACATAGATTACCGACTTCAGGATTATACGGGATTCGGAACTTTCATACCTTCGCTGTGGACTGGCAAATATAACTATCTCGATGCGGATAACACAACTATCAAAGAGTCAACAGAAGATAATCCCGACAAGGATCCCGGGACAGGGCTCAACCCCGTGACTTGCAATATCATCATAGACTCTGACAACGACGCCATCAACGGACCGAACTTTATCAACCCGTCGTCAAAGGCAGGAAAGGCTGGATATTACACCTCTGCCGACTGGATGATAGGTCGTATCAACAACCTCGTGGATAATGGATGGACATTCCTCCAGCAAGACCTGAAGGGTGATGACCCTAAGTTTGTCTATATTGACGATGAGGGAAATACCGTTAGTCAGAGCACCTCAGGGGCAAAGGCGGCGGGTGCCGGTATCTACCGCCGCACTGCTTACGACTATGACAATGTCAACACGGGTGAGACGGCTGTGCCTATAGGCAAAGACGAGTATATGACATACGCCGATGGTACGGGCAAGGCGATGCTGCGTATTTCCACTGACCCTAACCCTACTCACCACCAAACTTACATTGATCTCGGCGTGTATGAATACCAGCACGTTAAGCTCGACCCGTCGGTGGAGGACGGACATATCGATGTGCTTTGGGTGACGCAGCAGGAGAGAACCAGTGCCTCGGTGGCTGACGGCAAGACTTGGGCAACGGCTACGAGCGACGTGCAGCGAGCTATAGAGACCTTGCTCGCATCGCGCAACGGACACGACAAGGAAATCCGTATGCTCGAAGGACGATACCAACCCGTATATACCATCAACGGCAATCTCGGTTTCACTATCACTACCGACATCACCACGGGTGTAGTGCCGCCCGATTGGAGTGGCTCGACATCCAAGGGTGTGAACTCCCTTACTATACGTGGAGGCTATAGTAAGGATGTGCAGGGATTGGAGAACATTCACGACTATCCCGTATATCTTTTTGCTTCAGAACGCTCAGGTGTGGATGGCAATCTGCTCGGACATGTGTTTGTGATAGGTGATGTAAGGCAGAGGGAATCGTCGGGTTCTTCTACAGATAATAAGGTTACTACCAATGTGAAAGACTATGTAGTTCCTGTATATCTCGACGGATTGACCTTCTGTAATATTAAGTC
The DNA here is from genome assembly GCF_002251245.1 of Prevotella sp. P5-92. GTDB lineage: Bacteria > Bacteroidota > Bacteroidia > Bacteroidales > Bacteroidaceae > Prevotella. The sequence goes on from NZ_NPJG01000007.1 coordinate 26,048, forward strand.
TAAGCCGCATAAAGATATTGCCGGAAACAGTTGCTCAGGCGGAGCCGCTGTGTTCTATAAGGATCAGAAGATAGATGACAATACTTTTGTTGGCAAATCATACGTTACGGAGAATGGAGAGAATGTCAGCGATAATGGTGTTGAATATACACAATATCCAATCAGCGGCACAGAATCTAAATATCCTCTCTATAAGCTGACGATGAACCGCTGCGACTTCCTCATCAATGGAGCAACCTCAGAAGTGCCGGCAGTAACGATAGGCGAGGGTGGAGGTGAGGCTCTGATATATAACTCCGTATTCCATAGTAATACGGGTAGTCCGCTCGTCGGTACAGACACTAAGGTGGTAAACTGCACTTTTGCTCTCAATGGCGGTAGTATTCAATTCAGTAACACTGAACAGGGCAAGTCGGAAATGCATAACTCTGTGCTTTGGAGAAATAATGGATATGAGACTACTGATGAATGGACAGGACTTTCCTCTGGAAGTATGACATATAATGCCATATCGTCGCTCAGTCCAGAATATGAAGTCAATAATAATGTGACCTTGTCATCTGACAACAACAACGTGCTGCAAGGCCCGAACTTCTTTGACCCCGCATTGTCTGCTGCCGATGATGACAATTGGGCTAAGGCTTCGCGTGACTTCCGTGTCAACCCGAGTGCAAAGATTATCGGTAAGGCATCGCCTAAGAAATATGTGGAACTCGTGAAGGACCTCACGGGAAGGTATCCTTATACTTCTGACGTGGCTATTTCGAATGCCAATGATGTCAACGACCCATATTATGTGGACTTGGTGAAGCAGGACTTCGACCTTGCCGCCAACACCCGCCATTACGGCTCTGCCGGTATGGAGCGTGGAGCTTACGAATGTATTGCCACTCTGAGCCGTGTGCTCTATGTCAATCCCGAACGTGTGTCGTCAAGTGCCGACTACAATGGATTCTCATGGGAAAAGGCATATACCAAGGGCAATCTCCAGAAAGCCATCGATGCCGCAGCCGTTTATTCTAACGTACATAATAAAGAGAAATCGTATGTCTTTGTCAAGGGTATGGCCACATCTACCGGTGAGACCATCACCATGCGCGACAACGTAACGCTTTATGGAAGTCTGCCGTCAACCACAGGCATCAATACGGGAGTAGTGGAGACAACGCATGATGACGGAAGTAAGTCATACGATGACGACAAGATTATAGATTATATCAAGGCAATGGATTCCGACCGCGACGGTATGGCTTCTTCTTATTCCAAGCATACCATAGTCAATGGAGTCAAATCGACAGAGGATTTGGACTATTGCCTCTTCGACGGCCTTCTGATTGGTAATGCCGATAACGGTGATGCAAACTCATCCGCTTCGCCCGTGGTGGATATACAGAAAGGCAATGTGGCTCTACGCAACTCCATCATTGCCAACAATGAGATTACTTCCACTAACCAGCCGCTTGTCAATATGAAGTCGGGACTGCTCTACAACACGCTCATACGTGACAACAAGGTGGCTGAAACTTCAGATGCTCTCGTCTCGCTTGAAGCTAACGGCTATATGCTCAACTGCACCGTAGTAGGAGGTGACTTGGCTCAAGTCACCCCCGCCTCAAATGCCATTAATAATATAATGTATAAGGAGACAGACGCGGCCATGCCTTTCGCCCCGTATTTCCGTCATTCTTCTACGGCTTATCATGGAAAGATACCTGAGGCTGATGTAAGCAACCGCAACCTCTGGTATCAGTTGCATGAGAGAACTACTAATATTGAAGGAGGCGACAATGGCACGTCAAAAGATGCCGCTGGCAAATACGATGGTAAGAGCCATGTGTCAGAAAACCTCAAGCAGTATGTTGATTATACCTCAGACCGTGACCTTCTCGGCAATCCCCGGTTCCTTGGTACCCGGGTGGATAAAGGATGCTTTGAGACATGGTCAACGGGTGCGATGACGGAGTCAGGCACTGTAGATCCCAATGATCTCTTTGTCGATGCTGACCCTGATAATTACAACAGACAGAATTATCCGCACGAGGGTTCGGTGGTTTATCTGCAGCCAGCAGGTAAATTAGTATGTAAGAATATAACCGACGGAGCGGGTAATGTGACATCGCATTACTTTACCGATGACAATCCTCTGCGCCCTGGCTACGTCCTTTCATTAGAGGGCGGTTCGCTCTACGGTCAGGGCAACACAATCCACCTCCGCTATGTGTCTGCCGAGAGAACAATTGAGGGACAATACTCCCTCTTCTCACTGCCATTTGACATGGACTATGGGACGGACGATAAGGGCGTAATGCCTTTCGTTACTACCACCACCTACGATTCAAATAACAATGTTACGGAAAAAGCCGTTGCCCCATTCTCTCGATACGAGTATGACGGTGAGGCACGAAGCCACTATAAGTACAGCTTTGCAGAGAGCAACTCTACATGCTGGAAACAGCTCACTACAGCTACCCGAACAGCTAACGAGGGTATGCTCATCGACCGAGGCTCTACAGCTACAAAGCAAACACTTCGCTTCACCGCATACGGAGCGACTGCCGCTGACTATCCTTATCGCGAGTCTGCCGATGAGGATTATGTCACCCTCACTCAATATGACGACCGCACATCAACCGGCGGCGGCTCTGACTTTACCTCTGTATATAATATGGGATGGAATCTCAAGGGCATGCCTTATCTCATCAGTGCATATCCAATATCCAAACAGATGGAAGATGGCTCCTATGCCATGAATGTGCCGCATGTCATATACACTATGGAACCCAAGGGAAGCTATGTGACGAAGCGATCGTGGGAATCTGATAACACACTCTCGCCCGGAGATGCCTTCTTCACACAGACGGCAACCATCAACGATGTAGAGAAACTCCAATTTGCCCAGCTCTTCTATACCTCTTCTGCTACTCCTAACACGGCCAGCACCCGTTCCGCCCTCAACATCTACTTGTCTTACGCAGATGCAACAAGTGAGGATGCCTCTAGGAGCGTTGGCGTTTCACATGCGGCTGGCGTTGTCAGTCTGCAGCCAGTGGATAACACCTCTGACGAGTACGCATCCTTGGTATATTCCATCAACCGCGACGGAGCGAAGTTCATGTCGATGAATCCCGCTATCCCCGACATAGCCGTATGCGGAGCAGGAGGCGAGATGATGTCGTTGGTAGGTGCTGCTCCTGTTGAAAAGGAAATATCCTTGGCTACGAGGGTTGGCTCAACCGGTCGTTACACCTTCTCGCTCGATAGGAGTGCAGGCGTTTCACCCGCCACCACCGAGGTATGGCTAAAGGACTATCAAACGGGCATTGTCACTAATCTCATGGAAGAGGCTTATACTGCCGAGATTACCGCAGGCGAGACTCCTGCATCCCCGGTGCTTACCACAGGTAGATTCTCATTGACAATCGGCGGTGTGCGTCCTGACATCGGTGAACGTGATGAAAACAGTGCCAGATGGACAATATCCATCAACCATTGCCGTGTGTCGGTCTCTGGTCTCTCCACAGATTCCGATGTCCTCTTCTACACCACCGATGGCATACTCCGCCATCGTGCCACTCCATTCCTTGGCAAATGCGAGGCAGAGCTTTCTCCTGGTGTATATGTAGTCAGGGCAGAGGGAAATAGCAAGGTTATAGGGCTTGTAAGGAGAGATAAATAGGGAATTTTGTAATATGTCATAATAATACCTAATCATAATTTTAGTAGATACCCAGTATAATTTTAAGTAGATAGCCATTATAATTTATAGTTGATACCCAAAGTAAATGTATCACAATAGGGCAAATGGTTTATGTTCCGCAGTGCGGAATGTACGTTCCGCAGTGGCGTATGTACATTCCGCAGTGGTGAACGTACGTTCCGCACTGCGGAATATAACTTAATTCCCCGTTTTATCCAAATTCACTTCCCCTTTCCTTATACATTTCCATCGAGCAAGATGATACATTCACTTCAGTAATTCACAAAAACCTTAAATAAGATAAATTTTCTTTGTATTTTCGAAGATATTTATTACTTTTACGTATTTAATTCGAAATAAATCGATATACTAATGAATATACCTCAATCAGACATATTGTCAACAAGTCGCCTTGGGAAAATATTCTCAAATACGGTGGCTACATACAAATACTTTTGGTTTGTATCCATTATGCAGATACATGCCAAAGAGGACTGCCAAGTCATGGAGTCTCATCCCTGGCTATCCTGTGTCGCCAGGTCATGCCCTCATTATTCCCAAACGTCATGTTGCCTCGTATTTCGATCTCACCAATCACGAGCGCGAAGCGATGAACGTAATGCTTCAGTATGTACGTCAAAAGGTTGAAGAGCGGTATCATCCCGATGGATTTAACGTTGGTATCAATATTGGCGAGGCTGCCGGACAGAGTGTCTTCCACTGCCATATGCACCTTATTCCTAGATACAAGGGTGATGTGCCAAATCAGAAAGGCGGGGTGAGGGGAGTTATTCCGAGTAAACAGAAGTATTGATATAAAAAAAATTATAAATATATATCATCAATATTGTTTGTCTCGCAAATTATCATTATTTTTGCAGACGCATACCAAAAGGTATTGCAAACTAAAGTTGAAGGCTATATGACGAAACGTGAAATATCCAAACTGTTTGAAGACAGAAAGATTCGTACCGTATGGGACGATAAGGAAGAGAAGTGGTACTTCTCTATTGTTGAAGAATGAAAAGCAGGGACGAAGGTCTTAATGTCAACTGGGGTACAATTTGTACCCTGGTTCCGTTGGTCAGCGAAGATGGCAAAAAACACTTGCAATCTATCGTAGAGTGACTGCAATGAAAAGGATTGAAAACGGTCGGATTTGAATCATAGGGGACAGGTACATTGGTTCACTCTTTCGGGTCGATGAACTAAGTGAACCTATCCCTATGATTCGCTTATAGTTTCATTATGTCATTTTCTGACAATCCCGTTGCCTTAATGATATCTGCAATGCTTAAGCCCATCGACTTTAAGTTCTTGGCTGTTAACATAATACCTTCTGCACGACCTTCTGCACGGCCTTTTGCACGGCCTTCTGCACGGCCAATTTCTATGCCTTTTATAACACCCTTTTCCTCCGCTGTGTCCAAACTGTTCTTCATATCACGATAGGCCTTGAGGCTATCCTCGTACTCACGAAGTTCTGTTGGGGTAAATCTTGCTATTTCTGCCACCTGGAACAGACGGTCGAAAATCTTGTCTCGAAGTGCAGCCGGGCGGTCTGTGAGTTTGGCAAGATTCTTCAAGGCGTAAATCCACTTGTCATATAGAGTGACAAGTTCGTCCTCAGTCTTGTTGAACTTGGTCACTTCAACATATATAAACTCCAACTTGTCGTAGAAGACACGCTTTGTTGCGGTGTCGCAGAGCTGAACCTGATGGCTAATTGCCTGTTGGTCAAAGGCTTCTTCATTCATTTCGTAATTGACCAAAGCAACGGTATAGACTGGGTCAAGCTTAAAATCCCAATCTCCCTTAGGTGCCTGTTCGCGTATAGGGTATGTAGAATAGAATACTGTCCTGTCCTTCAAATACTTCTGCGATGCATTCTGCATCTCGACAGTGAACTTCTCTCCATCGACACTCTCACAATAGACGTCAAAAATGGCCTTGCGCTCGGTGTATATGTCACCAACGTGTTCGGAGTTATTGTATTTCAAGTCCTTGATTACCTTACGTCCGGCGAACAGGCAATTAAGGAAATTTATCAGCAGATCCTTGTTGGGGGCTGTGCCGAATATCCGCTTAAAGCCGAAGTCGGTGAGCAAACTGATGTATCTGTCTTCTATTGCTGCCATATCATTATCTCTTTAATTGTTCTTCGGCGGCAAAATTATAAAGAAAATATGAAATCTCCAAATTTTTGGCGGAATTTCTTATGCGCCGGGGGCTTTTTATTACCTTGATTATTAGCCGCTGGCGAGATTCCCACGCTCCCAGTGGCTGCGCTGCGTTACGTAGTAGTTTGCGATATAGGATACTCCAGTTGGTTACAAATTGTAACCAACTGGAGTTATATATAAAATGTGTTTGTTTATTTAGAATAGCTTGACTCTTTCTCTCTTCAGTTCATCGTATAAGTCCACGGGGCTTAACTGCCAATAGTGGGTGTTGGCAGTGGAGTCTATTTCCCTCTATTTATTGACATCTATCATAATTAAGGCTTAATAATTGATATTCATCAATGTATCCGTTGTTTCCACCTATTCCGCCCAACGGTATCAAGAACTTTCCGTATTCTCTCGATATTCTTTTGTTTGGGTTTTGCTAAACCAGAAGCATATTTTAAGCAAATCTCTTGGTGGTTAGAATAATAATATGTATCTTTGCAACAAAAATGAACAACTATGATATACTTGAATCTGTTTCAACGGGAATCTACGGGAAGAAATGATAGACCAGTGGACGACGTGGTGATGAATGTAACGGTTATATAAAACACAGAGACCTCGCCGTGTTTATTTGTTTCATCAAGCGCAGGGCACGATTGTAGTCTTCGTTCATGAAGATGGTGATGTCGTGGGGACTGCGGGTGGTGGAGATGACGACGGAGTATTCTATGCCTCCACCAAAGAGAAGGGTGGAGGCAAGGGCGAGGAAGATGTCTTTTAATATGGTTGTTATCTTCATATCATGTCAAATTATTTCTTCATCAGGCATTTGTCGATGAAGCGATAGCGGGCTTCGACGTCGGGAAGAATCTCCTGGCGCGACTGGCGGTCAATCATCATCACGGGGGCTACAGCCTTGCCGTTGATGGGATCCCATGTGGGCAGACCGAGTCCGTTGGGGTTGCCTGTCTTAATGAAGTTGACGAAGAACTTGAGGAATACCTCTGACACAGCATAGTCGTCGGCTTTCCAGTCGAAGACATCGTTGGTGGGGAGGTTGCCCATCTGATATTCGATGTCGGCGGAGTGGACTGCTCCGGGTGTCGGCGGCATTGCGGGAGCTGAGTCGTCCTTTTTCTGTACCCCGCCTGCAAGGCCTGCCACGAGGTCTTTCTGCTTCATATCAGGACGGGGGTGGCAATACTTGTAGCGATATACGGGCTTGGGACTTGTGCTCTGCTGCATGTCGAGCCATTTCCATGTGGAATAGACTATGAAGATGTCGCCGCCAAGGGCATAGCCGGGCAATCCGAAGATGTCGGCATCGGTGTGTATGCCATATAGGGGCAGCACTTCGCTTGCCTTCACTCCAAGCCAGTTTTCAACGGCAGGGGAGAGGCCGGCGATGGTGGGCGCTCCGCCTGCGAGGAAGGCGAAGGCGGGCATCTCGGCATTGTTGTTGCCGATGAGGCATGGCACTTGTGCCTGTTCGCCTGCAGCATAGATATCCATGGGTTGTTTGGGCATGAAATACCCGTCGATGTTGTATGTGGGCACGCTCTTCACGGCTGCAAGGCGCATGAGTTCGTCGGCTGACAGTTTTCTTAAATCTGCTATTTTCTTATACCCCATGCTCTTCACCTTTTCCACACCGAGCTGTTCAGCCTCCGCGAGAGTCTTCCAACGGTCTTTGCCGAGGACGGAGCCGCTGGAGCCCATAGCCTGTGCGATGATGTTGCGGCTAAGGGGAGAAGCCATCAGAGCACTCACCGACATGGATCCAGCCGATTCACCCATAATGGTGATGCGGTCGGGGTCGCCACCGAAGGCAGAGATATTCTCCTTCACCCACTGTATGGCAGCCACCTGGTCGAGAAAACCATAGTTGCCCGACCCACGATAGGCGGTCTCTTTCGACAACTCGGGATGGGCGAAGAATCCGAAGATGCCTTCGCGGTAGTTGGCGGTGATGGCTACGATGCCGTTGCGGGCGAGTGTCATTCCTGCATAGCGGGGTTCGCTGCCGCTGCCTGCCATTAGTCCGCCGCCGTTGAAGTAGATGAACACGGGCAACTTCTCGTTCCATGTCTTCGACGGGGTCCATATATTAAGGTAGAGGCAGTCTTCGCTCATCTCCTTAGTGCCGAACATCATGTCGCCAAAGAGGTTTTCCTGCATGGGATTTGGACCGAAGTCCTTTGCCTGTCTCACTCCCTCCCATTTCTCCACGGGCTGTGGAGCCTTCCATCTGAGGTTGCCAACTGGTGGTGCAGCAAATGGCACGCCTTTGAATACTTTTACTCCCGAGCAGTCGATGCCCTCGAGGATTCCGTTTACTGTCTGCACCTGTGGTGCTGTCTGTGCTGCCGCTGTGATGTATGTTGCGGCGAGCATGACAATTGATAGAATAATATTTTTCATACTTATTGGTTTATATTACTGTTTTCGGCGGCTAAGTTAATCATTTTCTTTGAATTTTGCAATAAAAAAACAATTTTTTGCTTGTTTTCCCAATAAAAAATATATCTTTGCAAGCGAAACTTGAATTAATTTATAACAAAGTACTTTAAAATAAATAAGAAATGGATAATACCGCATTTTTTAAGCTGTCATACGGACTGTTTGTAGTGACAGCACACGAAGGAGACAAGGACAATGGCTGCATCACCAATACCGTTGTGCAGCAGACCATCACGCCTAACCGTATCTCCGTGACAATAAACAAAAACAACTATACGCACGACATGATAAAGCGTACGGGAGTGTTTAACGTGTCGGTGCTCTCGGAGAAGGCTAAGTTTGAGACGTTTAAGCACTGGGGATTCCAGAGCGGCAAGGATGTAGATAAGACCGTGGGCATCACCTACTTCAGACTGGAGAATGGCGTAATATATATAGTAGATGGTGTCAATGCGGTGATGTGTGCCAAGGTGGAGCAAGAGGTGGATCTTGGCACTCACACCATGTTTATTGCCGAGGTGACCGACGCGTTCAGCACGGAGGAAGACTCTTCAGCCACCTACGCCTTTTACCACAAGAACATCAAGCCCGCACCACAGCCGGCAAAGAAGAAAGGATGGATATGCACGGTGTGTGGATATATCTATGAGGGAGAGGTGCTGCCTGAGGATTTCATCTGTCCTACATGCAAGCATCCTGCCTCTGACTTCAAGAGAATAGAATAAGAGCCGTTGGATGTTAGTTCTTTTCCAACTACGAAGGTGTGAAGGTGGTCATAGCTTTTTCTTACAACTATAGGCGACCTCACACCTTCGCTATTTCTGTTATCGTAGCCAAAAATACCACTATTTATACTCTTTGAGTCCATTATTTCTGCTTTTTAGTGCAAAGTTATATTTTTTTTAGAAAAAAAAAGAATTAAAACGATGAATAATTCAAATATTTTGTGTATTTTTGCCGGTGAATTTATTAATCAAAAATAGTTTAGGTTATGGCTAAGTATAATATTACCGAGAAGAAAGAGAAGGAAGCGGCCTACAGAACACTGGTCAATCCTCAGTTGATGGACGAGATGAAGGAAAAGATTCTCGACATTATCGTGATGAAGAAAAAGTATAAGGACAAGGACTATTCCGCAAAGAAACTCGCGGAAGACCTTGGCACTAACACAAGGTATATCTCTGCAGTAGTCAACGTAAGATTTCACATGAACTACACGTCGTTTGTTAACAAGTTCCGCATTGAGGAGGCAATGACGATACTTACCGACAGACGATACCAAGACCTGAATATGGAAGAGGTGAGCGACATGGTGGGCTTTGCCAACAGACAGTCGTTCTACGCCTCGTTCTATAAGATAATGAACATGACGCCACGCGACTATCGCCTGCAGCACCAGGAGCACCAGGCAAAGGCCAAGGCTGCACGCCTGAAGAAGAGACAAGACGAAGAATAAGAGAGGACTGATGGACGTGAAAAAGGACGGTGAGGAACTGATGTATGTTGACGAACGTTTTGCCGACGTGCAGATACTCAGATACTATGTAAGAGGATATGATGATCTCACGGACGAGCAAAAGCTATATACCTATTACTTGGCTGACGCCATGAAGTGGGGACGGGATATAATATACGATCAGAACTGCAAGTACAATCTGAAGATACGCACGGCGCTTGAGGCTATATACACCGACGGGCATACCGACCGCGACAGCGGGGAGTATAAGGCCCTGGAGCTGTATCTAAAGCAGGTGTGGTTTGCCAACGGCATCCACCACCACTACAGCATGGACAAGTTTGTGCCAGGTTTTTCTGAAGGATACTTCCGCAGAGTGGCACCGGCAGCCTGCAGACGCATGCTGCCCCATCTCGGCGCCGACGAGATTGACGCGATGATAGACGAGATATCACCCGTGATCTTCGACCCGCAGATGATGGCGAAGAGGGTGAACAAAGCCCCCGGATGCGACCTTGTTGCCACCTCGGCATGCAACTACTACGACGGGGTGAAGCAGGAGGAGGCTGAGCGGTTCTATGCAGAGAAGAAAGCTTCGTGGACAAAGAATGCCCCTTCGTTCGGACTCAACTCACGACTGGTGAAGGATGAGAACGGCATACACGAGGAGGTGTGGGGAAGGCATGGAAAGTATGGAAAGTTGATAGACAAGATTTGCATCAACCTCGAGAAGGCACGACAATATGCCGAGAACAACCGGCAACGGAAGGTAATAGACCTGCTCGTGAAATACTACGAGACAGGCGACCTCAGCGTCTTCGACGACTATTCGATTGAATGGCTGAAGGAGACGGAGGGAAAGATTGACTTCATCAACGGATTTATTGAGGTTTATGGCGACCCCCTCGGACTGAAAGGTTCATGGGAGGGACTGTTAGAGATGGTGGACGAGGAAGCCACAAAACGATGCCAGAAGATAAGCGACAACGCACAGTGGTTTGAGGACCACTCGCCAGTAGATGAGCGATTCCGCAAGGCTGAGGTGAAAGGCGTGGTGGCAAAGGCCGTGCAGGCGTTAGCTCTCGGCGGCGACGAATATCCCTCGACTGCCATTGGCATCAACCTGCCCAACGCCGACTGGATACGTGCTCAGCATGGCAGCAAGAGCGTTACTATAAGCAATATCACCGAGGCATATAATGTGGCTGCAAGAGGTAATGGAATGCTGGAGGAGTTTGTGTGTGATGAGTTGACAGTGAAGATGATACGACGTTATGGCGACCGTTGCGACGAACTACATACCGACCTTCATGAGTGTCTCGGACATGGTAGCGGACAACTGCTGCCTGGCACCGACCCAGACGCACTGAAGGCCTATGGCAATACGATAGAAGAGGCCCGCGCCGACCTGTTTGCACTCTATTATATAGCCGATGAGAAACTCGTGGAACTCGGTCTGCTGGAAGATAGGGAGGCATACAAGTCGAACTATTACACCTATATGATGAACGGACTGATGACTCAGCTCGTTAGAATAAAGCCAGGCTGCCAAATAGAGGAGGCACACATGCGCAACAGGGCTCTAATAGCACGGTGGTGTATGGCAAATGGCGACGCAGTGAGAATGGTGAAAAGAGACGGGAAGACCGTCGTGGTGGTAAACGACTACGAGGGTCTGCGCCAGCAGATAGCACAGTTGCTCGCTGAGATGCAGCGTATAAAGAGCGAAGGCGACTACGATGCCGCCAAAGCCCTCGTGGAGGAATATGGCGTGAAGATAGACCCGCAGTTGCACGAGGAGGTGCTTGACAGATACCACCGCCTTGACATCGCTCCGTATAAGGGATTCCTTAATCCCGACTTTATTGTCGGGGGTGATACACGTCAGGAAGAACCGACGCTGAAGACTGCAAAAGACATAAGGCTTAGTTACAAGACGACCTTCGTGGAGCAGATGTTGGAGTATAGTAGGAGGTATAACGGGAACTGATGGCTGATTGCTGATGACTGATTGCTGATGTTCGCCGTTGTAGGGTCTTTACTTTATGTAAGACCGCAACCCGATTAGCATCGTCTGTTGTGACAGATATTTCGGCGGTTTTGAGATGGATTTTTGGCGAGCATTTTGACCCTTTTGCAGCGGAATGCTGTTACCAAATAAATATATTTATTTTTTGATGAGAAATAACGAAGAGATAAACGAGAAAGTGAAGGAGATAAAGAGGTCGTTCCGACTGATGATGGACGGAGTGGCCTCGCAGTCGATGCGCGAGAAAGGACTGAACTACCACGTCAATTGGGGCGCGTCGATACCCATGCTCAAGCAGAAGGCGGCGGAGATAGGCAAGGACTATGACCTCTCCATAGCCTTGTGGAAAGAAAATGTGCGCGAGTGTAAGATACTCGCCACGATGATAATGCCTGCCGATGTGATACTGCCCGAGGTGGTGGATATATGGATGGAGCAGACACCGTCGCAGGAGATAGCCGAGATGGCTTCGTTCCATCTATACCAGCACCTGCCCTTTGCCGCCGAGAAAGCGTATATGTGGATAGCGTCGGCGACAGAGATGCAACAGCTCTGCGGCTTTCACGTGCTCTCCCGTATCTTCGGTCGCGGTCAGGAACCCAACGAGCGAGGCATCAACGAGTTTCTCGACCAGGCGCTTGCTGCCCTCCAAGGACCCTCGTTGGCGGTGCGCAAGGCAGCCCTTTCAGCCTTGCTAAGGTTTGCTGATTTGGGTCTTGTATATGAAAGATTGGCTAAAACTGCCGCAAAAAGCATTAATTTAGACGTTTTTTAGGCCATAATGTTTTGTATGTCCCAAAAAATATGTAATTTTGCGCTTGAATTTTAAAGCAAACCCGATGAAACAGGACGAAGCTAAGGTGAGGGCATTGGAGATACTCGACGGTTTTCTCGAGCAGAACAAACATAGAAAGACTTCGGAGCGATATGCCATACTCGACGCGGTGGCAGCGATGCGCGACAACTTCACGCTGGAAGAGCTCGGCAGAAAACTGATGAACGATTTGCGCTTCCCCGTAAGCCGGGGCACTCTATATAACACGCTCAACCTGTTTGTGAAGTTGAGAATAGTGATGCGTCACCGCATCTTGAATGTCACCTCATATGAGTTCTGCCGTAACGAAGGACGCAGCATAAAAATGGTGTGCTCTACGTGCGGCAAGGTGTCGTTGATGAAGTCGCAAGTGATTGATAACACCATAGACACACTGCATATGAAGCGATTCAAATGTGACAGTTATGCACTCTATCTGTATGGCATATGCAGCACATGCCAGGCAAAGATGACGAGGACTAAAAAGAAGGATAATTAAAAATATATCTATACAAATATGAATAAAGGTAAAGTTGACGTCCTGCTCGGACTGCAGTGGGGCGACGAAGGCAAAGGAAAGGTCGTTGACGTGCTGACACCACAATACGACGTAGTGGCACGCTTCCAGGGTGGTCCTAACGCTGGACACACGTTGGAGTTTGAAGGAGAGAAATATGTACTCCGTAGCATACCCTCAGGTATATTCCAAGGAGGAAAGGTAAACATCATAGGCAATGGCGTGGTGCTGGCACCAGACCTGTTTATGGACGAGGCAAAAGCCCTTGAGGCTACAGGCCACAACCTGCGTGAGCGTCTTCACATATCACGCAAGGCACATCTTATCATGCCTACACACCGCGTGCTCGACGCTGCCTATGAGGCTGCCAAAGGAAAGAGCAAGGTGGGCACCACGGGAAAGGGCATCGGTCCTACATATACCGACAAGGTGTCGCGTACGGGACTACGCGTGGGAGATATCTTCGACGATTTCAACCGTAAGTATGCCGAGCGCAAAGCACGTCATGAGGAGATTCTGAAGTCGATGGGCTTCGAGTATGACATCACCGAGGTGGAGAAGAAATGGATGGAAGGCATAGAGTATCTCAGACAGTTCCCCGTGGTGGATTCAGAACACGAGATAAACGGACTGCTGCGTGAAGGAAAGTCGATACTCTGCGAGGGTGCTCAGGGCACACTGCTCGACGTGGATTTCGGTAGCTATCCCTTCGTCACCTCATCGAACACCATCTGTGCAGGAGCCTGCACCGGACTGGGTATAGGACCGAACAAGATAGGCGAGGTGTATGGAATCATGAAGGCATACTGCACACGCGTGGGAGCAGGACCATTCCCTACAGAACTCTTCGACGAGACAGGAGCCACCATACGACAGATAGGACATGAGTATGGAGCAGTGACAGGACGCGAGCGCCGTTGCGGATGGATAGACCTCGTGGCACTGCGCTACTCGATTATGGTCAACGGCGTGACACAGCTCATCATGATGAAGAGCGACGTGCTCGACGGCTTCGACACTATCAAAGCATGTGTGGCATACAAGCAGAACGGCAAGGAGATCAACTACTTCCCGTACAATATCGAAGAAGGAATAGAGCCTGTGTATGTAGAACTGCCAGGATGGAAGACCGACATGACACAGTTTACGTCAGAGGAGCAGTTCCCAGAGGCCTTCAGCAACTATATCAAGTTCCTTGAAGAGCAGCTCGAGACCCCGATAAAGATTATCTCTATCGGTCCGGATCGTGCACAGACCATAGTAAGAAAATAACAATCAAGAAGAGATAATGGCTCAGAAACCAAGCATTCCAAAAGGAACACGCGACTTCTCCCCAGTGGAGATGGCAAAGCGTAACTATATCTTCGACATCATACGCGAGGTGTATGCTCTCTATGGCTTCCTGCAGATAGAGACACCTGCCATGGAGACACTGCAGACCCTGATGGGCAAATATGGCGAGGAAGGCGACAAACTGCTGTTTAAGATACTCAACAGCGGCGACTATCTCAACAAAATCTCTGATGAGGACCTCATGGAACGGAATACCTTGAAGCTCGCCGCACGGCTCTGCGAGAAAGGACTGCGCTACGACCTCACCGTGCCCTTTGCACGATATGTGGTGATGCATCGCGACGAACTGCAGCTGCCGTTCAAGAGGTATCAGATACAGCCGGTATGGCGTGCCGACCGTCCGCAGAAGGGACGCTATCGCGAGTTTTATCAGTGTGATGCTGACGTGGTGGGCAGCGACTCGCTGATGAATGAGGTGGAGCTGATGCAGATAGTTGACACGGTATTCTCGCGATTCGGCGTGAGGGTGCAGATACTCATCAACAACCGGAAGATTCTCACCGGCATCGCCGAAGTGATTGGCGAGGCAGATAAGATAGTGGATATCACGGTGGCAATAGACAAGCTCGATAAGATAGGCATTGACAACGTCAACGACGAATTACGTGCCGACGGCATCAGCGAGGAGGCGATAGAGAAGCTACAGCCCATCATCAACCTCACGGGTACTAATGCAGAGAAGCTGAACGTCATTGCCGACGTGCTCGCATCGAGCGAGACAGGCCTGAAGGGCGTGGAGGAGACAAGATACATACTTGACACCCTCCAGCAGGTGGGACTAAACAATGAGATAAAGCTCGACCTGACCCTCGCACGCGGTCTTAACTACTACACCGGAGCCATCTTTGAGGTGAAGGCATTGGACACTCCAATGGGCAGCATCACCGGCGGAGGACGCTACGACAACCTCACAGGTATCTTCGGTATGCCTGGCATCAGTGGAGTGGGTATCTCGTTTGGTGCAGACCGCATCTTCGACGTGCTCAACGCCCTCGACCTCTATCCAAAGGAGGCGGTAAGCAGCACCCAACTGCTCTTTGTGAATTTCGGCGAACGCGAGACGGCATACTGTTTGCCCATCGTGGCAAAGGCTCGCAAGGCGGGCATACGTACAGAGATGTATCCCGACGCGGCAAAGATGAAGAAGCAGATGAGCTATGCAAACGCCAAGGGCATCGCCTATGTGGCGATAGCCGGCGAAAACGAGATGGCCGAAGGTAAGGTGATGTTGAAGAATATGACCACCGGCGAGCAGGCGTTGGTGACTCCCGACGAACTGTTGGGCATGATAAGATAAGCATCAAAGTCGAAAGAAAACATGATGAAGAGACTTAAGAATTATATGATAGGCAGTATGGCAGCAGTTGTTGCCTGCTGCCTTTTCTTGTCGTTAAAGACAGAGGAACGCTTCCGCGTGTTTATGATAGGTGACTCGACGATGGCAAACAAACAGTACGAGAAGACGCCTGAAAGAGGGTGGGGCATGGTGCTCCAGTGCTTCTTCGACGACGAGGTGGTTATAGACAACCATGCTGTCAACGGCCGCTCGTCGAAAAGCTTCATAGCAGAGGGACGCTGGCAAAAGGTGATAGACCAGGTGAAGCCGGGCGACTATGTGGTGATACAGTTTGGCCACAACGACGAGAAGCCCCAGCCCGAACGACATACCGACCCTGGCACGACGTTTGACGCCAACCTGAGACGCTTTGTGGTGGAGACACGCGAGAAGGGCGGCATACCGATACTGATGAATGCCGTGGTGAGACGCAACTTCGTAGTGGAAAAGGTGAAGAACGACGACGACGAGAAGCTGCGCCTTATTGACGCACAGGCGAAGAACGACGTGATAGAAGACGACACACTGCGCGACACCCACGGGAAGTATCTCGACTCGCCACGCGACGTGGCAAAAGAGCAAGGCTGCGTGTTTATAGACGCCAACCGCATCACGCATGAGTTGGAACAGTCGTTGGGACGCGAGGCATCGAAGAAGCTGCACATGTGGTATGAGCCCGGCGAGACGAGTCTGATACCTAACGGACGACGCGACAACACACATTATAATATATATGGTGCGCATGTGGTGGCTCGGCTCTTGGCCAAGGCTATGGGCCACGAGGTGAAACAGCTGCGCCGGCATCTCGTAAACTACGACATGGCAGTGTCAAAAAACGGACAAGGCGACTATTTCACCATAGAAGAAGCGCTTGCCGCCATACCAGAAGGAAAGAAGACCACCATCCAGATACTGGGAGGCGAGTGGCAACGACCGGTAGTACCAAAGGCAAAGAAGGTAAAATTTGTGTTGCGTAATGGTGCAAAATGGAAAAAATAATGTAAAATACAGCAAAAAAATAAAGAAAAACTTGTAAGAATACCTATTTTTTAGTATATTTGCATCAAGTTTTCGGAAAGGTAAAAACAAAAACATTAACTTATAAAGAACATTTATTATGAAGAAAAAGTTTATCTGTTCAGTTTGCGGATACATCTACGAAGGTGAGACCGCTCCAGAGAAGTGTCCATTGTGTAAGGCTCCAGCTGAGAAGTTCTCTGAGCTTAAAGACAACGGCGAGGCTAACTTCGCTACAGTACACGTGCTCGGCGCAGCCCGCAACGAGGGTGCTAACGAGGAAATGATCAAGGACCTTGAGGCTCACTTCAACGGCGAGTGCACAGAGGTAGGAATGTATCTTGCAATGAGCCGCCAGGCTGATCGCGAGGGTTATCCAGAAATAGCTGAGGCTTACAAGCGTTACGCCTTCGAGGAGGCAGAGCACGCTTCTAAGTTTGCTGAGCTGCTGGGCGACGTCCTCGGTGACACCAAGGCAAACCTCGAGGCACGTATCGCTGCAGAGAAGGGCGCATGTGAGGATAAGTTCCGCATCGCAAAGAACGCCAAGGCTGCCGGTATGGATGCAACACACGATACAGTACACGAGATGGCAAAGGACGAGGCTCGTCACTGCGCTGGCTTCATGGGTCTGTACAAGCGTTATTTCAAGTAATCTTATTGCTGAAATACAATAAATGGAGAAAAAAGCCGTTTCATTATATAGATGAAACGGCTTTTTTATATCCTAATGGCTGCCATGGCTCTTGTCGCCGGGGCATGCTCTGACGACTCGTTTACCACGAGCCGAAAATATCTGTTGTCTTTTTCCACCGACACGCTCACGATGGACACTGTGTTTAGTGGTGTACCCTCATCGACATATTCTTTTATGGTGTATAACCGCAACGACAAGGCTTTGCGTATCAACCAGGCACGTCTGATGCGTGGCAACCAGACTGGCTTCAGGGTGAATGTCGATGGACAGTATCTCGACAATGCCAATGGGTCGCAGGCACAAGACTTCGAAGTGCGTGGCGGTGACAGTCTGCGTGTGTTTGTTGAGCTCACCTCGTTTCAGGCTAACAGCGACGTGCCGGAAGTGGTGGAGGACGAACTGCTCTTTGTGCTTGAGAGCGGTGAGCAGCAGAGGATACCGCTCCGTGCCCATTCATGGGACGCTATATGTCTTCGTGACCTGAAGGTGAGCAGGGACACTACCATCACGGCCCTGAAGCCGATAGTGGTGTATGGTGGCATCAGGGTGGATAGCGGTGCCGTGTTGAAGGTGATTTCACCGGCAAACCTCTATTTCCACTATGGTGCAGGCATCGATGTTTATGGTCGTCTCGTGGTGGAGGGCAGGCAGGGCAACGAGGTGGTGATGCGTGGTGACCGTCTCGACCATATGTTCGACTACCTGCCATACGACAGGGTGAGCGGACAATGGCGAGGCATAAGGTTTATGCCCTCATCGACACGAAATGAGATTACCTATGCCGACATACACAGTGCCGACGATGCTCTTGTGTGTGATTCAGCCGCTTTCGACCCGACGGAGTGCAGGCTAAGCCTCACCAATGCCACAATACATAACTGCAATGGATATGGTCTCTCGGCAGTAAGCTCGTATGTGAAGATGGTGAACTGCCAGGTGAGCAACACCTTTGGCGACTGTATATCGGTGGTAGGCGGACGTCTTGAGGTGACATACACCACGGTAGCTCAGTTCTATCCTTTCTCAGCCGACCGTGGTGCAGCCATCAGCTTCTGTGGTTTGGAGACACTCGCTCATAGAGGAAGCATGGAGTGTGTTAACAGTGTGTTCACGGGATATTACGACGATGTGATGATGGGCGACACGCTGATGTATGACTTCCAGTTTACCAACTGTTTCATACGTACACCGGAGATTGCCGACACAGTGTTCCGTGACGCCCATTTC
Source organism: Prevotella sp. P5-92 (assembly GCF_002251245.1). GTDB lineage: Bacteria > Bacteroidota > Bacteroidia > Bacteroidales > Bacteroidaceae > Prevotella. The sequence goes on from NZ_NPJG01000007.1 coordinate 44,822, forward strand.
AAGGATGTGGTGTTTGAGTCGCCCGTGGATTCATGTTACGGAAAAAACCATTTCGTATGTGTGGATATAGACCGTCAATACTACGACTTCCATCTCGACTCCCTCTCCGCCCTTCATACCAAAGCCCTCCCCTTGGAGGCTGTCCGCGACGACCGTGACGGTAAGATGCGCGGGACAGAGCCGACCATCGGGTGCTATGAGGGATTTGGAATTAAGGATTAAGGGGTTGGAATTTTGGATCCGGAATTAGGAAGTTATAGCTTCCAGTGTTTTTTTAGGATAGCTATGAACTGTTTCAAGTTACGTTGTTCCCTGAAATACATGTGTGAGCAGTCGATAAAGAATAAGGGTGAATTGGGATAGTGAGTTCTCCAATTCTCAATATTCTCGCTCCATGCCCTACGCAAATTTTTCTTATAGAGTTTTATTTCTTGGGCATTGTCGGTGTTAGGAAGGTTGTCCATGGGTTGGTTGACCATGACATGAACCACAGGACCAGAATAGTTGAGTGGAGGCATCGAGTGATAGATGCTGTCGAAGATCCTGACGCGCTCGGGACTATTGGCATATCCAGCGCCAATATTCAGTCTATTGTATAGAGTCCTGTCGTAGATACCTTCAATATTCAAGACCTGAAGTTTTAGTCCGTCATGGTGCTCTTGCATATATGCCGCCAGGGCAAGGGACAGTTCTGCACCGACACAATAGCCAGTGATAGCAAATATCTCCTTGTCTTTAAGAGCCACGGAGATGATGTCGTCATACACTTGGAGAAGACCGTCAAGCGTCACCTCTTTCTTGTTGAGGAAATGGTTGATGAACGACTCGATGCAGAAGACGGAGAAATGCTTTTCGAGACAGCTTACCACAGGTTCGTTGTAAGGATAGTAGTCAACAAAGCCATTAATGAAGATGATGACTGGTTTGTCAGTATAACTACCCTCGCTCCAGAAATATATTTTTTTGTCAACCTCTTTTTCAAGGTTAGCAATGGTGATGGCATTCTTAACGTCGAAGGTGGTGAAATAAAGGTTTTCGGCAGTTGCTGCCTTGGAAACAAAAGAGGCAATCTTGGCTTCTGTCATACCGTGAAAGAGCTGTGTGTCGGCGGAGATAGACTCATCATGACACATATCTCGAGCTATGCGCAGAAGCTTATGTAGGGTGGAGTTGTCGCTATTTTTGTTGATGGAATCAATGAAAGACGCTAACTCAGAGAGAGAAGCATACTGATAAATGTTGGTGACACTCAAGTTGACGCCCAGACGCTCGTGGATGGCATAGATGAGTTTGATAATGGAGATAGAATCGCCGCCAAGGGATGAGAACGTGTCGGAACGGCCAATGAAATCCACCTTGGTTATGTCGCTCCATATCTTTGCCAAAATCTTCTCGGTGAATGTCACGGGTACGAGATAGTCCTCAATATCCTTGTTTTCGTTGGGAGAAGGGAGTTTGGAACGATCGACCTTCCCGCTCGTATTATATGGGAAGCTCTTCAAAGGAACTATGAAGGCGGGAAGCATATATACTTGCAGATTCTGGGTCAGGTAGAGGCGCAGAGCGTCGATATTAAACGACTTAGGATCCGTTACCTGGATGTAGGCCACGATTGTCTTTATGCCGTCGTTGTCGCGGACGACAGCAACAGCATCGCTTATGCCGTGGCCATAGTTCTTGATTTTCGACTCTATCTCTCCCAATTCGATGCGGAAGCCGTTTATCTTCACCTGAAAGTCAGAACGACCATGAAAAATAAGGTGACCGTTGGGAAGCCGTGCCGCAATATCGCCGCTCTTGTATAATGAAGTGTTGTTGCCGGCAAGGCGGTCTTGCCTGGAGACATAAGGGTTGTCAACAAACTTCCTGGCGTTGAGATCATGAAGGTTGAGATAGCCGCCGGTGAGTTTATGTCCTCCGATATGGAGTTCGCCAATGGCATAGTCTGGAAGGAGATGTAAGTTGTCGTCGAGAACATAACAGGTAACACCGGGCATGTTCATGCCAATGTCGTTGGTGCACGACTCTGCGGATATGATATTATATGTAGTGTCAACGGTGTTTTCAGACGGTCCATATACATTGATCAACGTCCTTCCCTTGCTCCAGAACTCCAAGGCCTCCTTTGTAGTGGTGTCGCCGCCGATGATGATATAGGACAGCGACGGGATATCAACGTGAGGCAGATTAGACAGCATGATGGCCGGAAGAGTAATCAAGGTGATATTGTTACGGAGGAGGAAAGAGACGAGCAGCTGGGAGTCTTTCCTCTCTGTATCTAATGGCAAGTATAGGGTGCAACCGGATGCCAAGGACGGGAATATCTCTACAACAGAAGCATCGAAGACGACATTGATATACTGCATGATGCGTGTTGATAAATTTAGGTTGAGGAGTGAGATATTGTTGGCTATGGTATATGCCAATAACCTATGGCTGATGGGGATACCCTTAGCCATACCAGTGGTGCCCGACGTGTAAATGATATATGCAGTGTCGTCTAACGACGGTGGCTGAAGAGCGAGGGTGTCGTCAGTGTCGGGTATTCGCTTGACGTTTATGGTGGGGAGAGTCTCGAAGCAATCCTCTGTCTCGTCACACACGACGACGAGGGACAGGCGGCAGTCGTCGGCTATATGACGGATGCGGCTCTTGGGGTTGTTACTGTCAAAGGGTACGTAAGTGTTGCCAGACATGAGAATGCCCAGAATGCCGATGATAGTGTCGGCGCTTTTGGGAATGGACAGTCCCACGTTGCTATGAACGATATTCATGCTCCTGAGATGAAGAGCCAGGGCACGGCTCTTATGATAGAGCTCAGAGTAGGAGAGCGACGTGCTATCGTAAACCACTGCCGGCTGTTGGGGAAACGAGTTGACAACAGACTTAAAACGACTCAAGAACGATACGGGCTCTTCTACCTTGTGAAGAAAAGAGTTCTCAATGTCTGTTAGTGCCTTTTCTTTTTCTGGGGAGACTAGACGGATGTCGGAGAGTCTGATATCGGGATTGTCGGCAAACTGACAGAGCACATAAGAGAACAATTGCGTGAGCGACTCTATCAGTTTTCTGTCTATCTTGGGGTTATGTCTGATCTCGCAGCTTACGACACTGTCAGTCTCGATGGAAAGCATGATATCTGTTGACAACGGCATGTGTACATGTTTCCAAAGCCGTGTGGTACAACCCTGAAACTCGAGTTGTATGCTATTGAGACATAGCGGATAGTTGATGCCCACGTTTAGCGGTGTTAATACTCCGTTGTTATTTTCTTGGTGAAACAACTCGCTGAGATGAAAATGGCAGTGAGCCCTCTCGTTGTCCCTGTTTTCGTTAGAGTAAGTGAGAAGGTCGAGGAAAGACTCGAAATCACCGAAGGCGAATCTTATGGGCAGATTATTGATATATGTGCCGTAGATAGCTTTGTCTTTCGGCAACATGTTGAGTGAATGTACCAAAAGCAGTTCGCGCGTGTTGAACATCTTGGATAGGGCAAAAGCCCATGCCGAGGAGTAGATGCGGAAAAGAGTGGTATGAAGGCTTTGGCACAAAGAGGTCAGCCGTTGCTCCAGTGCGGGACTTAAGGTGAAGGGGAACGAATATGACGACTCGTCATCATCAGATATTGACGCCTCTTGCGTCATGGAGATGCTTATGGGCGTATTGGAAATATACTGTCTCCAATATTTCTCATTGTCTTCCTTAGACTGGGAGAAAAGATCTTCTAAGGATGTAGTATGGCAGATGATGTCGTTGGTCTGTGGGCAAGGCGAGTAACGGTGTTCTCTCAGCTGGTTGTAAATGACTGACAACCTGTCGAAGAATAGTCGGGCAGTATTGCCGTCGAGAACGATATGGTGTATGAGATGGAGCAAGAAAAAGTCGTTGCCTGACTTGATGCAATAGAACCGGCACGGAAACTCGCAGTTTAAGTTGAAAGGTCGTTTGGCCAAAGTCTCAATAGCAGAGTCCAGAGAGCCGTATTCGATGATGTCTTTACTGTCCAGGACGTGTAGAGGCACAGCGAAATTATCAGAGTCATGAACGAAATAAACATTGTTGTCAACAACTTGTATGGTAGAGGAAAACGGCAGATATTCGAGCATGATGTTTCTGTAAGTCTCCCTAAGTGTAGAAACAGACAGATCGCCAGAAATCTGAAAAGTGAAGTTTATCTCATTATATTCAGATGAGGGATATTTCAGACAGTCGTCCAAATATAGTTTTTCTTGAAGTATGTTCAATCTTATCTTGTTCATTATCAGAAGAAATATGTAAGTTTAAATACAAGATTAAATCTTTCTTGGGGGATAGGCACGATAAAGCTGCCGCCCTGCAAATAGTCATTGTTGGTGATGTTATATAGATCTAACGAACCTTTTATGGCTTTGTATTGACAGTCGATGCCTGTGTTGACCACAGCGCAGCTACTCAGTTGGTACAGTGGGTCGGAGAAGCTGTTACAGTTGACAAAGATGAGATTAGACGTCAGTGGCGAATATTGTTTTGTGACGAACGATATGTTGGCCTTGACATTCATCTTCCAGTCTTTTTTCTCCAGTAGTCTGTAGCAGGTTATGGCGTTGAGCTTGAAGTCGGGCACACCGTTGATGTGTGAGTCGGTAACGATATAATTTTCGCTGTCAATGACTAGCTGGTAAGAGAAGTTCAACTGCGCATACCATCTGTTCTTTTGGTAAGACAAGACATTCTCGATTCCCAGAACCCTGAGCGAACCAGCATTTGACAATATATTGCCTGTGGTGCTGGGATTGAAATAGATATTATCAGAGAGAGAGTTGTAGTAGATGTTGCAATCATACTTCAGCGACAGAGACTTGAAGTGGTGGCTGTAGCTGAGTTGGATGGCGTCCATCTTTTCCGCTTCCAGGTTGCTGCCGCCTTCGTATGTGGATATTGTTGTAGCGCGGTAGAAGTAAGGTGCATCGACAAAAGAGTGGGCATAGCCCAATTTTAGGTTGCTGTAAGGAGAGATCTTATAAACCAATGACAGACGTGGCGAGATCTCGTTAAGATTCTTGTCGTTGTAGCGGTGTTTGTTGTCGTAGCGAATACCTCCATTGAAGATGATACGGTTGTTCCACGATAACTTAAGCTGCGAGAATGCAGACATATACAATTCGTTGCCGGTGATGATAGACCTGTTAGCGTCGGAGAAAGTGATGAGGACTCTATCAAAATGGTCGCCGCATATCATCGTATTGTCTTTCATCGTGTAGTTCTCGATCTGTACTCCACACAACAATGCGCCGTTTAAGGACTGAGTTCCGAAAGAGTAGGTGGACTGAAGTATGCCGCCATAGGTATAGTCGTTCCATGCTTGTACCTGATACAAGCCATTGTCGCATGTGCCAGGTAGTGCCGGTCCGGGATTGAGGATCTCGCCCGGTCCGACAGGCATGAACCTACTGTCCTCCATGATAGAGTCGCCGCAGACATCATAGTTAGAGCAGCTTTCCATATCCACGTAGGTCTGGAGCTTTGCCGACCATTTCTGCCATGACTTCTCGTAAGATAGTTCGATGTGAGTGTTGTCTCTTGAATGTCCTGGTGTAGTCCCGTTAATTTCCCTGTATCTGTCGTATGAATAAGGAGCTAGGTGCAGGAGGTTGGAGTAAGCCACTACCTTTTTTGAGCTTTGCGTGTTTAAGAGGAAAATGAAACCGTTCCATCTAGCCGTTATGCCGATGTCGTATGAAGGTTTGTGGTTAAATCCATTAAGATACATATACCCTGGTGTAGGCACGCGACCATAGAATTCCTTGTCACCCATCTGGATGTCGCGTCTCTCACCTTCTGAAGAGTAGCACGAAGCCCATGCGAGGAAGTCGATGCCGTAAGCGCTTTTTCCCATTAGCAGGTCAGCCTGGTATGTGTTGTTTTTACCTATGCCAGTCTTTATCTTCAGGCCATCGACATCAGCTCCCCTCTTTGTGATGATATTTACCACGGCGGTCAAAGCCACATTGCCATAGAGCGAAGAAGCAGGGCCGCGGAGCACCTCTATCTGCTTTATCTTCTCCAGGCTTGTGCGGAAGTCTGGCTGTTCGGAGTTGGTAGTTCGGCTGTTAAGACGGTGTCCGTCAAGCATGATAAGAATCTTTTCCTGAGTAGAGGAATAGACACCGTGCATGGATACGTTAGTCTCCAATCCTTCCACCTTCGACATTCCCGGTACGAACATCACGAGCAGGTCGCCCAGGTTTCTCGCTCCACTTGCCTCTATCATCTCTTCGGTAATGAGAGTCACTGGGACAGGAGCCTCGTCGATGCTCTCGGCCTGTTGTGAGGCGGTGGTGATGGTGGCAGTCTTGCCGCTCTTCATCTTCTCGATCATATCCGCAAAGCGGAGAGGGTCGGAGAGGGTGGGAGAGTAGTAAGGGTTCTCCTTAAGTAGCAGCGAGGCGTAGTGTGTTGACTGTTCGTTGTCGTCTTTTTCAAGATAACAGAGCGAGAGAATATGGTAGGCTGTGCTACGTGTGCGTGAGCTGAGGTTAGACATGTTGTCGGTGAGCAGTGTTACTGCAGTGTCGAATTGGCCTATTCTGTATGCAGCCTCTGCTTGTCGGCATATCTCCACGTCACTCTGTGCCTGAGCGAACGACGAGAGTGATAAGAGTATGGCTGCTATGATGAGGAGTCGTTTCATTTATTTCTTATTTATCGGGATGATGAGTGAGAATGAGGAACCGCTGCCTAAAGTAGAGTCAAACTCTATGCGTCCTCCATGCTGATGGATGATGTTGAGAGTGATAGCCATGCCTAAGCCGGTGCCCTGTCCCACGGGTTTGGTGGTGAAGAAGTTGTCGTAGAGCTTTTGTTTGACTTCGTCTGTCATGCCGCCGCCATTGTCGTCGAAGCGCAGACGGAGCATCTCGCCTTCTGATGATGTAGTCACCTGCAGTTCTGGGTGATACTGTTCGCCTTCGATATTGGCCCGTTCCCAGATGGCATAGAAAGCGTTGTTTACCACGTTGAGGATGGCGCGGCTGATGTCTTGTGGTACTATGGCAATATCGGTAAGGGTGTCGTCGTACTGTTCCTTTATCGACGCGTTGAACCCGTTGTAGTTAGCTCTCATGGCATGGTAGCCGAGCCACACGTATTCGTGGACGAGGGCATTGATATTGGTGGGAATGCGTAGTCCTTCCTTTCCTCTTGAATACTGCAGGATATTTTGTATAATGCTGGTGGCACGTTCACCGTGCTCACGTATCTTGGCGATATTCTCCTTCAGGTCGGCCATGATATCCTCGATGTCCTCCATATCGTCTGACGAGATTTTATCGGCATTGTCGTCGATATCGTCAGCCAGGTCTTTTATAAGCGTGTCTGAGAGTTTGCTGAAGTTGATGACGAAGTTGAGTGGGTTTCTTATCTCATGAACTATGCCAGCTGTCAGCAATCCCAATGATGCCAGTTTCTCCTGTTCTTTTATCTGCTGTTGGAGAGCCTCTATCTGTTCTTTCAATTGTTCTGTTGTTTCCATACCCTATAAGTTTAAGACTTTTTAATAGGCAATGTTATTGTAAACGTTGTCTCTACTTCCTTAGTTGATTCTATCTTTATGTCTCCGCCGTGGTTGAGAATGATCTCACGGCTTAGATATAATCCCACGCCAACGGCTTCTGCTGTTGTCTTAGTGGTAAAGAATGGATCGAAGACCTTGCCGATGATGGTCTTTTCAATACCGATACCGTTGTCGTATATGGCTATTATGGCGTTGTTGCCGTCGCTGCTTGTGGAAAGCGACAGTCTCATGGTAGGCTGGTAAGGCTTCTGTTTGTATTTCTTACATACAGCATATACGCCGTTTCCGATGATGCTCATTATCACGCGGCTAATTTGGTCGGCATCAACCATTGCCATGATGTTATCGTCGAGGCCTTGTGTCTCGACCGCGATGCCACACTCCCTGATGTTGTCGGCGAAATACTGTTGTGTCATCTCGATGTTCTTGCGGCATACTGCAGCTACGTCAGTCTCGACGAAGTTACATTTCCTGTCTTTGAGCATCTCCTCCATGGCCTTAAGTATTCGTGTGGTGTTGATGCCGTGTTCTTCGATCTTTGTGAGGTTGGTCTTGAGCATGTCAACGATATCCATACAATCCTCGTAGTTGTCGGGTGTCATCTTTTCTTCGTCGTCCTCGAGGTTTTCGGTGATGTCTTTTATTAGTCCGAGGCTCATGTGCGAAAAGTTGTTAACGTAATTCATCGGGTTGAGGATTCTGTCCACGAGACCCTGTGTGAGTTTGCCGACGGTGGCCATGCGTTCTTGTCTGAGTAGCTGGTATTGTGCGGCATTAAGCTCGTCAAGGGCTTTCTCAAGACTGTTTGACTTCTCCTCGATCTCGTCTTTCTGCTGACGTATCTGTGAGGTGCGTTCCTCGACGATAGTCTCGAGTCTCAACTTTTCCTTGAGCAGTCGGCTCATGCGCCATCTAACCACGGCATAGGTAATGATGGCGAGCAGCATGACATAGAGAAGTATGAAATACCATCTGAGATAAATGGGGTAGTGAACTATGAGGTTCAGGCTGACGGGCTTGGTCGTTGTACCGTATCTGTCGCGTGCCCTAACCTCAAAAGTGTAGTTGCCCGATCGAGGGTTGGAGAGCTTCACCATGGTCTCCTTTGTCCATTCCGACCAGGGCTGATGGCTGCCGAGCCGATAACTGTATTCGGTGTCGCCGATGGTAGATGTAATGTCGGTGGAGAAGTGTATGGTGATGCTGTTGACATCGCTGTCGAAGTCAAGGCTGCTGAAAGGCATTTTAGTGTCGAGTCTGTCTCCGTTGCTGAATCCTCCCCAAAGTACGGAGTCGTTGTCCATGACGATACGTCTGATATATACCGCCGCCTTATGGTTGAGGTCGGCGTCCTTGTATGCTGAGTTCCAGCAGATGAGTCCGAAGTTTCCGCCCATCCAGACATTGCCTCCATTGATGTCCATAGCCCTGACGTTCATGTCGTGGACTGGTCGCAGGAGACTGTTGGTCTTTTTGTAGTCCCCGTTCCATGAGTGGACTTGGAGGTTCTTTCCCTCGTTGTCTGTTGACCATATCTCGTCGGCATAGGGGAAGACGAGTTGTGGATATTTTCTTGAGTTGTCCCATTTGTCGTTGGAGTTGTATCTCACCATTTTCTTGCTCGTGTTGTCCCAAATAAAGCTTCCCGTCCTACCGTTTATAATGATCTCGCCGTCGCGTTCGATGATGGTATAGTTATATCGCCCCTCTTTGGTTGTCTCACCTTCAGGAAGCACCTCGTTGAGTTTGCGGTAGTCGCCAGTGCATCTGAATACCTGTCCATATATGTTTCTTATCCAGAGACTTCCATCGGATGACTTAAAGAAATGTGTTGCTTTCTCGATGGTGTTTATCTTGCGTGACAGTCCACCGCCGTTGTCGGTGTTTTGTCCGAAAGCATTTTTGTTGATATTCCGTTTAGGGTCGGCGATGAGGAATACTCCATCCACTTCTCCCGCATAGTATGTGCCGTCGCCATTGGAGATGGTCTGTACGGTGTGTTTCTTTGTCAGTTGTCTCGCCTTTCCGTTTTCTATCAAGAAGACACCCTCAGCTGTAGATGCTACGAGGCTGCCGTTGGAGTCGTTGGAGATATTCCAGCAGGCATTAGAGATGTTTCCCACTCTTTCAAAGGTGTTGTTGCGTTTGACGAACAGACCTCTCAGTGTTCCTACATACAGCGAGCCGGCGGTATGATTAATGCTGAGTACCTCGCCGAACAGTCCGTCGCTAGCCTGGAAGCTGGTGTAGGCGGTCTTCACGTCTGCAACGAACACACCATTGTCTGTCGCTCCCCATACGTTGCCGTACCGGTCGCAATAAACGGCATTGATGTTGTCGTCGCAGAGACCGTTACGCTCGGTGAGATGGTAGGTCTCGTTGCCAGAGGCATCGGTCACTACGAGTCCGCCACCCGCTGTAGCCATCACGAGACTGCCATCGTCGAGGGTGGTCTTGTCGTTGATCTTTACACCTTTATATGTGGCGGTAGTCACGGATGGGGTCTTCATGATGATATAGTTGTCCATGGAGTGGTCTTCGATGCCGGCAGTGCCGATAGACGTCTCGATACATATCTTCCCGTTTTTCTCGCTGATGCCTGTCACTTCGCCGATGAAGCCTTTGTTGTCGCGCGAGAAGACGGTCTTCAGTTCCATATTACCGTTTTTTCCAGAGGTAAGGTACCCTAACACATTATAACCTCCCACCCATATACGGCCTTTAGAGTCGAGATAGAGTCGGGTGATTCGGAATATGCCGGGAGCGTGTATAACGTGCCATTCAGCGTGGTCGTAGTACAAGAGCCCTTCGAAGTTAGCGACATAGACACGTCCTTTGTCGTCGCATATCACATCGAAGTTACGGTTGTGCGCGTTATATGCAGCAGGACGGAAATTCACAAAGAACGGATGTCCTACGTTAGCCCTTGCATCTGTGACGGCAAGGTAGAGCAGCAGTATGAGAATAGAAAGAAGTCTCTTCATAAGCTTTTTTGCAGTTAATTTTTGAAGGTTACACGAGGCACGTTATTGCCTATGTAGTAGTTCCACTCGTCGTCGGTGAAGTCGCGTTTGAGTGCTTTCTGTATCTGTCGTGCCATGGCATCGGTAGAGATGATGAATCTCGACACCGTACCAGACTCATCCCCCACGTATATCACATCATCGTCGGCATTGGAAAGGCAGTAAGCCCATCCAGCGAGGTCGCGCAGCGCTACAGCCTCGCTGTTAGCCGCATCAGCGTCCCAAAGGTTTACTACCCTGTCGTAGCTAGAGGAAAAGAGGAAGTCGTTGTTGAAGCAGAGGTCGGTAATCTCGGAGCGGTGTCCCACGAGTTTCTGTCGGCTATAGCCATTGACATCGAGGAGATAGATGTCGCCACTGGTAGTGCCAATGGCTGCTTGCTGACGTTTGTCAGACCAGGTGTATGCAGTGACGGTTCCTTTCACCATGAGTTCTTTCTTGTCAATCTTTCCGTCAGGATTGATGGCCCAGACACCTCCGTCTTTCCCAAAAATCATCACCGTGCCGTTACGATCACCGATGGCGGTTATAGGTTGGCCGATATCGTATGTCTTCTTCACCATGCGCCGTGTGGTGTCGAAGAGGTAGGCGTGACTTGCCGACACGATGAGCATCTGTCTCTTGCCAAGTCTTACGATACGTTGCCATCCCTTGTTTTCTGGCAGTATGATGGGAGCGGTAACTTGCTGGTTGACAATAGACAAGAGGGTGCCATTAAATGCGAGGGCGAAGATGGTGCCTTCGCTGTCAGTGGCAACACCTCTGAAGCTGCAGCTATTGTCGTTAGTGAGAAGCTGTTTTGTCCATTTACCACTGTCGTAGTTCCATCGTGTGATCTCGCCGTATCTGCTTACAGAGACGTAGTCGCCCGTCTTGCTGATACGTGTTATTTCTGAGACTCCTCCCCTATGGATAAGACTTGAAGAAAAGCTATTGCTGTTTTGGCTTAACGACTTGAATATTACTGGAATATTGACATTGCCTTTGTAGTCGATGGTGAATTTCCATGCGGCGAAAGCCAAGAGCTTCGATGCGTCGTGGTTGCCGGCAAGATACTGTGTGGATGATAGTGAAGCAAGGGAACGTCCGAGGGCGATATAACTCAGCGTGTCAGCCACGTTGCGAGCGTGCTCGGCTTGTCGCTGTTGGGTGACAGCTAATTCGCGCTGCTGTTCGGCCATGGAACGAGCTTCCACTTCATTGCGCGCAGCTTCCTGAGCTTTCATCTGTTCGCTTTCGGCCCTTGACCTCATCTGGTCGGCAATGTTCATCTGATAGAGAGCTTCCTCGCGTCGTTTGTCGGATATCTCCATCTGCTGGTAGGCAATGTCTTCCATCTGTTTGCTGATACGTTCCACTACAAAGGAGTTGCCTTCCGTCTGTTCGTATTTCCCCACCTTCTGTCGTAGAACCTCATTCTCGGCGTGAAGCTTCTCGTTGGTTCTATACAGGAGCGATGTAGCGATGGCAAGAGCCACTGCCGCTACACCTATTATATACAAAGTAATGCTTTTCTTCACGTCGGTAGTGTCTTAGTGTCTATTGATACTCTTTATTCCAGTCTCCTAATAGCCATCAGCGTGATGTCGTCGCTCTGCGGTTCCTTGCCGGAAAAGTCATTCACGTCTTTCAATATTTCCTGGCATATGTCATGGCTGCTCTTACCGGCTCCCTTGTTTTCGAGTGTGGTCTCGAGGCCCTTCTCGTCGAACATCTCACCGCTTGTGTTAAACGCTTCGGTGACACCATCGGTAAACAATACGAGCATGTCGCCCTTGTCGAGTTGGAGTGTTGACTGTGTGAACGTGAAGTCGTCGAACATTCCTGCAACGATATTCTCGCTCATGGGTAGGGCGTCGACGGTTCCGTCAGCCCGTACCACATATGGCGGGTTATGTCCTGCATTAGTGTATTCAACAAGGCCTGTATCGGTGTTATATATACCATAGAATACGGTGACAAACATCGAGTCGATGCTTTCGTGGCAGAGCATGTTGTTGACATAGTTGAGACATTCGTTGGTGTCTATGCCTCTCATGCCAGTGGCTCTAAGGAGAGTGCGGCTGACTGCCATGAAGATCGATGCGGGAACACCCTTGCCTGAGACGTCAGCAATGACAAATCCCAGTCTTTTCTCGTCTATCTTGAAGAAATCAAAAAAGTCGCCGCCCACCTCTTTTGCTGGCGTCATGGTGGCGAAGAGATCTACCATGTCAGCCATTTCCTCAATAGGCGGGAATTTCTGAGGTAGTATAGCCTGCTGTATCTCGCCGGCAACGGCAAGGTCGCTCTTTATCGATACCAGTTGTGTGTGCTCCTGTTGCGATTTCCTGACGAACTCTATCTCCTCTATCGCCTTCTCAATGGTGCGTGAGAGGTCGTCAAGGTCGATGGGCTTGGTGGCGAAGTCGAACGCGCCGTTGTTCATGGCCGAGCGTATGTTGCCCATGTCGCCATAAGCAGATACCATGATGCACTTCAGTGCGGGGTTTCTCATCTCGTTGATCTTTGTGAGCAATGTGATTCCGTCCATCTCCGGCATGTTGATGTCGCTGAGGATAATGTCGAAATCCTTTTTCTCGAGCATCATCTTTAGAGCTTCGAGACCGTTGTGTGCAAAGCTGAATTCATATTCACCTTTCCTTATTTTCCTTCTGAAGTATTGCGTGAGTAGGATCTCCAAGTCGAGCTCGTCGTCAACGCTTAATATCTTTACTGCCATATTTCGAAGATTATTGTTACTATTCGAGTTGATATTTTTTTCTCTGCAAAGTTAATACATTTATTGTAATATGCAAAGAAAAGACGCAAAAAAATCTGTTTTGTATCAAAAAAACTCTAAATTTTCACTTTTGTATAGTTTTCAGCAAGCATTTGGTAATGAGAAGGGGAGTGATTGCGGTTATCAGACTGCCATTTTGTCAGTGATGATAGTCGTTAAACACATCTTCCTATCGTTTGGCATGATAGTTGCTATGGACGATATCGGAAGAGTAAGCACAGCCTTTCTCTTCCAGAAAACAAATAACAAATATAAAACAAATAAAGACATGCAAAAAGGAAATATTGGGGTTACTACAGAAAACATTTTCCCCGTAATAAAGAAATTCTTGTATTCCGACCATGAGATCTTCCTGCGTGAGATGATCTCGAATGCCGTAGATGCGACACAGAAGATGAAGACTCTCTCTGAGAGAGGTGACTTCAAAGGTGAACTTGGAGACCTTACCGTAAGGGTGAGCGTAGATAAGGAGGCAAAGACCATCACCATCAGCGACCGTGGTATCGGTATGACAGAAGAAGAGATCGACAAGTATATCAATCAGATAGCTTTCTCGGGAGTCAACGATTTCCTTGAGAAATATAAGGACAACGCGAACAATATCATAGGCCATTTCGGACTTGGCTTCTACTCGTCGTTTATGGTCAGCGATAAGGTGGAGATCATAACACGAAGCTATAAGGATGGTGCCAAGGCTGTGAAATGGAGCTGCGACGGCAGTCCGTCGTACGAGATAGACGGTGCAGAGAGGGATAGCCGCGGTTCGGATATCGTGCTCCACGTGTCGGACGACTGCAGCGAGTATCTTGAAAAGGCAACCATCGAGGGTTTGCTCAACAAATACTGCAAGTTTATGCCAGTGCCAGTGGCTTTCGGCAAGAAAACAGAATGGAAGGACGGTAAGCAGGTGGATACCGACGAGGATAATGTCATCAACAACGTAGAACCACTTTGGACCAAGACTCCGAGCACGCTGAATGACGAGGACTACAAGTCGTTCTATCGCACGCTCTACCCAATGCACGACGAGCCGATGTTCTGGATACACCTCAACGTGGATTATCCATTCAATCTTACGGGAATCCTTTATTTCCCACGTATTAAGTCAAATCTCGACTTGCAGCGCAACAAGATACAGCTCTACTGTAATCAGGTGTTTGTTACAGACCAGGTGGAAGGCATCGTGCCAGAGTTCCTCACACTGCTCCATGGCGTCATCGATTCACCAGACATCCCACTTAACGTAAGCCGTTCTTATCTCCAGAGTGACAGGGATGTGAAGAAGATCTCTACATATATCACAAAGAAAGTCAGCGACCGCCTGCAGAGCCTTTTCAAGGAAGACAGGAAAGGATTTGAGGAAAAATGGGACGATCTGAAACTCTTCATCAACTATGGTATGCTCAGCGACGAGTCGTTCTACGACCGTGCCAAAGACTATGCCCTCTTTAAGGATGTTGACGGAAAGTATTTCACCTACGATGAGTACCGCACTCTCATCAAAGAACAGCAGACAGACAAGGACGGACAGCTCGTATATCTTTATACGACAGACAGTGAGGAGCAGTATTCGTATATCGAAGCTGCAAAGGTGAAGGGCTACAGCATACTGCAGTTTGACGGACAGCTTGACACGCCGACAGTATCGATGTTTGAGCAGAAGTTTGAGAAGAGTCACTTCACACGTGTTGACGCTGACATCATCGACCGTCTTATACATAAGGAGGACGACACAAAGGAAACCCTCGACAACGACAAGAAAGACAATCTCATGACGGTGTTCAAGACACAGTTGCCAAAACTCGAGAAAGCTGAGATATATGTCGATGTAGAAGCAATGGGCGAGAGCCAGCAGCCGGTGGTCATCACCCAGAGTGAATATATGCGACGCATGAAGGATATGAGCAAGTATCAACAAGGTATGGGCTTCTATGCACAGATGCCTGACTCATACAGCCTAGTGCTTAACAGCGATCATCCACTGGTGAAGAAAGTGCTTGCCGATTGTGAGGAGAAAACCGCAGAAGCACTCAAGCCAATTGTCAGCGAAATACGTGGACAGGAAGCGAGACTTGCCGCACTCAACCAGGTACAAGACAAGAAGAAGCCTGAGGAAATAACAGAAGAAGAGAAAAAAGACTTGAGCAACACACAGAAGGCACTGCAGGATGAGAAAGACAAGAAACTCGATGTAATTAGTAAGTATGCCAAGGGAAATAGTATCGTACACCAACTTATCGACCTCGCACTGCTCCAGAATGGTATGCTGAAGGGAGCCGCTCTCGATGCCTTCCTCAAACGCTCAGTAGAACTCATAGAAAAGTAATTATTGACACATATTACTGCATAAATAGTGAATAAAACCGATAAAAAGGCTCGTTTTCTCATGGAAACGAGCCTTTTTTGGGGGTGTTTTAGAAAAAAGTGAGAAAAAAATTTGGTTGTTTCGAAAAAAGTCAGTACCTTTGCACCGCAATTAAGGAAAGAGGGACTTTCAACGGTTCCGTAGCTCAACTGAATAGAGCATCTGACTACGGATCAGAAGGTTGTGGGTTTGAATCCCGCCGGAATCACTTGAAGTGAACTCGAAGTACAAAAATTGACATTAAGGATTGGTTCCGTAGCTCAACTGAATAGAGCATCTGACTACGGATCAGAAGGTTGTGGGTTTGAATCCCGCCGGAATCACTTGATAAAGCCAAGAAGTCATTTTGACTTCTTGGCTTTTTGTTGTATCATTGTCAGAAACAAAAAGCTGCGATAGAGGGTTGTTTATCGCAGCTGACAGAATTATTCATGAATAGCCAAACGCTGGTTGGCGAGTGCCTCGTATTTCGTTCCGGGACGACCATAGTTAGCGTATGGATGGATGCTGATACCGCCTCGCGGGGTAAACAGTCCCACCACCTCGATATACTTCGGATCCATAAGGCGAATGAGGTCTTTCATTATGATGTTTACACAGTCCTCATGGAAGTCGCCATGATTACGAAAACTGAAGAGATAGAGTTTGAGACTTTTGCTCTCGACCATCTTGACGTCAGGGATATAACGGATGACTATTTCCGCAAAATCAGGCTGACCGGTAATGGGGCAGAGGGAGGTGAACTCTGGACAATTGAACTTTACCCAATAGTCGTTCTCCTGATGCTTGTTGATGAATGTCTCCAATACATCAGGTGCATAGTCCATGGAGTATTTAGTGTTGTTGCCTAAAGCATGTAGGTCTTCGTTTTTTCTTGTTTCCATATGAGTGGATATTATTCTTTGAATTCCTTGATCTTGAAAATGTTGTAGTCGATATTATCGTCGAACGTGTCCTCGTCCTCATGTCGCTTGGTGATGCGTACCACCTGAATAGTGATAGGGAGAGCAATGAGTTCGTACAATGTCTTTAGCACCACCTGTGAAAGCATGAGCACGGGAAGCTCGCTTCCAGGAATAACGCCCCAAAACGCGATAGGGAAGAAGATGAGCGAATCTGCCGTCTCGCCAAAAATGGTGCTGAGGATTGCACGACGCGAGAAATGCCTTCCTTCAGATGAGATCTTCATGCGACTCATGACATAGGCATTGATGAAAGAGCCAATGATGAAAGCAAGGAAAGAAGCAAACACGATGCGCGGGGCAAGTCCGAAGATAGCGTGGAAACCCTCTTCGTTGTCCCAATAAGGTGCTCCTGGGATGGCATCACACAAGGCGCCAAACATGACAAAGATGAAGTTCATGGCGAAGCCATACCAGATGAGCAGTCGTGTTTTGGAATAGCCCCATACCTCACATACACAGTCGTTAATGATGTATGAGACGGGGAAGACAAGCAGTCCGCCAGTGATGCTGATGGGACCGAAAGACATTTGCTTTGTTCCGAGTACGTTTGCCGTGATGAGGCAAACGCAGAAGAGCATGCCGAAAAGCATAAAAAGCACGCTCACTTGACGTTTTGTACTTTTCATTTTGTTGTTTTTTAAAGGAGGTTAGACAATGACTCCTATTAATGAATACTAAATATCTCCGAAGAGACTGATTAATTATTTATATGTTGCTAAGAAGATAAGCCATATATGTTGCGAAGCCGAGGGTAAGTATGCCACCTTCCCATCGTTCCACTGTGAGTTTAGTCTTGGAGAAGAGCCACAGCACAAGCATTGAGACAACCATGGTGAGGATGTCGATGATGTTGATGCCGTTGATCTGCATAGGGCAGATGACTGCCGTGGAGCCGAGAATGGCAAGGGTGTTGAACACGTTGCTGCCAATGACGTTGCCAATGGCTATGGCGGAGTTGCCTTTCTTTGCCGCCACCACACTGGTGGCTAACTCGGGAAGCGAGGTGCCTCCGGCCACGATGGTTAGACCTACTATGCTTTCGCTGATGCCGAGCGTCAGTGCCACGTAGGAGGCCGAGCTGACGAAGAGGTTGCTGCCGAAGATGAGCATTGCCAGTCCGCATATGAAGAAGGTGATGTTCTTCATGAGATCAAACAGGCTATTGTCTCTTGACTGTAGCTGACTGTCTTCGTGTTGTGTGGCAGTCTTGGCTTTGTTCTTGCGTGCCATGCGTAGGGTATAGTTCATGAAATACATGAACACGGCGAGGAGCACGATGCCGTCGAGACGGCTGATGCTATTTCCCGATAGTGATATGGCGGGACGGTCTATGCAGAGCACGAGCAACATTATGGCAGCAACGATAGCCCAGACCATATCTTTGTTCACGGTGACGCGTGTCACATTTATGGGTGCTACCATGGCGGTGACGCCAACGATGAGCAGTACATTGAAGATATTGCTGCCGACTACGTTGCCGACAGCCATATCGGGAGTGCCGTTGAGTGCCGACATTAGGCTGACGAAGAACTCTGGTGCCGATGTACCAGCAGCCACGATGGTGAGTCCAATGACTATCTCGGGTATGTTCATCCTTCTTGCGAGTGCCGAGGCACCGGCTGTCAGTCTGTCTGCTCCGTAAAGCACGATAGATATACCTATTATTATATATAATGAGTTGAGTAGCATGGATACTATGATTGTTGGTTAATGACACGTGAGATGATAGTGGGGAAATGTTCTTTCTCCAAGGCATGTACCTTTTCGGCAATGTCGTCAGGGGTATCATCGGGCGAGAGGGCGGTGGTTGCTTGGAAGATAATCTCTCCATCGTCGCACTGTTGGCTGACATAGTGAATGGTAATGCCTGTGACAGTATCGCTGGCTGCTTTTACGGCCTCGTGTACGTGCCTGCCATACATGCCCTTGCCACCATATTTCGGCAATAACGAAGGGTGGATGTTGACGATGCGACGCGGAAAGGCGTTGATGAGCCACGAGGGAACCATCAGCAGAAAGCCAGCGAGGACGATGAAGTCGATGTCGTAACGGCGTAGCAAAGCCATCATGGTGTATTCGTCGTTAAAGTCGGATTTTGTTACCACATGGCATGGGATGCCAAGGAGTTTGGCGCGTGTCACTACAAAAGCATCTGCCTTGTTGCAAACGAGCAGTGCCACCTTTGCTGACAAGTCGGTGAGGAAGTGGCGGGAGATATTCTCGAAGTTGCTCCCGCTGCCAGAGGCAAAGATTGCGATATTAGTCATCGTCGTCCTCCCAATCGTCAAAGTCGAAGCCCTCCATGGCAGGATCGATGAATGCGTCGAGTGAGCGGCGTTCCTTCTTAGTGGGTCTGCCAGTGCCTCGTGCCCTGTCAACAAATCCGCTTATCCGGTTCATCTCGAGCAGTTCATACTGGTCGGGAGTGGTGACATTCTCATAGATCTCAGGCAACAGTTTGGCTCCCACTCTCATCTCGATGGCTTTAAGAACCTTGAAAGAGTAGGTGACGGGAGGTTTTCTTACTGCCACCACCTCGCCCACCTTCACAGGGCGTGATGGCTTGGCATTGACCCCTTGTATGGTGACGCGTCCGTTCTTGCATGCGTCAGCAGCTATGGAACGTGTCTTGAAGATTCGTGCAGCCCAGAGCCACTTGTCTATTCTTGCTTCGTTGTTGTCTGCCATAAAAATATTTTTCAAGTTATGAATGTGCTTTACCCCTATACGGTCAGTTTTCTCTCTTGCTGTCAGAATATGTTGAGCTATTTTTTCTTGTTGAATGCATTCATGGTGAAATCGACACCCGAGAGCACAAAGCTCCTGATAATGTCGCATGCTGTGTCGAACTTTGGTTCGAGAACTTTCATCTCTTCCTCGTTGTATTTCCCCAACACCCATTGTATTTGCATGCCCCTTTCAAACTCGTTGCCAATGCCTACGCGAAGACGGCTGTAGCGGTCGGTGCCCAACACTGACTGGATATGCCCCAGTCCGTTATGTCCTGCATTACTTCCTGAAGCCTTCAGTCGTAGTGTGCCAAGAGGGAGGGCGAGGTCATCGACGATGACGAGTAGTCGCTTTATGTCGATATTTTCCTTGTTCATCCAGTATCGTACGGCATTACCGCTAAGGTTCATATACGTGCTTGGCTTGAGCAGTATAACCTTACGTCCCTTTATGGATGTCTCAGCGACAAAGCCATAGCGCTTGTCGTCGAAAACAATATTGGACGCTTCTGCAAAAGCGTCCAATATCATAAAACCTGTATTGTGACGGGTCATATCGTATTCATCGCCGATATTGCCCAATCCCACAATCAAGAACTTGTCCATTACTGAGCTGCAGCAGCGGCGGCAGAACGAGATGCACGTGTAGCCTTCACAGAGCATACAACAACGTCGGCCGGTGTGGAAAGAGTAAGACCCTCGAAGCTCAGCTCGCCCACCTTGATGCTCTTGCCGAGCTGGAGGTTGGTGACGTCTATGTCGAGGTGCTCAGGGATAGACTTGTAAGGAGCAGTAACGTTGATCTTGCGGATAGAGAGGTTGATACGACCACCGTCGCGAACACCCTGTGCGAGACCATTGAGCCTAACAGGAATACCGATGGTGATAGGCTTCACCTCGTTAACCTCATAGAAGTCAACATGGAGGAGGGCGTCAGTTACCGGGTGGAACTGGAGTTCCTTCATCACTGCTACATGCTGCTCGCCATCGATGTCGAGGTTGACAACATAGATATGAGGAGTGTAAACCACCTTGCGGAGCTCGCTCATTGGGCAAACGAAAGACATTGCCACTGGATGTCCGTTCTCGTCCTTCTTCTCACCGTAGATGTTACATGGGATAAGACCCTGCTTGCGCATCATCTTTGAGGCTTTCTTGCCAAGGTCGTTGCGCTTCTGACCTGATACGTTAATTTCTTTCATTTTAAATGATAATTGTGTTACTCTAAATTAAGTGTTTTTTCTTGTTGCCTAATTCACCATCACACGAAATAAAATCCCGATGTGCTTGAAAAAGCGGTGCAAAGGTACTCATTTTTCTTCATTCTGGCAAGTAAAACATAAAAAAATGCAATATTTCTGCATAATATTTGCTTAATAAGGGAAAAATGCCTAAATTTGCACCACGAAAAAAAGAAAGATACAAAAAAACAGTATGATTAATCGAGAATTGATAAGAGTAAAGATAGTGCAGCTTACTTATGCTTACTATCAGAACGGAAACAACAATATCGACGCTGCTGAGAAGGAGCTGTTGTTTAGCCTTTCGAAGGCTTATGACCTTTATAATTATATGCTGTCGCTTATGGTGGCAGTGACAAAGGAGGCCAAGGAATACTGGAACGTGATGGAGAGAAAAGCCCGTCGAGAGGGCTTTGACCGACCTTCGTCGAAGTTTGCAGACAACCGTTTTGTGCTGCAGCTGGAAAACAATCGTATGCTCAACGAATTCCTGGAAAGCAAGAAAATGTCGTGGGATAACCATGCAGACTTTGTCAAACGCCTGTACGGACGCATTCGCGAGGCTCAGTTCTACAAGGACTATCTCGACAACCGTGAGGACAATTATGAGTGTGACAAGGAAATATGGCGTAAGATATACAAAGCCTTTATCAAAGACAACGACGAGATAGACGAGATGATAGAGGACGAGAGCCTATATTGGAATGACGACAAGGAAATTGTTGACACCTTTGTCATAAAGACCATAAAGCGGTTTGAGGAGAAAAACGGAGCAAAACAGCCACTTTTGCCTGAGTATGATAGTGATGACGATCGCGATTTCGCAAGAAAACTCTTCCGTGCCTCCATTCTCCGTGCCGACGAGTACCAAAGATACATGAATGAAGCGTCGCGCAACTGGGATTTCAGTCGTTTGGCATTCATGGACGTTATACTCATGCAGATTGCTATAGCCGAGATGATGACTTTCCCCAATATCCCCATTAACGTCACCATTAATGAGTTTGTAGAACTTGCCAAGCTCTATAGCACATCTCGTAGCGGAGGATATGTCAACGGCATGCTTGATGCCATAGCACATAACCTTATAGAAAGTGGTCGCATGATAAAAGCTATGCCACAGCAGAGGGATGAAGAGGAGATGCAATGAAGCGTCACACCTATTTTAATATAAAAGAAAACAAAATATAAAATAATTACGGTAATATGACAGTATTGGTTTTGGCCGCACAGGCTGGCGGCGCAAATGGTGGCGGCATGAGCATGCTGCTGATGATGGTGGCCCTCTTTGCCATCATGTGGTTTTTCATGATTCGTCCACAACAAAAAAAACAGAAAGAGATACAGAAGTTCCAAAACTCGCTTGCCGAGGGAATGTCGGTGGTCACTGGAGGTGGCATATATGGCACCGTGAAAAGGGTTGACATAGCCACTGGCATTGTCGATGTGGAAATCGCCAAGGGCGTGACAATACGCGTCGACAAGGGATACGTGTTTAAGGATGCTTCCGCTAACCAACCAGGAGCGAAATAATACGTTGATGAGTATAGGGCACACTATATCCCGAAAGGTCAGGGATTTCCTATTCGCTGCAGTGAATGGGGAATTTCTGATTTTTTTGTTCTTTTTCGCACTCGCAGGTGTCTTTTGGCTCCTCATGTCGCTCAACGAGACATTAGAAAGAGAGATAAAGGTACCAGTGAGACTGGTTAATGTGCCCGATAATGTGGTGCTTATGAGCAACGAGACTGACACGGTGAAGCTGACCTTGCGCGACAAGGGACTGGTGCTCGCAGGATATGTCTATGGTGACGGATTGAAGCCTATTAATCTCAATTTCAAGGCTTATGCCAAAGACTCGGCTGGCTATGTCGCGCTGCCTATGGCAGAGATCAACCGTTTGCTGTATCTTCAGCTCTCAGCATCTACTAAGATCGTACAGACCAAGGGCGACAAGTATGAGATTTACTACAACTACGGACTATCGAAAAAGGTTCCTGTGAAGTGGAAAGGAACTGTAGAACCCGAACACCTCTATTTCATCTCAAACGTGGATTACAGTCCTGACAGCGTCACCGTATATGCCTCGGCTAAGCTCCTTGAGACAATAACCGAAGCCCATACGGAAGATCTCTCAATCAGCAATTTCCGAGATACACTAACTGTTGGAACTCGCATAACCAAGATGAGAGGAGTGAAATTCATTCCAGAGAAAGTAAACGTGAGGTTTATGACTGATGTGCTCACAGAAGAAAGTATACACGACATACCGATCGAGGGTATTAATGTGCCAAACGGTAAAGTGCTTCGCACCTTCCCTGCAAAGGTGAACGTTAGGTTTGTCACTGGTGTTAGCCAATTCAGGAAACTCACAAAAGAAGACTTCAAAGTCGTGGCTGACTATGACGAGATAGCAGACGGTAAAAAAGAGAAATGTACCGTACAGCTGCGTTTAGTCCCACATGGGGTGTCGAGGGCGACGCTCAACGTACAACAAGTGGATTACCTCATAGAAGAAGATTAAGCAGATGACAGATTATCCAAAACAAAAACCTGCCTCGGTGGCAATAACCGGCGGCATAGGAAGCGGGAAAAGCTATGTCTGCAGTAAGCTGAGACTGAGGGGTATTGACATATACGATTGCGATTCACACGCCAAGACCATCATCGCCACCTCAAACAAGATACGACAGAGGCTGACAAAACTAATAGGGAAAGACACGTTCCTTCCTGACGGGAGGATGAACAAGGCATCGGTGGCAAACTTCCTATTAGCTTCGAAAGAGAATAACGATGCCATAAACGCAATTGTGCATCCCGCAGTGGCTGAAGACTTCTTGACGTCAGATGTCAGATGGATGGAGTGCGCAATTCTTTATGAATCAGGATTCGACCGGCTCGTGGAGAAAATAATCGCCGTAGTAGCACCCGAAGAGGTGCGCGAGGAGAGGATTATGCTACGTGACGGAGTCAGCCGTGACAAAGCTCGCGACTGGATAGAGAGGCAGATGCCGCAACAAGAAGTGGCAGAAAGAGCCGACTATACGATAGTCAACGATGGCCTACAAGATGTGGACCATCAAATAAACGAAATATTAAAAGTACTTTTATAAACTTATATAAACAACAATGTTACAGACAATTTTAGCCATTTCCGGTAAGCCCGGACTCTACAAATTGGTTTCAAGAGCCAAGAACAGCTTGATAGTGGAAATACTTGACGAAACACACCGTCGTTTGCCAGCATTCGCTGCTGACAGGATAACGTCACTTGCTGACATAGCGATGTACACCGACGGTGATGATGTGCCACTCGGAAAGGTTCTCGAGAACATGAAGCAGTTGGAAGAATCCAAAGAGGCATCGATAAACTATAAGAAAGCCTCTGGTGACGAACTTCGCGAATATTTCGCTAAGGTATTACCCAATTTCGACCGCGAGCGTGTGCATGTCAGCGACATAAAGAAACTCATTCAGTGGTATAATATTCTCGTGAATAACGGAGTGACCGACTTTGAGAACGAGATGCAGCCTACTCCAGGTGACAACATCGACGATCGTCAGGAGGCGTGAGCGGGAAGTTTGGATATACAGCCGAAGAATATTTCGGCATGATTGGCGATGCCGTCGAGAGGCTTGACACCTCCTCGACGGCATCGTTGCGCTCTTTCTATGCCTCTATAGACAAGGTTGCAAGACTCGCGGTGACACAACGTGTGGCCGACTACGACATCGCCTTTGCCGCAGGTACATTCGCAAAGGCAGACTATTTAACAAAACAACTGTCCATTGACCGTTTCGTATATCGTGACTTCAACGAGGCACGAAATATCATACGTCATATAGATAGATATACAGATGAACTGCAACATCTTTGGGCGCATGATGCAAAGGCAGTGGCAATGTTTGTAAGTGCTATTTACAATGGCGCCGAGATACCCGAAAACCTAATGCGTAGCTTTCCTGTTTCTCCACGGAGACGGGAACAACAGAAACTGCTTGCCACTAAGATGCGTGTCGCTGTCGTTGGAGTAAAAGATGACGTTATTGTCGCAACCTTAGAAACGACGGGCGAAGAGGTGAGCGTGATATGTCGCGAGACACAACGCTACCTGCTGAAATTGGTGAGCGAGGGAAACCAAATGAACCTTGTGTTGCCACGACGGTCAAGACAAAGGGACGATGCACTGGAGGCAGAACACATCATACTTCATCCCGATCTTCTCGTCAATGTCACCACCATTGCTTCTTGCTTCGAAGACTATGCCACCGACGCCCGTATCTTCTATTTTAACAAGATAAAACCATCGCAAAACACAATACACACACTGCTCGGTAATTTCGCCGGTATGATGCTTGATGACACTATACACCATATAGACACCACATATGCAAAGAGTATCTTGCGCTTCTGTCGCGACAACGCACTTGCTGTGGTCCAATGTGCATCAGCTCTCGGTACAGACTTTCATACTCAGGCACAGAAGCAACTAAGACATATCAAGTACGTGATAGACAAGGTGATGCCTGCAGAGGTGAATGGATTCGACTCACGACAGGTGATCCTTGAACCCTCGTTCGTCTGTGAGATGCTCGGCGTTCAAGGACGTATGGATATGCTACAGATAGACTTTCGGGTTCTGGTAGAGCAAAAGGCTGGAAAAGGCGTCTTTGGCTATGGAGACCATCCCGGCGAACCACCAAGACAAAAGACCAAACACTACGTCCAGCTATTGCTCTATATGGCAGTGCTGCATTACAGTTATAATATCCCACAAACCGACATATTCTCATTCCTGCTCTATTCAAGATATGACAAGAGCCTTCTCCAACTTGGTGCAGCACCTGCACTGCTGCAAGACGCCATACGCATACGTAACCAGATAGCGTGGAGCGAGTATTACCTCGCAGATGGCGGTTTCGACATCTACGAATGTCTCTCTTCTTCCAGCATCCAGCCTCATGCTACGGCAAAGAAATTCTATGACACATATATAGCCCCTGCCCTCGACGAGATAACAGATCCTATAAGGAAGGCGTCACCCGAGCTGAAAGCTTATTTCAAGTGTTTCATGACATTTGTTCAGAAGGAGAGCGTACTTTCACGTACCGGCACTGTAACACGCGACGATGACGGATCTGCGCAGCTATGGCTACTGTCTGCTGAGGAAAAGGCGGAAGTAGGTAATATTTTTTATAAACTAATACTTGATGCACATAGCTGTGAGACAAATAGTTATGGGGCGGTGGAATATGTCACACTACGCTTTCCTGAAGACAACAGACAAGACACTTACACCTCTTCGTTCCGCAACGGCGATATGGTCATCTTTTATCCTTATCCAAAGAAAGCCATGCCCGACGCCCGACGCACAATGGTGTTCAGAGCCAATATCATTGACATCTCGCTCGAAGGCATTCGTCTCGGACTGCTCGACCCGCAGACTCATCCAGATGTCTTCCTCAACCGCTACAACTCACTATGGGCTGTGGAATATGGAGCAGGAGAGATATCCTCAGGAGGACTTTATGTGGTTCTTCATTCGCTGCTCTCAACCACAGACAGCCGTTGTCGTCTTCTCCTTTCGCAACGCCGACCCATCATAGATACGTCGGTAAGTCTTATTGGTGATTATGGTGACTTTAACACGCTTGTATTACGAGCTATGCAGGCACGTGACATGTTTCTCGTCATCGGTCCTCCGGGTACGGGCAAGACCTCTTTTGCTATGCTCAACATACTGCGCGAGGAACTACTTTACGAGACATCGTCAGTGTTGTTATTGTCATACACCAACCGTGCAGTAGATGAGATGTGTGGTAAACTTGTTGAACAGGGTATCGACTTCTTGCGGATAGGCAATAAGATGGCTTGTGATCCAGCGTACAGAGAATATATGATCGACGAGAAAGTCTCGTCATGCAGCCGTCTTGACGATATCGTTGAATTGGTGATCAAAGCAAGAGTGGTATGCGCCACGGTGTCAACGCTTAACTCTCATCAGGAACTACTCTCCATGCGCCATTTCTCGCTAGCTATCGTTGATGAAGCGTCACAGATACTTGAACCGCATATCGTTGGTTTGCTGGCGGCATGCTGCACGGAAGATGGCGAGGAATCAATAGGACGTTTCGTGCTTATCGGCGACCATAAGCAGCTACCGGCCGTGGTGCTGCAAAGCAAGGAAGAGACCATCGTTACTAACCCGCTGCTTACCGCACTCGACATACGTGACTGCCGCCACTCCTTGTTCCAAAGGCTGTTACGACGCTATGTCTCGTGTCCCGATGTCACAGCCATGCTTACTCGTCAGGGACGTATGCATCGCGACATAGCAGAATTTCCCAGCAAATGTTTCTACTCTGGACTTCTTCAACCCGTACCACTTAGCCATCAGTTGCGGGAACTACCTTATCCAGATGAAGAGGCAGACCCATGGACAAAGCTATTGCTGAAGAGTAGGGTAGTGTTTGTCAATGCTCCCTTACCAAAGAGTTCACCTTCCGATAAGGTAAATACCGTCGAGGCTGATATCATTGCAGAGATGACGGTTGCCGTATATCATCTTTCACCCGATACCTTCTCGTCGAAGACCACTGTAGGTGTGATTGTACCATATCGCAACCAAATAGCTACAGTGCGAAACGCCATAGACCGTCATGGTATATCTGAGCTCCATGATATCACCATTGATACAGTAGAGCGTTATCAAGGTAGCCAGCGAGATGTCATCATCTATGGCTTTACTGTACAGCATCGCTATCAGCTCGAGTTCCTTACTGCCAACGACTTTGTCGAAGATGGTGTCATCATTGATCCGAAGCTCAATGTGGCCATGACTCGTGCACGTGAGCATCTCGTTCTTGTTGGTCATGCTCCTTTACTCATAAATGATGAAGTGTTTGCAAGGCTAATACAGCAATTGTAAGTTTCGCCACGGAAACGTGGCGGAACTCCCGGAACTGCCGGTTTCTCCGGAATTTCCAGGAATTCCGGTTTTTCTTGATTTTCCAGAAATTCCGGAACTTTTGACATCACATAAAACTCTCAAACGAGAGAGGCATGAGGCAGGTGATACCTTCTATTATATAAGTGTGGGCAGAGCCGTAGAGTAGGATGCGGAGAGGAATACGGTATCGAGTCTCAGTCTCTATCATTGCTTGACGGCACATACCACACGGACTGATAGGCTCGGTGGTGAAACCATTTGAGTCGCGTGCAGCAATGGCGATGGAGGTGACTGCGATGTCAGGGTGGCTGGCACCTGCAGCAAATAAGGCAGAACGCTCGGCACACATGGTGACTCCAAAGGCTGCGTTCTCTTGGTTACAGCCGACAATGATGCTTCCGTCAACAAGTCTCACAGCAGCACCTACATTAAAACGAGAATATGGTGCGTATGACTTGTCGGTTTGCCTCATGGCATGCTCAATAAGTTCACGGTCAGCAACCGATAATTCGCTTATCTGCGCCACCTGAATAGTAGTTGAAATAGTCTTGGTTTCCATAATAATCCTAATTTTCTTGCAAAATTAATAAAAAAGTTCATTATCCTCATATTTTTTCATTATTTTTGCACACAAAAAGTATATCCGAATGAAAAATCATGTTTTACTGCTGTTTCTCATTATCCATTCTGCTGTTTATGGACAGATGAAATGGAACTCAGCATATCAGCAATATATAGACCAATACAAGGATCTCGCCATCGAACAGATGAAGCGCTACGGCATTCCTGCGAGCATCACGTTAGCCCAAGGCGTGTTTGAGTCTGGAGCGGGGAGAAGTGCTTTGGCAAAGAATGGCAATAATCACTTTGGTATAAAGTGTCACGGATGGCAAGGACGCAAGCAATATGCTGACGACGATGCCCGGAACGAGTGTTTCCGGGCATACGAGACGGTGTATGATAGCTTTGAGGACCATTCACGTTTTCTTGCCAACAGTAAGCGTTATAGTCCACTTTTCCGTCTGAAGACAACAGACTATCATGGATGGGCGCGTGGACTGAAGGAATGTGGCTATGCCACCAATCCTCGTTATGCCGACAAACTCATAGACCTCATTGAACTCTATAAGCTCAATAAATACGATCATGCGCGTAGCTACGACCATTTCATGGCTTCAAAGTCGAAAGACAAGGCCATCGTCGGGCAGTTACATCCCATTTACAAGTTCAATGAGAACTACTTCTTAAAGGCTCGTAGTGGAGATACCTTTGTCACGATAGGCAAGGAAGTGGGTATCAGCGGTCATCGACTGGCCAAATATAACGAGCGTAGCTTCAACGACCGTCTTGTTGAGGGCGATATTGTATATCTGAAGAAAAAAGCAAAACGTGCGCCAAAGAACTACAAGGATCGTTTGCACTATGTGCGTGCAGGAGAGTCGATGTACTCCATCTCTCAACTCTATGGCATTCGTCTGAAGTATCTCTATAAACTTAATAATATGAGACCCGATGATAACATTACGGTAGGTGACGGCTTGCGTCTGAGATAATGTTGTACTTTTGGATATGGCGTCTGAGGTAGGATTATGTCAACGTGAAACGTTCGAGAATCTCGTTGATATTGTCCTTGTAGCTATCGGATATAGGTATATATGTATCGCCAAATACGAAGCGCATGCGGTCGATGAGACGCACTTTTGACGTGTGTACAATAAACGACCTATGGGTACGTATGAACTCTGGACGAGGCAAGTAATCCTCAAGCGTTTTCATGTTCATCAGCGACATTATTTTCTCGCCGTTTTCGAGATAAATTCTCACATAGTCTTTCAGACCCTCAATATACAGAATGTCGTCGAAGCTAATCTTTACCAGTTTGTAGTCGCTCTTTACAAACATGAACCGATTTTGTTGGTAGTTGTCAATCTTAGTAATGCGGTTGAACCAGTCGAGTGCTTTTTGTGCCACTTTGATAAAACTCTCGTAGCTTATGGGTTTCAGCAGATAGCCCAGGGCGTCATTCTCATAGCCTTCGAGAGCATATTCGCTGAAGGCGGTGGTGAAGACGATTCGTGTTTCCTTCGGCAGCAGTTTGGCAAATTCCAGTCCGCTGAGTTCAGGCATCTGTATGTCGAGGAATAATACATCGACGGGCGTTTCTCTCAAGGCTTTGATGGCACTGATGGCACTATTGTATCCTCCTGTAAGGTTGAGGAAGGGCGTACGGTTAACGTAGCTTGTCAGTAGTTCTACGGCGAGTGGTTCGTCGTCAATTATTGCACAGTTTAGTGTCATGGATAATTATTGTTGATAAATATTCGTTATTTGTTGTTTCACGTTTCCATTCATATTTGCCGGGGTAGATCAGCTCAAGTCGTCGTTTCACCTGTCGCAGACCTATTCCATGTCCGCTATTGTCAGACTTAGGTTTGGGGTAGTTGCTGTTACGTATGGTACATGCAATATGCTTGTTATCAGCTTCTATATGAATAAGGATAAAGCTGGGCTCTGTGGTACTCACTCCGTGTTTGAATGCGTTTTCCACGAGCGAAATGAATATCATTGGCGCAATATTCGCCTGACTGTTGGGTGCGATGTCAGTTGTGAAGCTCACTCTTACATTCTTTGCCAGTCTGATGCGCATTAGGCTGACATAGTCGTCGAGAAATTTCACCTCGTCAGTGAGGCTGATGAAAGGCCGTTCGTTGTCATAGAGAACATGTCGCAGTATTCGGCTCAGTTCGTCGATAGCTTTTTGCGCTCTCGACGCGTCGATAGCAGTGAGTGCATAGATATTGTTAAGCGTATTGAGCAGGAAGTGAGGGTTGATCTGTGCCCTAAGGTTTTTCAGTTCCGCCACGGTTTTCGCCTGTTCTGCCTCCTTTCGTTCGTCCTCGGCCTTGTGTAGTTGTTTTCCCAAGCAGATGGCTGTTGACATAACTGCAGACATCACGAGGTTTATCACGTCTTTGACAATAAATACCAGCGACGAGGGTCTGTCGTGAGTCTTAGGTGGATTTCCGTGTGCTATGCCGAAGAAGCTCATGCAATGCGTTATCCACAGTTGTATTGCGAAGCTCAGCGTAAGTATGATGGCAACGTTGTACACGAAGAACAACGACCGTTTTCCGCCGAAATAGTATTTTGGCACGAGGACAAAGTAGTTGACGTAAAACACAATAACCAATGTTGTCTGTGCTACGCTGAAGAACAAGTATCGTGTGATATTGAAATCACCTGCTCGTCCTGACATCATCATTGGCGTGAGGAAAATAATCACCCACGCCATGAGATGCAGTGCAAATTCAATTTTCTTATTCATATATCAATGCTTCATTCCTATTCATATCTCAATGCCTCTATAGGATCCAACTGAGCTGCTTTTTTTGCGGGATACCATCCGAAAAAGACACCTGTGAGCGTACATACGGCGAAGCTCATAAGTATCGTCCATCCCTCGATGACGATAGGCCAGTGTGCAGCTGATTTTATCAGATATGACGCTCCGATGCCGAGCATCACTCCTATGATTCCACCTGTGACGCTGAGCATAATGGCTTCAATGAGGAATTGGTTGAGGATGTCAATTCCCCTTGCTCCCACACTCATTCGGAGTCCGATCTCACGTGTACGTTCGGTGACGCTTACATACATGATATTCATGATGCCAATGCCGCCCACCACGAGCGAGATGCCTGCCACGCATCCGAGAAGAATGGTAAGCATGTCTGTGGTGGAAGTCATCATCGACGACAGTTCCTCTTGTGAGCGAATGTTGAAGTCATCCTCGTCAGCGATGGTGGTCTCCGTCGCGTCGCACAGTTTGTGGTTACGTCGCAGTATGGTTGTAATCTGATCCGTTGCTTTCTCGGTCACTCCCTCAGTAATGGCGGAGCACTGTATGCCGCCGAGATATGTCTGTGCGAGAATACGTTTCATTACCGACGTGTATGGAGCCAATACGAGGTCGTCTTGGTCCATGCCCATGGAGTTGTAGCCCTTTTTCTTCAGCACTCCGATCACGCGGAATGGTATGCTGTTGAATCTCACTGTTTTTCCTATAGGGTCTCCTCCGTTGGGGAAAAGGTTATCTACGACGGTCTGTCCGAGTATGCACTCCTTCGCGCTTGCCTTGATATCTGCGTCGGTAAACATATCGCCGTCAGCCACGCTTATCTGACGTATCTCCATGTAGTCTTGGTTGACGCCGTAGATGGTAGAGGGGGCGTTCTCGTTGCCGTATATGAACTGTCCACTTTTGTTCACCACGGGACTGATAGCTTTGATATACGTACACTCGTCCTTGATGCTCTCGTAGTCGTTCATCTTCAGCGTCTCCATCGAGGATGCGTCTTGCCTTACGCCTCCACGCCTGTCAGCTCCCGGTCCAATCATTATCATGTTAGAGCCCATCTCCGCAATGTTTGCCTGTATGCTTTTCTTCGTGCCTTGTCCCACTGCAAGCATAGTGATGACCGAAGCGATGCCGATGATGATACCGAGTGCAGTCAGGAACGAGCGTGTCTTGTTGGCAGCGATGGCTCTTACGGCTATTTTAAATAAATTTGAGTAGTTCATAATTATCTTCCTTGAGTTATGTTCATGCTCTGCTATTCGTCGGTAGATGCGGGTAGTGCAGCAAGTCCCTCTGCAGCAGTGAGTATATTGTTGTTCACCTCGTCGCTAATCACCTTGCCGTCGCGCAGCATGATATTACGGCTCGAGTAGCTGGCGATGTCGGGGTTGTGGGTCACGAAGATGATGGTGCGTCCTTCGGCATGTAGTTTCTGGAAGAGCACAAGAATCTCAAACGATGTACGAGTGTCGAGATTACCTGTAGCCTCGTCAGCGAGGATCACAGCAGGGTTGTTCACCAGTGCACGTGCTATGGCCACACGCTGCATCTGTCCGCCCGACATCTGGTTAGACTTATGATAGAGACGGTCTCCCAGTCCCACTGCCTTCAAGGCTTCAATGGCCCTTTGGTGGCGTTCTTCCGCACTGACACTCGAGTTGTACATCAGTGGCAGTTCCACGTTCTCCACGCTGGTTGTTTTTGCCAGAAGGTTATAGTTTTGGAAGATGAATCCGATTTTCCTGTTTCTCAGTACAGCTCTTTGTGAGCGCGACATAGTCCTTACAGGAACTCCGTCGAGGATATATTCCCCGCTCGAAGGAGTATCGAGACATCCCAATTGGTTGAGTAGGGTTGATTTTCCCGAACCCGACTTACCCATGATGGTGACAAACTCACCCTCGTGTATTTTGAACGATACGCCCCTGAGGGCATGGACAGTCTCCTCTCCCACAATGAAGTCCCGTCTGACGTTCTGCAGTTCTATTACAACTTTCTTTTCTGTCATAATTCACTATGTGTTATGTGAGATGGATGATGTCTATTTCTTCTTTCCCGGAGGGCCAGGAGCGAACGGCGAGCGTTCCTGTGTCTCAGGCATTCCTGCAGGAGCCAAGTTTATCTCTTGTATTCCTGTAATCACAGTCATTCCCTCGTTGATGCCCGAGATAATTTCCGTATTGATGCCATCGGTCATACCAATCTGTACTGCATGAGCCTTGATAGTGTTGTTTTCCATGGTCCATACTTTGTTTTTCCCTTTGATATCCACAATTTTCATCTTGCCAACGGTCCCTTGGGTTGGAGTGAATCTAAGTGCTTTGCTTGGTACGCTCAGTACTCCCTGTCGTTCTGCGGTGAAGATGGTGACGTTAGCCGTAAGACCTGGCTTTAGCTTAAGGTCGTTGTTTGGTGCGCTGATCACCACCTCGTAAGTCACCACATTGTTTGTCGTAGTAGCTTCCTGTCTCACTTGCGTCACCTCTCCCTCAAACTTGTCGTTAGGATATGCATCCACAGTGAACGTCACCCTTTCTCCTTCTCTTACATCGCCGATGTCAGCCTCATCCACATCGGCAATCACACGCATGTCGGTGAGATTTTTGGCA
This sequence comes from Prevotella sp. P5-92, assembly GCF_002251245.1. Taxonomy (GTDB): domain Bacteria; phylum Bacteroidota; class Bacteroidia; order Bacteroidales; family Bacteroidaceae; genus Prevotella. The sequence goes on from NZ_NPJG01000007.1 coordinate 78,396, forward strand.
ATTGTGAAGAGCTCAGGGGTGTTGAAGCTGGCAGCTACTGTCTGTCCCTCTTCCACTGCCTTCGACAGTACCACTCCATCTATGGGCGATGTGATGGTTGCATATCCGAGGTTTGTCTGTGCCTTTGTTACCGACTCCTTGGAGGTAGCCACTTGCTGTCGAGCTTTTTCGTACGATAGTCGTGCAGTCTCGAAGTCGTCGGTGCTGACGAGCCCCTTAGAGTATAGCGTCTGGTATCTGCGGAAGTTGTCGTTTTCGTATTTGAGAGTGCTCTGTGCGCTTGCCAGATTAGCCTTTGCAGTATTGAGCTCGCTGATGAGGTTAGTCTTGTCGAGCTCAGCTATCACCTGTCCTTTTTTCACCACGCTGTTGTAATCCACAAAGAGCTTGCTGACGATACCCGACACCTGTGTACCCACAGTGACCGATGTCACAGGTTCTATAGTACCAGTAGCGGTAACGCTGTTTTGGATGTTTGTCTTGGTTGCTTTGTCGGTGTTGAACTCAATTTCGCGTTCTTTCTTGTCACCAGAGAGCATCCACCATGCTATGGCTGCAATAGCTATTGCTCCAGCCACGAACCATATTTTGCTAATTTTCTTCATATTGTATTTTTTTAATTTCGTAATTATTTTATAAGTATATATGGAGTTAATTATTCAACTCCCGTAAGCCTACAATTCCCCTTCTTCTCCATTGTAGAACTTCAGCATCTGAATATCGAGAATAGTCATATACTTGCTTTGCAGTTTGTTTTGCTGAGCGTTGACAAGATTGTTTTTGCCTGTCATCAGTTCCACTATGTTTTTCAGTCCCAACCTAAACTGTTCGCTCAGTAGGTCATAGCTTGTCTGCATGCTTTCCACGCTTGCAGTGGCGGCGATGAATTTCTGTTGGTTGGTGTTTGCGTCAATCCAGTATCCCTCGATGGTAGAGTATAGGGTCTTCCGTTTGTTCTGCAGGTCGAGTTCCGCGTTTATCACGTTTAGCTGCGCTTTGTTTACGTTGGTCTTCGTGCTGCGGTTGTCGAATAGAGGAAGACTGACAGATAGTCCAGCCATGCCGTCGAAGTTAGTCTTCATCTGTTTTCCCCAATCGTTAGAGTTCATCGACGTGGTGCTTGTTCCGAGACTTGCGTTGAGGCTTATCTGTGGCAATTTCCCTGCTTTTGCAATCTTCACTCCCAATTTTTGGTTTTCTATGGCGAGCAGTCCGCTGGCTATCTCCGGTCGTGTGGCGAGTGCGTTGTCATACACGGTCTGCAGTGAAGGTATGACCTGTAGTGCACTCTCGTCGCTTTCTTCGGTCACATACACGTCAAACTCCACGTTGGCGTCGAGTTCTAATATCTGTCTGAGCTGAGTCTTGGCTTTATCCACCTGTGCCTGTGCGCTAACGATATTATATTCGTCCTGTTTGGTCTGGGCGGTAAGTTGTGCGAGGTCGGCTTTCGACATCTTTCCCACCTCCACCATCTCGCGTCCTCTTTCCTCGTTTTTCTTGCTTGTCTCAAGAGTCTGTTGGTTAACCTTTATCGCTTCGTTGAGGTAAAGAATCTGTACGTAGAGGTCAGCGATCTGTTCTTTCAGGGCATTGGCGTTTGTGGCAGAGTCGAGTTCCGCCTTTTCCAGTGTCATCCGATTTTGTTTTATGGTGTTTCTGTTTCGGTTACCATTCCACAGTGTCCATTGGCTGCTGATCGAGTAACTGCCGTTGTAATACGTCTTGTTGACGTTGTTCACTACGGTACCGTTGGTCACGGTGCTCATACCGCTGTTCATCCATGGTTTCCATCCCACCGACTGGTTGGTCGATGCAGACAGTGTAGGGAGTAGTGCCGCCTTCGACTGCATTACGTCCTCCTGTGCAGAAAGGATACTAACCTGATTTTTCTTCAGGCTGATATTGTTTTCCATTGCGTGACGAATGCAGTCCTTTAATGTCCACACCTTCACGCCCTCGGCAGCTTCGTTAGCCAACCTGGCCTCTGCTGTCTCCTCTGCGCTGATTGTTGCAGGAGGCAACAGTATTGACATGATGATAAGATATTTTATATTCATACTTGATATTTGTTTGTCGCTGCAAAATTCGGAATAAATCGTGAAAAAAACAAATATAATAGATGGTTTCTTTAAGTTAGTAGAGATAATACCCCTTTTTTCTCCTATCTATTTCTTCTCGTTCACGTTTGTTAACTATGATTCTTACCATATCTTCATTTAACTGAAGAGCCTTTACATATATAATAAGGTGTAAGGAGGAAAAAACTCATGATGCGAAAAAAAGTGTAGAAAAAATTTGGTGGAATGAAAAAAATATAGTACCTTTGCACTCGCAAACAAGAACAAGGTACCTTGGCCGATCGGTTAGGTAACGGTCTGCAAAACCGTGTAGAGCAGTTCGACTCTGCTAGGTACCTCGAAATATTAGGAGTTAACCCGCAAGATTTTCTTGTGGGTTTTTTGTATATATAGATATAAAGCGTGCTATGATTCTTCTTGCTGCATTCAAGGTGATGCCATTACTCAACAGCTGTTTCCTTGCTGCCAACGTGACTATAGTAAACCTTTTATTCTTATAAAAAAAGAGAAGCTGCTTTCCCTGAAAAAACAGTGTGAAGCAGCTTCTCCTATAAGTCATCATTCATACACCTCTTCGATGTCGTTGTAGTCGATGGCGTCGAAGTCTGACTGCTCGCAGGGATTATATCCCTCGGGCAAGTCGAAGATAGCGTTTTCGTTGTATCCGAGTCTGCTGTCATTATACACCTTCCTCATGTAATATGCCCAGATGGGCAATGCCATGGTGGCACCCTGTCCCATCTGCATGGAGTCGAAATGAATGTCACGGTCGTCTCCACCGACCCATACACCGCTGACAAGTGTAGGTGTGACGCCCATGAACCATGCGTCGCTATTATTGTTGGTGGTGCCGGTCTTTGCAGCTATCTCACCCTTGAAGTTATGGCGGAAACGCAGACGTCCGGCTGTACCTCCGTCCACGACACCCTTTAGCATGTATAGCATCTTGTTAGCGCTTTCCTCGCTTATCACCTCATTCATTCTTGGCTGGAATTGGGCGATGACATTTCCGTCGTTGTCCTCAATCTTAGTGACGAAGAGTGGGGCAGTGCGAATGCCATGATTGGCGAAGGTGGTATATGCACTCACCATCTCGGCTACAGTGAGGTCGCAAGGACCGAGACAGAGCGACATGGAGGGATGTATGTCAGGACTATTGAAGCCATATTCCCTGAGCAGTGTGACGAAAGCCTGCGGACTGAGCTTGCTCATTAGGTAGGCGGTTATCCAGTTGTTAGACTGCGCCAGTCCCCATTTCAGAGTGACGTTCTCGCCGTATCTTCTTCTGCTGGAGTTGCGTGGAGTCCATCGTTGTCCTGCCACGATATATGTCTGTTGCACATTTGGCGCAAGGTCGCATGGCGAGAATCCGTTTTCCATGGCAAGAGAATAGAGGAATGGTTTGATGGTCGAACCCACCTGTCGTCGTCCCTCCACACACATGTCGTAATTAAAATGCACGAAATTCATGCCTCCCACGTATGCCTTCACTGCTCCGTTCTGTGGTGACATGCTCATGAATCCGCATCTAAGGAACGACTTGTAGTATTTTATCGAGTCAATGGGACTCATGGTTGTGTCCACCTCACCGTGATAAGTGAAGATGCTCATCTTAGTCGGCGTGTTAAACGCCTTGTGTATCTCGTCGTACGACGCGCCGGCCTCTTTCATTAGACGGTAGCGTTCACTCTGTTTTACCGAGCGTCCCATGATGTCGTTATACTGACGGGCTGTAAGACGACCGGAGTAAGGAGCATTAGACTTCCCGCGGTTTTCCGTGTTGAAAGCTGGTTGCAGGAATTTCACCACATGTTCGTAGCATGCCTCTTCGGCATAGCGTTGCATGCGCGAGTCTATGGTGGTATAAACTTTCAGTCCGTCGGTATATACATTATAGGGTTGTCCGTCTTTCTTTTTGTTTTTGTTACACCAGCCATAGAGTGGGTCGTTTATCCAGTTGATAGAGTCTTGTACATATTTGGCCATGTTCCACTTTGGATAGTTAGACTTCTCAGGATATTTTGCCATCATATATCTCCGCAGGAAGTCGCGGAAGTAAGCAGCAATGCCGTCCTTATGGTCAGCTACGTGGAAGTTAAGGTTCAAGGGCTGAGCGGAGTATTTTGAGTATTCGTATTCCGACAGGTATCCAGCCTTAAGCATCTGTTGCAGCACCACGTTGCGTCTGTCCCGACAACGTTCTGGATGTCTCACTGGGTTGAAGTATGACGGGTTCTTGCAGAGTCCAATGAGTGTGGCAGACTCAGTGACGGATAGATCCTTTGGCTCTTTCCCGAAATAAGTGTTTGCCGCCGTCTTTATTCCCACTGCATTATGCAGGAAGTCGAAATAGTTGAGATACATGGCAATGATCTCGTCTTTGGTGTAGTTTTTCTCCAACTGTACGGCAATCACCCATTCAATGGGTTTTTGCAGCGCACGTTCAGTGACACTTGCCGCCTTTCCAGAGTAGAGCTGTTTGGCCAGCTGTTGGGTGATGGTAGAACCGCCGCCAGCATTTTTCTGTCCGAGTATGCCACGTTTTATGATGGCACGTGCGAGCGCCTTGAAGTCTATGCCAGAGTGCTCGTGGAATCTGACGTCCTCAGTAGCGACGAGAGCCTTGATGAGAGATGGTGCGAGTTGGTCATAGTCAACACACACACGGTTCTCTTTGTTGTAGTTCCATGTGCCCATGAGTTTCCCGTCTGATGAATACACCTGAGTGGCGAATCTGTTAATGGGATTCTGCAGGTCCTCGATGGGAGGCATGTAACCTATCCATCCCTCTGCAATGGCATATACCGCACCGGCAATAGCTGTCACCGTCACTATCAGCAATACCCACAGGAAGTGAACTATTTTTCTATCCATTTTTTGTTATTTCTGTTGTTTTGAGTGTATTTTTATTGAAAAGACAGTGCAAAAATACTCGTTTTTGTTCATATACCGAAAAAATATCGATATTTTCTCTGATTTTTTTGTGATAAATGGGAAAATATGTGTACCTTAGCGGTCGAAAAAGAACAAAACATAAAAAATCGTGATGGAAAAGCATAATTTTGTCACTATTGCCAATCTCACTCGTGAGAAGATTTTGTACATGATTGAGATGGCACAGGAGTTTGAGAAGCACCCTAACAGGGAACTGCTGAAAGGGAAGGTTGTCGCCACGCTCTTCTTTGAGCCATCGACACGCACCCGACTGAGTTTCGAAACCGCAGCCAATCGTCTTGGCGCACGCGTCATCGGTTTTGCCGACCCGAAGATTACCAGCGGGACGAAGGGAGAGACACTGAAGGACACTATCCTCATGGTCTCGAACTATGCCGATGTGATAGTGATGAGACACCACATAGAAGGTGCGGCCCAGTATGCCTCTGAGGTAGCACCAGTACCCATTGTCAATGCAGGAGACGGAGCTCACCAGCATCCTTCCCAGTGCATGCTCGACCTTTATTCGATATACAAGACACAGGGCACACTCGACAATCTCAACATCTACCTTGTCGGCGACCTTAAATACGGTCGTACTGTTCACTCGCTCATCATGGCGATGAGGCATTTTAATCCCACATTCCATTTCGTGGCACCAAAGGAGCTCTCCATGCCCAACGAGTACAAGATCTACTGCCGTGAGCATGGTATAAAGTTCCAGGAACATACGGCATTCAACGAGAAGGTGATTGCGGATGCCGACATATTATATATGACTCGTGTGCAAAAAGAGAGGTTCTCCGATCTCATGGAATACGAACGCGTGAAGGATGTGTATATCCTCAGACGCGACATGCTGTCGTCGGCGAAGCCCAACATGAAGATTCTTCACCCTCTGCCACGTGTCAACGAGATAGCCTACGACGTGGATAACGACCCGCACGCATATTACATCCAGCAGGCTGGCAATGGACTATTTGCCCGTCAGGCTATCTTCTGTGATGTTCTCGGCATCTCAATAGACGATGTGCGTAATGACAATACAATAATTAATTAAGTTGAGAATATGGCTAAGAACGAAATCATGGTGACGGCCATCGAAAACGGAACCGTCATCGACCACATACCTACAGAAAAGACTTTTGAGGTTGCCACGCTGCTTAATCTTGAGTCTCTCTCCACACCGGTCACCATTGGGTATAACTACCGCTCTAAGAAAATCGGAAGGAAAGGCATCATTAAAGTTGCCGATAAGTTCTTCACCGACGAGGAGATATCACGGCTCTCCGTGGTGGCGCCTAACGTGGTGCTCAATGTCATCAACGACTATGAGGTGGTGGAGAAGAAGACCGTCACTACACCTGACGAGTTACGTGGAATAGTAAAATGTAACAATCCCAAGTGCATCACCAACAACGAACCCATGGATACCCTCTTCCACGTTGTTGACAAGGAACATGGCGTACTGAGGTGTCATTACTGCGAGAAAGAGCAGGACATCAATAAAGTAAAGTTGACGAATTGAATTCAGTTGACGAGTTGAACAAAAAAGTTGCCAATTAACCGGTAACAAGTTAACTTTTTAAAGTAAAATTCATAATTATCACATATTTATTAAAAATGAAAAGAGATCAACAGATTTTTGACCTTATTGAGCGTGAGCACCAGCGCCAGTTGAAAGGCATCGAGCTCATCGCATCTGAAAACTTTGTCAGCGACCAGGTAATGGAGGCCATGGGCTCATACCTTACCAACAAGTATGCTGAGGGTTATCCTGGAAAACGCTATTATGGAGGCTGCCAGGTGGTGGACGAAGTAGAACAACTTGCCATCGACAGAGTGTGCAAACTCTTTGGCGCCGAGTATGCCAACGTACAGCCACACTCTGGAGCTCAGGCTAATGCAGCCGTACTGCTCGCAGTGCTTCAGCCTGGTGACACCTTCATGGGGCTTAACCTCGCACATGGCGGTCACCTTTCTCATGGTTCGGCTGTCAACACTTCGGGTATTCTTTATCGTCCCGTGGGCTACGACCTCAACAAGGAGACAGGTCGTGTAGATTACGACGAGATGGAACGTCTTGCCATCGAGAACAAACCAAAACTCATCATTGGTGGAGGTTCAGCCTATAGTCGCGAATGGGACTACAAGCGCATGCGTGAGATAGCCGACAAGGTAGGTGCGTTGCTGATGATAGATATGGCCCATCCTGCAGGACTCATCGCAGCTGGACTGCTCGACAACCCTGTAAAATATGCTCATATCGTCACCTCAACCACACACAAGACACTTCGTGGTCCGCGTGGAGGTATCATCCTTATGGGTAAGGATTTCGAGAACCCATGGGGATTGAAGACTCCAAAGGGTGTGACAAAGATGATGAGTCAGCTGCTCAACTCTGCCGTTTTCCCTGGACAGCAAGGTGGTCCGCTGGAGCATGTCATCGCCGCCAAGGCCGTTGCCTTCGGTGAGGCTTTGCAACCAGAGTTCAAGGAGTGGGCTCTTCAGGTGAAGAAGAATGCTGCTGTTCTCGCCGACGAACTCGTTAAGCGTGGTTTCACCATCGTCAGTGGAGGTACCGACAACCACTCTATGCTCGTCGATCTCCGTTCTAAGTATCCTGATCTTACAGGTAAGGTGGCAGAGAACGCTCTCGTGGCAGCCGACATTACTGTCAACAAGAACATGGTTCCTTTCGACTCACGTTCAGCCTTCCAGACCAGCGGTATCCGTCTTGGTACTCCTGCCATCACCACTCGTGGTGCTAAGGAAGACCTCATGGTACTCATCGCCGAACTTATCGAGGAGGTGCTCAATGATCCTGAGAACGAAGAGACAATAGCTCGTGTTCGTGCTAAGGTGAATGAGACAATGAAAGACTATCCTCTCTTCGCTTACTAAATAGAGAAAAGATTATCAGCCAATTGCAGGGCCTTCATATCTTGTATATATTCCCTACAATTGGCTGATTTTTTTTCGTCTTTCTTTGCTGCTACCAGGTCTTACATATACATATCCTTTACTTCAATTTTCACTTTGTCTTCAAGGCGTTTCCTCCATTGTTTCAGATAGTTGAAGAAATCAGAAGCATTGTGATATGAGCCGTCGAAAGTCTCGTTGTCTGAAGCGAATGTGATGGCATAGTGTATGGCAGCTTCGGTTGGAGCCACTACATAAGGGTAATTGTCTTTGTTTGCTGGCAACACCTCGACAACATTTTTTGCGGGAATACAGATGCCCAGTCCCACCGTCTCGCGCTTATGTCCAGCAGAGTCCTTTTCCGATACTGGCCAGTCAGTGCCCCAGCATCCTCTAAGTCCCTTGTTGCAGTATTCTTCTGAGTTTTTCACGTTGATGATACCAGTGGCGAGATGTAGTCCGTCTGTCTTTCCTTTCAGTTTCATATCCACCATACAATCTCTTCGTCCAGCGTAGAGTGTGTAGATAGTGGTCATATCTACACGCTGTTCCTGTTTGCACTTCTCGGGGTAGTATGGGTTCCATCCCTTGTCTTCCACCTTGACGATGGTGCGCAATGGACCGGCCGACATTACCGACAGTGTTCGCTTGTTGACGTCGAGTAGCATCTGTGGTTTGCCGTCAGCCCATCCTCTCAGTGCGCCCAGTCCAAAGGTCTGTCCCACCCAGAGCACGTCATCTCCATATCCGTCAGCTTTCTGTTTCGCGTCGGGATAGAACTGTGTATCTTTGAGTTCAAGTCCTTTACGGTATTTTCCATAGATGTCCACCGTCTGTCTCTCGTCGAAATATATACGGTAAGCCACCATTTCGTTTTCGAATGCTGGTCCGTGGTGATGCAGCATCCAGTAAGGGTTTGTACCGTTTTCTACTGTCAGGCTGCTGATGTAAAGGTCTTGTTTGTTGTTGCTTTTTACCTTTTTGTTTGTCATCATCATCTGTGCATACACCTTCGGTTCAGCCGCTTTGTCGGCATAGTGTTTGAAGAGTGTGACATTGAAAGTCTTTTTCTCTTTTTTCTCTAATGAGGTGAGGAAGCAGAGTTGGTCGTTGATGCCATTGCCGTCGGTGTCGTCGAGTTGACAGTCGATGGTCACGCCGTTACAGCTCACCACAGCCGACAGATATTCATGTCTTTCGTCGATATCTATCACTATGGGTTCAGATATGCGTGAGAAGTTTGAGGGGTTGGTCACAGTGACCTGTTTTCCCTGTGCTACCATTGTCAGCGAGGCCGACGCAGCGATAATAATTGATAGTAGTCGTTTCATTGTTGTTGTTGTTTGTATATAATTTATATTTGTTCCCGTTTTCGTTATCGTTCCCGTTTTCGTTATCGTTCCCGTTATCTTTTTCGTTTCTGCAAAATTACACAAAACTATGTAATGTGAGCAATAAAATTATATTAAAGGTGCAAAAAGTTAATTAAAATGCGGAAAAATTTAAATTATTTATGATTTTCCTTGGTTGATATTAAGATTTTTAGTATATTTGCACAAAATTTAAACATAGCAAGTGCATAAGATATACATATTTTTGTTTATGCTGATGGTGGCGTGTGTGGGATGCGAGTTGCATCTCAAGCCAAACGACACCCACGATGAGGACAGCGAGGTGTGTCTTCATCGCTATGATCGTATCCAGAGTCTTTATCTTACCACGGGCGACTATTCAGCCCTTCAGCAGATGAATCTCGTCTATCCCATGCAGACCCGTACTCTCATAGAGGACGTGCTGAAGTTGGGCAGGGTGAACGAGAGCGACATAAATACCAAGTTTCTGAATTTCTATCAAGACACCGTGCTTCAAGCTCTCATCAACGAGGTGGAGCAACAATATGCCAATGTTGACGATATCAACAAAGACCTTCACCGTTCGTTCGATAGGCTCAGGCAATATCTTCCCACCATTAGCTTTCCCATGGTCTATTCCCAGATAGGAGCCCTTGACCAAAGCATCGTGGTGGGCGACAACACGATAGGCGTGTGTCTCGACAAGTATTTGGGACGCGACTATCCTCTTTATCAGAAATATTATCCAGCCGACCAGCGCAAGACGATGACCAGGAGCATGATTGTGCCCGACTGTCTTGTGTTTTATATCCTCAGCTATTATCCCATACCCAATGATGTCGATAATTGGCAGACGGTATGCGACTTTCATATAGCAAAGATACAATGGTTGGTGAACAAGGTGGTAGGAAGGACTGTGTTCAAGACGGCCTATGTCAATACTGTTGCGAAGTATATGAAGAATCACAAGGATCGTGACATTGCCAGACTGTTAGAGACGAAGAGGCTGCCCTGACGCCTTCCTTCGCGTTTCATCTTGTTGACTATGAGGTTAGTCAGTTCGTAGTTTTTCAGTCCCCATTTAGGTGCTATGAGCATCTCTTTAGGCGACTGTGATGCAAACCTCTCCACCACCATGTCCTCGCTGAGATGTTCGAGGTATCTCACTATCAGTTCGCTGTATTCTTCAGGAGAGTAGAGGTGGAATGGATTTTCGGCATACATCTGTGCCAGTCGTGTCCCTCTGATGATCTGCATCTGGTGTATCTTCAGCACATCGAGTCCGAGTTCCGACATTATTGTGGCCTGTCTCACGCTCTCCTCAGCATCTTCCCCAGGTAAGCCCAGTATGACGTGTCCCCCTATGACTATACCCCTTCCCTTGGTTCTTTCGACAGCATCCCTTACGCACTGAAAGTCGTGTCCTCTTCTGATTAGTCTGAGCGTATCGTCGTTGGCTGTCTCTATGCCGTATTCCAGTGTAACCATTGTCTGCCGTGCAAGCTGCGTGAGATAGTCAAGCAGCGTGTCGTCTATGCAGTCGGGACGGGTGCCGATGACCAGTCCCACTACGTCCTCCACGTCGAGAGCTTCTTCGTAGAGACTTTTCAGATGGTCGAGGGTAGAGTAGGTGTTGGTGAAAGCCTGGAAGTATGCCATGTACCTCATCTCTGGATATTTCCTTCTGAAGAACTCTTTTCCTTCCACTAACTGCTGTTTCACGCTTTTCTCGCGTTGACAATATGAGGGATTAAACGAGTCGTTGTTGCAGTATATACATCCACCAGTGCCCAGTCTGCCGTCGCGGTTGGGACACGTGAATCCCGCATCCACCGATATCTTCTGTACCTTATATGGGAAGCGTTGTCTCAACCATGTCCCATAATCGTTATAAGGCATTGATACACTGTAGTTCATCTTATTCCTGCTTTAGTGACGGTTTGCTGTTCTGCAGCTCCTGTGCAAGGAAACGCCACGTGTGTCCTTTAGCCTTTTTTACGATCTCCTCGGGAGTACCTGTGGCCATGACCATGCCGCCCCCTCTACCGCCTTCAGGTCCCATGTCGATGATATAGTCGGCGAGTTTTATTACGTCGAGATTATGTTCGATTATCACCACCGTATTGTCTCTGTCAACGAGTTTTTGTATTACGTCCATTAGTATCCTAATGTCCTCGAAGTGCAGTCCCGTGGTTGGTTCGTCGAGGATGTACAGCGTCTTTCCTGTGTCACGTTTGCTTAGTTCGGTGGCGAGTTTCACTCTTTGGCATTCGCCTCCCGAGAGTGTTGTCGATGGTTGTCCGAGTTTGATGTATCCCAATCCCACGTCTTGTATAGTCTTTATTTTTCTTAGTATGTCGGGCACGTTTTCGAAGAACTCCACCGCCTGGTTTATTGTCATGTCGAGAATGTCGGCGATGCTCTTTCCCTTATATCTCACCTCGAGTGTCTCTCGGTTGTATCGTTTACCGTGACATTCCTCGCATGGCACCATCACATCGGGCAGGAAGTTCATCTCTATGGTCTTGTATCCGTTACCACCGCATGCTTCGCATCGTCCACCCTTAACGTTGAACGAGAAACGTCCCGGTTTATATCCTCTTATCTTCGCTTCTGGTAGTCCGACGAAGAGCGAGCGTATGTCGCTAAATACGCCAGTGTATGTGGCGGGATTTGAGCGTGGGGTACGTCCTATGGGACTCTGGTCCACGTTCACCACCTTGTCGATGTTCTCCATACCTTCCACCGCGGCATATTTCATGGGTTTCTTCAGCGACCTGTAGAAGTGTTGGCTCAGCAATGGTTGCAGCGTCTCGTTGACGAGTGTTGACTTTCCCGAACCGCTCACTCCGGTCACAACGATGAGTGTTCCGAGCGGGAATTCCACATCTACGTTCTTGAGGTTGTTGCCTTCCGCTCCAATTATCCTTATCATCTTACCATTGCCTTTCCTGCGTCTTTCAGGCAGAGGTATTGTCATGGTGCCGTTGAGATACTTGCTTGTGATGGTGTCCTCTTTCAGCATGTCGTTTGGCGTGCCTTGGAACACCACTTCGCCTCCCTTGCGTCCTGCCTTAGGGCCTATGTCAATGATATAGTCGGCGCTGGTCATCATATCCTTGTCGTGTTCCACCACTATCACTGTGTTGCCTATGTCGCGCAGTTCCTTGAGCGAATTGATGAGTCGTTCGTTGTCTCTCTGGTGCAGTCCTATACTTGGTTCGTCAAGTATGTAGAGCACGTTGACCAGTTGGCTGCCTATCTGTGTGGCGAGTCTTATTCGCTGGTTCTCGCCTCCCGAGAGTGTTGCTGACTGTCGGTTGAGTGATAGATAGTCGAGTCCCACTTCGAGCAGGAAGTCGAGACGTGTCTTCATCTCCTTGATTATCTCGTGCGCTATCTGTCTCTGCTTGTCGTCGAGATGAGTTTCCGCCTCTTCGAGCCATTCCCTCAGTTCGGCTATGTCCATTGTTGAGAGTTGGCTGATGTTCTTGTCCCATATCCTGTATGCTAAAGCCTCTTTGTTAAGTCTTTCGCCGTTGCACTCAGGACAAATGGCAGTTGTCATAAACTGTTCCGACCATTTCTGTGCCGTAGCCGAATCGTCGGTCTCAAGCACGTTTTTCAGATATTTCACCACTCCGTCGAAAGCCACGAAGAAGTCGCTCGAGGTGTGTACGAGTTCCTTGTCGATGCGCACGTTTTCGAGTGTACCATAGAGGATCTCGTCCATGGCATCGGTGGGTATGTCCTCTACAGGAGTCTTAATGTCGAGGTCATATTTTTTCAGTATGGCTGTTATCTGCCAGAATATCATCTGGCTTTTATATTTTCCGAGTGGCAATATTGCTCCGTTATAAATGCTGGCCTTCCTGTCGGGAATAATCTTTTCGAGCGACAGCACGTTGATGTTTCCTAATCCTTTGCATCTCGGACAAGCTCCTTGTGGCGAGTTGAACGAGAACTTGTTGGGAGCCGGGTCGCCATACGACATGCCAGTAGTGGGACACATCAGGTGGCGTGAGTAGTGTTTTGTCGTGTCGGTGTCCTTGTCGAGTATCATTATCAGTCCGTCGCCCGCTCTCATGGCCACCTTCACGCTGTTTTTCAGCCGCTCATTGTCCTTGTCGCTGACGGCGAGCTTGTCAATGACTATCTCTATGTCGTGGTTTTTGTACCTGTCCACCTTCATCCCCTCTGTTATCTCGCATATCTTACCGTCTATGCGTGCGTTGAGATACCCTTTTCGTCTCATCTGTTCGAAGAGTTCGCGGTAGTGTCCCTTTCTGTTTTTCACTACCGGTGCGAGAATGAACACCCTATGTCCGGTATATCTCTCGTGGATCATTTCCACCACTTTCTCTTCTGTATATTTCACCATCTCCTCACCGGTCTCGTAGCTGTATGCCTTTCCTGCCCTTGCGAAGAGGAGACGTAGGAAGTCGTAAATCTCCGTTGTGGTGCCCACGGTGGAGCGCGGGTTTTTGTTTGTTGTCTTCTGTTCGATGCTTATCACCGGACTGAGTCCCGTAATCTTGTCCACGTCGGGTCGTTCCATTCCTCCGAGAAAGTTACGTGCGTATGCCGAAAAGGTCTCGATGTAGCGTCGTTGTCCTTCGGCATATATGGTGTCGAAGGCGAGCGACGACTTTCCCGACCCTGACAATCCTGTTATCACGGTAAGAGTGTTGCGTGGTATTTCCACGTCGATATTCTTCAGGTTGTGGACCCTTGCTCCCCAAACATTTATTTTTTCGTCTTCCCTGCTCATTCTGTTTTTTATACTATTGTTCCAAGAGGTATTTCCTCAATACGTTGACGTCTTTTTTAATATCATAGTTGATGCCGTCGGCACCCTTTGCCTTCACGAGCACGTAGTAAGTTCCGTCCTTGACGTCCTTTCCGTTCCATGTCCCATCCCATCCTCCGTTGATGTCGGTCCAGTCGTATATCTTCTGTCCCCATCGGTTGAAGATATAGGCATGGAACTCTACTATGCTTTTATGGTTTTCCTTTGCCTTGTAGATGTCGTTCACCCCGTCGCCGTTGGGCGAGAAGGCGTTGGGCATCTCGAGTATGCTGTTGGTAATCGATATGGAGAACGTCGCCGTCAGTTCAGCTTCGTCATATCCCGCTATCGTGACGTATAGCTCCACCTGTGTCATTCCCGACTGTTTGAATTCGTAAGTGGTCGTTTCTTCGTATCTCGTCATGAAAGGCTTCTCCTCTCCCTCTCTTGTAAACCTCCACTCGTAGCCTACGTCACCTTCTGTCTCGGTGGGGTTGGCGGCGAACCTTACTGTCAGCGGTGCCTGTGCGTCGGCTATCATATCGGTGCTCTCCATCTCCTCTCCGTCGATGGTGTAATAAGCCGTCGGATTGAAGTCAGCGAGTACAATTAATGGCCAAAAACAGGCGATTATGAGTGTAAATAATAGCTTTTTTCTCATTTTTATATAAATTTATGTGCAAAATTAGTGAATAAAGTTGATTTATCCGCGCTTTTTTGGTAATTTTGTACGCGATATTTTGAAATTTATGATTATGAAATCGATTTTTAGACATATTTCACTACTTTTTGTGGCATTTCTCGTGTCGTCAACCCATGTGGATGCCAAGAGCGAGGAGGGTGGAAAGGTGTCAGTGGGAGTGATGCTCCCGCTGCACGACTTCAATGGCGACGGGCGCCGTATGGTGGAGTATTATCGTGGTGTGCTCATGGCATGCGACAGTCTCCGGCATAATGGTGTGTCGGTCGATGTGCACGCATGGAATGTGGCAGAGGAGGACGACATCACTAAGACCCTAAAGGAAAAGGATGCCGCCAAGTGTGACCTCATCATAGGTCCCCTCTATTCGCGACAGGTGAAACCCTTGGCCGACTTTGCAGCCAAGCACGACATCAAGGTGCTCATTCCTTTCTCTATCAAGACCGACGAGGTGGAACGTAACCAGCATCTTTTCCAAGTGTATCAGTCGCCTGAGCTGTTCAATACCCTCGTCATAGAACGTTTCCTTGAGCGCTATAAGGGTCATCATGTCATCTTTGTCGATTGCAACGACTCCACCAGTCGCAAGGGCATCTTCACTTTCGGACTGCGTCGCCGTCTTGAGGCTATGGGCTTGCAGTATTCCATCACTAATGTTAAGTCGGGCGAAGAGTATTTCCAGAAGGCTTTCAGTCGCACGCAGCCCAACGTGGTTGTTCTCAACACTGGTCGTTCGCCTGAACTCAACCTCGTTTTTGCCAAGCTCGACAATCTAAACATGAACTATCCCAACCTGAAGATAAAAATGTTTGGATATACCGAATGGATGATGTACACCAAGTACAATATCGACCATTATTACAAATATCAGGTCACAATACCCGCAGCCTATCACTACAACGTGCTCTCCTCGAGGACGGCGCGTTTCCAGCAAAAATACCGTTGGAACTTCCATGCAGACATGATACAGGCTCTGCCACGCTTCGCCATCACTGGTTTCGACCAGGCGTTTTTCTTCATCCGTGGACTTTATCTTTATGGTGGCGGATTTACGGGTGCGCGCGGTTCAGTGGGTTACACGCCTATACAAAGCCCGCTGTGCTTCGAACGCAAAGCCATAGGCGGAGGATATCAGAACAAGAGTATCGTCTTTGTGCAGTATGACGAGGGTCACCGGGTGGAGACCATCCAGTTCTGACACACTGACACATTATTATATATATAAACAACATATCAAAATATGCGAAGAATAATTCTTGGACTGATGCTGATGTTGCCCTATGTGGCGTACTCCCAGATAGGCGACTATCGCACCGACCTCGCCGTCGGAGTCAACGGAGGATACACCATGAGCAACGTGGGTTTTAGTCCCAATGTCCCGCAGTCACAGCTCGGCGGCATCACTGCGGGATTTACCATGAGATACACATGCGAGAAATACTTCAAGAGCATCTGCGCTATCGTGGCCGAGGTTAACCTCACACAGATGGGATGGAAGGAGAAAATCATTGATGCCGACAACTCACCCGTCATCAACGCCGTCAGCGGTGAGGCAGAACAGTACCAACGCCAGCTCACTTACATCCAAATACCATTTATGGCACGCATGGGATGGGGTAGGGAGCGCAAGGGCTTCCAGGCGTTCTTTCAACTCGGTCCGCAGGTGGGTTTTTTCCTTAGCGACAAGACCACTACCAACTTCGAGTGGGAAGACCGTAACATTGCCGACCGTGTGGGTGTGCAGCAGTATGCTTACCAGGACACGATGAGCGTGAAGAACAAGTTCGATTACGGAATAGCTGTAGGTGCAGGTCTCGAGTTCTCCCGTCCCAAGATAGGACACTTCCTCCTCGAAGCACGCTATTACTATGGTCTTGGCAATATCTTCGGAAACTCAAAAGCCGACACCTTCGGCAAGAGCAACAACGGAAGCATGATGGTCAAGGTCAGCTACCTCTTCGACATCATTCGCACACGGAATCAGAAAATCAAATAATATCTAATCACTTAAAATATCTAAAATTATGTTTGAAGGACAACCCAAAGGACTTTTCGCGTTGGCACTAGCCAACACGGGCGAGCGCTTCGGTTACTACACCATGCTCGCAGTATTCGCTCTCTTCCTGAGAGCTAACTTCGGCCTTGCCCCAGGCACGGCTGGCTTTATCTACAGCAGCTTCTTGATGCTGGTTTATTTCCTGCCACTCTTCGGCGGAATGATGGCTGACAAGTACGGCTTCGGTAAGATGGTCACCATCGGCA
This sequence comes from Prevotella sp. P5-92, assembly GCF_002251245.1. Classification (GTDB taxonomy): domain Bacteria; phylum Bacteroidota; class Bacteroidia; order Bacteroidales; family Bacteroidaceae; genus Prevotella. The sequence continues at coordinate 95,436 of NZ_NPJG01000007.1, forward strand.
TCCTCATCATGTTTGCAGGCTATCTGCTCCTCGCCGTACCCCTCGGTGGCGACATCATGGCTCTTATCACCATGATCGCCGCATTGGTAATGATTGGCATAGGAACAGGTCTTTTCAAGGGCAACCTCCAAGTGATGGTGGGCGACCTCTACAATGCTCCTGAGTATGCCGACAAGCGCGACTCTGGTTTCTCCATCTTCTACATGGCTATCAACATCGGCGCGCTCTTTGCACCTACAGCAGCGGTGAAGATTATGGAATGGGCACAGGCTAACCTCGGTGTGTCGGTCAACGACTCTTACCATTTTGCCTTTGCAGTAGCATGCGCATCGCTTATCCTCTCCATCGCGATCTATTACCTCACCCGTTCCACCTTCCGTCATGTGGAGGGAGGAAAGCAGGCTAACGGCAAAGACGACAACAATGCGGCACCAGCCGAGGAATTGTCGCCAGCAGATACCAAGGCTCGCATCGTAGCTCTCTGTCTCGTCTTCGCTGTGGTGATATTCTTCTGGATGGCATTCCACCAGAACGGACTAACACTCACTTACTTCGCCAATGAGTTTACCGTAAAGAGCGTCGAGGGCGTACAGAGCATGGCGTTCGACGTGTTCAACCTCGTGGCAGTGATCATCATCGTCTATGCCCTCTTCTCGCTCTTCCAGAGCAAGACTGGCAGGGGAAAGGCTATTGCTGGTATCGTGCTCGCAGCGTGTGCGGGATTCCTCGCATGGCGTTACACCAATGTTGAGGGTTCGATGGACATCTCCGCTCCAATCTTCCAACAGTTTAACCCGTTCTATGTCGTGGCTCTCACTCCTGTCAGCCTTGCCATCTTCGGCGCATTGGCACGTAAGGGTAAGGAACCGTCGGCTCCACGTAAGATAGCTTATGGTATGCTCGTGGCTGCAGTAGGCTTCGGCGTGATGGCATTCTTCTCTATGGGACTCCCATCGCCTGACGAGCAGGCTGCTGCTGGCGACAATGCCACCTTCGTTTCTGCCAACTGTCTCATCTCTACCTATCTCGTGCTCACCTTCGCCGAACTCCTCCTCTCGCCTATGGGCATCTCGTTTGTGTCAAAGGTGGCTCCTCCAAAGTATAAGGGAATGATGATGGGAGGATGGTTTGTGGCTACCGCCGTCGGAAACTTCCTCGTTAGCGTGGGCGGATTCCTCTGGGGCTCATTACCTCTCTGGAGCGTATGGGCAGTATTCATTGTCCTCTGCCTCCTATCCGCCGCATTCATGTTTATCATGATGAAACGTCTTGAGAAGGTATGTTGATTCTGTTGACTAAAGAATAAAAGATTTTCCACGGGGATAAAAGGATATTTCCGGTCTTTCCGGAATCTCCGGAATTTCCGGGATTTCCAGGATTTCCGGGTGATCCGGGTGATCCGGGTAATCCAGTATATCCGGTTTTTCCGGTCTTTCCGGAATCTCCGGTTTTTAATATCATTATTATTATGAAAAAGATGATTATCACTACTTGCGCCGCAGCTATAGTCTGCGGCACTGCAATGGCAAAAGGCGGTAACCCGTTCTTTTCCAAATATACCACGCCGTTTGGCATACCTCCATTCGAACAGATCAAGGTGGAACACTACAAACCGGCCTTTATGAAGGGCATGGAGGAACAGAAAAAGGAGATAGAGGCCATTGTCAACAACAAGAAACCAGCCACCTTCGACAATACCATAGCAGCACTCGACCGCTCGGGCAAACTGCTCAACAAGGTTGCGGGAGTGTTCTACGGACAGAACAGTGCCAACACCTCCGACTCACTGCAGGCCGTCAGCCGGGAGATATCTCCTCTCCTTTCGAGCCATAGCGACGACATCATCATGAATGCCGCTCTCTTCAAACGAGTGAAGTATGTCTATGACCACCAGTCGGAGATGAAGCTTGATGCAGAACAGAAGAAACTTCTCGAGGAGACATATAAGGACTTCGTGCGTAGTGGTGCCAACCTCGACGCTGACAAGCAGGAACAGCTCCGCAAACTCAATGCAGAGATCTCTATGCTGCAACTCACCTTCGGACAGAACATGCTTGCCGAGACCAACGCATTCCGTCTTGTGCTCGACAAGAAAGAACAGCTCGCCGGACTGCCATCCACTCTCATAGCTAACGCTGCCGAGACAGCCACTGAGATGGGACTCGACGGTAAGTGGGTGTTCACACTCCATAACCCAAGCGTGATGCCATTCCTGCAGTATTCTGACTGCCGTGAACTGCGCGAACGCATGTACAAGGGGTATATCAGCCGAGGATGCCGTGGTGGTGCAAACGACAACCGCGACGTGGTGAAACGACTTGTTAAAGCCCGCCTCGAGAAAGCTCGCCTCATGGGCTTCCCCAACTATGCCGCCATGGCTCTCGACACCCGTATGGCAAAGACACCGAAAGACGTCTATGAACTTCTCGATCAGGTGTGGACACCTGCCCTTGCCAAGGCAAAGGAGGAACTCGCCGACGTGGAGGCGGAGATGGCGAAGGACGGACGTGACTTTGTGTCTGAGGGATGGGACTGGCGTTACTATGCCGACCGTGCCAAGCGCGCCAAGTATAGCTTCGACGAGAATGAGCTCCGTCCGTATCTCAAACTCGAGAACGTGCGTGACGGCCTCTTCTACTGCGCCAACAAACTCTATGGCATCACGCTGAAACCTCTCTCAAATGTGCCTCTGCCTCATCCAGACGCACAGGCATTTGAGGTGTTCGACCGCGACGGCAGTCGTCTTGCCATACTCTTCATGGACTTCTTCCCCCGTGCTTCAAAGCGTGGAGGAGCATGGTGTGGCACATATCGCGACCAGACATACGAGAACGGCAAGAAGGTCATCCCCATCGTTACCGTGGTGTGTAATTTCTCCAAGCCAGCTGCTGGCGAACCGGCTCTGCTCAACGCCGATGAGACAAGCACCATGTTCCACGAGTTTGGTCATGCCCTTCACCAGTTCTTCCAGAATGTCCACTATCAGGGCGTGTCTAACGTGCCACGCGACTTTGTGGAGCTACCCTCTCAGGTCAACGAGCATTGGGCTTTCGCTCCCGAGGTGCTGAAGGTGTATGCCAAGCATTACAAGACTGGCGAGGTGATGCCGCAGTCGCTTGTGGAGAAACTCGACCGCAGCAGCAAATACGGACAGGGATTTGCCTCTACCGAATATCTTGCAGCCTCGCTGCTCGACATGGATTTCCACGTGCTCGAAAACATCCCCGACGACTTCGACGTGATGGAGTTTGAGCGTAAGACACTCGTCGATAGAGGTTTGCTCAACCAAATTCCCTCACGCTATCGTACTACGTATTTCAACCATACTATGGGTGGTGGATATACCGCAGGTTACTATAGCTATATCTGGGCAGAGGTGCTTGAGGCTGACGCCTTCAACGCTTATCAAGAGACAGGCGACATCTTCAATCAAGAGGTGGCTGCCAAGTTCCGTAAGCACATTCTCACCCCTGGTGGCATCAATGATGCCATGGACATGTATGTCAATTTCCGTGGCAAGAAGCCAAGTATTGAGCCTCTGCTCAAAAATCGTGGTTTGAAATAATTTTTTTCACACTTCACCATTGGGAGTGAAGGGCGTCACCCCGAGTTATGACGCCTTTCACTCCTGTTTTTTTTCTTTATAATAATATCTGTAGAAAAATATACAATTATTGAGATATTTGTTACCATGTAACCGGTAACAAGTTAACAAAACACAAAGAAGTACAATAGTTTTCTACAAAATAGCCAAAAATGACCATCGTTTATGCAATATAATATGCAAATGTGTAAAAAAGAAGAAAAAATGTTTGGTCAATTCGAGAAAATGTCGTAACTTCGCACCGGGAAACTCAAAAAAAGAAAGATTATCCAGAAACTATTCTTATTTGATATGATGAAACCTACTGCATTGGTGATCGGCATCGACCTCGTGTTGGTGAATGCTTTGTACATGTTGTTCTACTTGTTAGGATGGCATGACGGGTCTGAGACATTGTGGTATTTGGTGAATGTGTTCTACCTCGTTATAGTACTCACATTCATACCTTTTGCACAAGACAAGTTTATCCGCGTGGATCAGATACTGGGACGCGTGCTCAAATCGTCGGTCATGTATTTCTTCCTACTCGTCACATTTGTCATTGTCGATGAGCAACTTGAACTACATCCTCTCAACCTGCTTAGGGAATATGTAATAAGCACAATAGTGGTGTTCTACGGACGATTTATGGCAAGGGAAATATTAAAACACCTGCGCTCAAAAGGAAAGAATACACGAACGGTAGTATTCCTCGGTGCAGGACACAATCTCGCCTATCTCTATCAGATCATGATGGGTGAACTCAGCACAGGATATCGCGTGTTGGGATATTTTGCCGATGCTGACTCCAAACACCTTCCTGACGGCATCACCCGTCTTGGTAATGTAAAAGACGTGTTTGCGTGGCTTGAACACAACCGTGTGGATCAGATTTACTGCAACCTCCCGTCAAGCCGTTCGGTGGAGATTGTCAATGTCATTAACTTCTGTGAACGACATTTCGTAAGGTTCTTCTCTGTGCCCAACGTGCGAAACTATGTACATCGACACATGGCCGTGAAGATGATGGACGACATGCCCGTACTTACCATACGTCAGGAACCTCTCAGTAAACTCAGTAACCGCGTCCTGAAACGTTCGTTCGACATCCTTGTCAGCGGACTGTTTATCGTCACCTGTTTCTGGTGGATATGCGGCATAGTGGCAATAATCACAAAGATTACCATGCCCGGACCGCTCTTCTTCAGACAAAAGCGCAACGGCCTGCTCGGCGAGGAGTTTACCTGTCTGAAGTTCCGCTCGATGAAGGTGAATGCCGATGCCGACAAGCTACAGGCAACCAAGGACGACCCACGCAAGACCAAGTGGGGAAACATAATGCGCAAGACGAGTATCGACGAACTGCCACAGTTTCTCAACGTGCTGATGGGTTCAATGTCGGTGGTAGGTCCAAGACCACACATGGTGAAACACACCGAAGAATACTCAGCGCTGATAGACAAATACATGGTGCGCCACTGGGTGAAACCCGGCATCACGGGATGGGCACAAGTGAGGGGTGCTCGTGGTGAGACACAGGAGCTATGGCAGATGGAAGACAGAATTAAGAAAGACGTCTGGTATGTGGAGAATTGGACTATATGGCTCGACGTACGCATCATGTACCTCACTGTCCGCAATGCCCTTCTCGGCGACAAACAGGCATACTAAGCCCGAAGTGCCGATTGGTCCTGTTTGCGTGTTGACATGTTGACTCAGTTGAAATGTCTTCGTGTTGACAAGATAGTTACCCGTTAACCGGTAACAAGTTAACTTTTTTTGAATTTTCAAACTAACATTTCCAAGAATATGAATATGGGACCATTTATAAAAAAAACGATTAAGATAACCGCAGCAGTTTGCGCATTCTTTACGCTAAATGCGTGTCATGAAAGAATAGATTTATTTCAAGGACAAGAAACAAAACCTGGAGACAACCCATTCGGTGAAGTGCCACTTGACTTCGACTGGAGCCTGTCGCAGGATGTGGAACTGACTCTGACAACCGATGTCACCACACGTGTCTTCATATATGAAGATGCTGATCTCACTACGCTCATGTGTTCGATGATACTCGAGGCCGAAAAGCCAGAGACCATCAACCTCACCACACTCAACTCAATCGACAAGCTTTATCTTGCCTATCTCGACAGCGAAGGCAATACCGTTAAGCGCATCATCGACGTGACGCAGCAGCAACTACGCACACGTGCCTTCGGCATCTATGGAGCCTTAACAGGTGCTGCTGAGACACTGCCCTCGACAGAGGGAAACAAGCACTTGGTGTTCTCGCCAAACAACTCAGTCTATGGTACAGTACTCTTTGAGGATATGTATCCACAACTGGGCGACTACGACATGAATGACTTTGTCATCGGATACAAGAAACAATATGGTAAGGACGACTACACGGAGACATTGCAGATAACCATGCAGATACGTGCCATCGGTGGTACACTGCCATTCGTACCTGGAGTGGAAGTCAAGGGCGTTGACGTTGACGGACTCGACGTCAGCTGGACCTCTTCCGACCCACGTCTCTCCGTAGAGGAAGCATCTGAAAATGATGCCTCTGGCACTCCTGTATTCCGCATCAATGGCGTACAGGAACTCAAAGGCAACAACAAATACTTCAACGTCAGCCTTCCCTGTGTGGAACAAGACCAGCTTCCTTACGTCACCATCACCCTCTCGCGCGCCATCGACAACAACTGTCAGCTCGACATAAGGGACAAGGATCTCAACTTCTTTATCTACAACACCAAGTCTAAGGTAGAGATACATGAGAAGAACACCGAGGTGACCCGCTTCGCTTCCAACAGCGACGAGAAGGAGTTCCATCAGAATGGCCTTGTGTGGGCTTTCCGCGTAGAAGGATATATGCCTCATACTCTTGAGAGCGAAAAGATTGATAAGGTGTTCCCGAATGTCACCGGCTGGATGCAAAGTGGTGGTACCGCTCATAACGAATGGGTGAAAGACTTTGACTCCGACAGGGTAGTGGATTATGCCCAGGGCTCTGGTGCTGGTTCAGGCTCTTCTACCGGCTCGCAAGCACCTTATATCAACATCAAGCAGTCGGTGGTGGAAGCTCCTGCAGCAGGTGGCAGGGTGGAAGTGCCGCTTGACGCTAACTGCGACTTTGACGTATCCTTTGGCGAGAAGGGTTGGATATACGACTTCTCCAAGGAAGCAGGCAAACTCGTGCTCTACGTTTATAACAACTACAACGGAGCTGACAAGAGTGCCATAGTCACCCTTACCCCTACTACCGACATTACCAAGAAGTTCTCCTTCACTATAAACCAGAAGGCCGAAGCGTATGAAGGTGTCACCATCGATGCGAGAAGTCCGTTTACCACCAACATGAAAAAACTCGTGGAAGCTAATGGTGGCGTAGCTGACGACATTAAGAAGGTGAAGATAATAGGACATAGCGACAAATATAAGGGATGCCTTCCAAAAGACCTACCAGTCAATGTTATAAGGATAGGTGGTAATGAAAGAAACTTACCACATAATGTATATATGGAATGGGACGCGTCGTCAGGCACCATCATCGTATCCACACCAGGATCTGTGGTCAGTTCGGGAAACGAGTGTGGTAAAATGTTCAATAATCTCAATGGCTTGGAGGAGGTTGACTTGTCGGGATTCGATATCTCAAGATGCACAAAGATGAATACAATGTTCTTTGGCTGTCCAAAGCTGAAGCATGTTGACCTCACTCCGCTCAACACATCGAATGTGACCACGATGTTTGGACTGTTTCAAATGTGTACCGGTCTGGAGTCGGTCAACATGAAGGGTATCAACACTTCTAAGGTCACTAGCATGGATAGCATGTTCGACAGATGCAGTTCGCTGAAGTCGGCAGATCTCAGCTTGTTGAACACAGAGAATGTCACAACATTCAGACGAATGTTCTGGAATTGCAATTCTCTTGAACACGTGAATTTGTACTGCCCCAAGACTTCTTTGACGGGTGAAGGCATGAAAGAGATGTTTGTCAACTGCTATGAACTGCAAGACATAGACATGTCGCAGTTAGACTTCAATACGATTATTGAATTCAGAGCTATATTCAGCGGTTGCAGAAGTCTTAAGAATCTCGTGTTAGGCTCTCCTGCTTTTGTACTGCCTGAAACATGCTTGTTGAATACGATGTTTAAGGACGCTGCTACAACATCGAAGAGTACATTGATTAAGTGTTCGCGTGGCACATACGACTATATCCAACAAGTGATAAGGAATAATAAAGCTGGCGACAGCAAAGTCTTCTTGACCCAGTACTGCTCGTTCAGCATCTATTGATGATGCCACAGCCCAGCGAGTCACAGCTCGTCTGGATTACTTAACTTACGACCAAAATTTTGCTACCACGCGAGGAATTTATTTTTTCCTCGCGTGGTAGCAAAATTTTTATCCTACAGTCATCCGTTTTCCTTTTGCTTTCTTCATTGGCTCACGTAGGTATCTGCAAGAGCCAATGAAGGCAATTTATTGAAATCTCTCAGTGATAATATGTTATGAATATAAAGTGCTTATAATCAGGTACGAAAAAAGGGAATCGACAAGATTCCCTTTAAGTCATTAAGCGGAGAGTGAGGGATTGTATTATTACGCCCTCATATTCTCTTATAACTTATTGAGAATCAACACTATGTATCTATTATATTACGAAGTGTCAATCATTTGCTCTAACAATTATATAGTTTTATTGCTTGCAAAGTTAAGAAGAAATATCGAAACTTCCAAATATTTACGCTACTTTTTTGGGGGGCATTTCGTTTTTCTCGATTTTTGTTGTACCTTTGCAGCAAAGTAACAAAAACGATAATGCTTATGGTTCAAACACTTACAGAGGAGCAGATAAATCTGCTGAAGAACACTACGATGAAGACGGGCGCGAACGTCTGGGATTACATTCAAGAGCAGTCCGAGGACGACCGACCTTGGGTAATCGCTGGGACACTCTCCCTTATGAAGAAGGGTTGTGGACTGTCGAAATTGGAGATAAACTGGGAAGCCCGAAACATTCGGTACGCAGAGAAATAAATAAAACGAGCCATCCTGAATCGTTAGGATGGCTCGTTTTATTTATGATTATCCAATTTTTTATTGACCATTACAAAAAAAGGGGATGCCGCTGCACCCCCTGAAATCCCGAAGGATTGGTTATGATGAAACAAAAAAGATTATTCACAGACCGCGCGCACCGAGTACCCATAGTACCGGCCGTGGCGGTTCACGATCTGTTTCCCAGAATATAAGTACAAGCGCCACGCGTAGGAGGAGTCGTGCCACGAAGCCGACCAGTAGTAGCCCTTCGAGCCTACGTAGTCCACGGACAAATTGTTGCAGAAACCAGAGGCGGGAAAGAACACCGAGTTCCCGTTGGTTTTTGAGGTGAAGACCCTTCCTGCCACCCCTGTTCCGTTATAGTCATCCGTCCAAGTGACATTGCAGTTATCAATCAGTTCCAGAAATTCGTCTTTGGTCGGCATCCTCCAGTTACCACCGAGATTAACGTGTGCCGCATCCTGTGCAAGCGTAAGGTCAGCGGAAATCGAAGCTGCTTTATAACTTCCAGATTCAAAATCCCTAACACAACTTTCGACCTGTTCAGCGGTATACCCAGTGGTCTCACCCCATGCGAAGTACAGTCCATAATCCCAAGGATTGCTCGCCCCGACGTTGCACGTCGCCCATTTCAACCCTGACGGTAATCCTAAGTCAACATATTCGTAACCATTGGATGGATTATAACAATTAATACTTAGTGTATATGTATAGCCGCTTCCTTTCTCTATGGTAAATGCTTCCGACAAACTATAGGTATAGTGTTTTTCCTCGCCGTTATAATCAACAAGAACATCAAATATCTCTGTCTCGGCTGCGATAGTCTGCGGGATTACGATTATCTTATTGGTGGCTCCTGACACATCAAGCGTGGCACCGCCATCGATAGATGTGTTTGACGTTATCGTCATCGCATTTGATGTGGATGTGGAGGCGTTGCCCGACGTGGACCATATTCCATTGCTGTATCTTCCTGACTGCTTAACCCCGTAGAATGACACGGACTTTAGGGTGAATGCCTCCGTTCCGGTATTCTTTATTTTGAAGGAAATTGAGGCACAAGCGTGGGAAAAGGGAAGAGTAACTGTACGCTCGTAGTCGCCGGCAACATCCTTCACCTCAGCGACACAGAAGTCCACTTGTTTCGTGATGTCCGTCGGTATGGTGAGGGCATACGTCGGTGAACCCGTTGATGATGTTGTAGAGTTCAAAATTATATTACTATTTCCACACGGATAGTATGCGTAGAAGCTGCACTTTTTGCCACTACCCGGCCAGAAATATTCCGTTGTGGCATTGTTCGAGATTTTCTTGTTCAGGAAGTAGTTTCCAAATGCCGCCGACGAAGCAGTGGCTGAAGAAGAATACACGGAACAAGAAAGTCCGAAGGACGTCATCGACGTGGTGAAGGAAGCACGTGTGTCTGTTTGGATGTCCTCGCCACAGAAGGACATCATCACGGAAGAACCTGGAACGACTGTGTTGTCGGCGTCACTACAAGACATGGCTGTCAGCATGGCGACAAGCATACAGAATTTGGATATTTTTTTCTTCATATACATTATTATTTTGGTGTTGGTGACGGAGAATATGACCGAGGAGGGATAGGCTGAGATGGTGTCGCCAACGCCTTCAATCCTTGCCCGAATTTGATGAACTCTTCAGCCGGTCCCTCGATCCTGAAAAGGAAGTGTTCTTTGGACTTCGAGGTAATTTGAATTTTGAAATTTGAACCAAGTTTTCCTCTAACGTTTTCGAGGTCCTCAAAGGCACTGGATTTGTGGGTGAATGCCATTATCCAGTTCGCTGGATTTTCTGTGCTTTCGATTAGACCGAAATCCTTGTCGAGGGAGAACCCCTTGGTCTCCATCACCTCGAGGACAGCGGCCTGAATTTTCAGTTTTTCGCTGCCTCTCATTGTCTGTAGTTTTTGTACATTCATATTGTTCTATTTTTATTAAAAATTTTCCGTGCAAAAATATAATAAAAAAAAGGAATGGAAGAATAAAAAAAATAAAAAGTCATATATTAACAATTTTACGACTTTTTCGGTCGAATTTTCGTTTATTTCTCTTGGCGTATAGGGGGAGGGCTATTAATATTCCGCTCGCTCCACATTTCGGCACGAGGTGCAGCCCTCTTTTACCGCTCCACTTCGTTGCGTTCTGCGGTGCTGGTCGCTATGGGGAAGCCCCCTATACCCCTGCTATTTTTTTTCTCCTTTCCCCAGCCCCAGAAGCACCCCTTAAGTCGTTAAAACGTTAATATACGATTTTTTATTTTTTAGAGGTGGCGGAATTGCCGAATTTTTCCTAACTTCGCAGCAGCTTTCCGAACGTGCCGCAAGGGGTTATTTTTTTTAAATATCCAAAACCCAATATGGGTATTTAAAATTTGACCTCTTATCGAGTTCATATTAAATACCCCCTTGGGCCCTACGGGAACGAGCAGCAAGCTGCAATAGAAAAAAGAACAATAAAAAGAAGAAAAAAAGATGGCAAAGAAAGGATCAATTCACATGCAGCCGACAAAGGCAATGTCGGCGGCGCAGAGCAACGAAAACGAACGTCGAGGATGGGACGAAGAACGCTACGAAAAAACGACAGACTATAGTGGCAAACCGTGCTACTATGATTGGTACCGGCGGCACTTGAACTTTGAAATCGTCAAGGGGAAGATATGCCCGATGTTGTCGCAAGGGACTCCATTACATGAAAGGCTCGAAAATAGATTACAAGAATTGGGGTTCCGATATTTTCGAAAAGATTCTCCAAATGCACCGAACATTTGCCTTGATTTTGTTGTGGGTGGTGACCAAGAAAGATTACGAGAGATGGCGTTCGGAAATCAGTCCGTAATATTCGGTGGAACCGATGAAAGAAATGCCTCAATTTCTCGATGCCAGGAGATAGAAAGCTGGGCAATGGATACCTACCAATGGTTCGCCAATAAATACGGTGAGGAAAACATTGTCGGATTTAATGTTCATCTTGATGAGACGACCCCCCATGCACACATCCAAGTTGTGCCCGTGGGCATAGTGCAGAAGCGTGGAAGAGTAAAGGCGGGGGAAGAGAGAAAAACAAAGGAGGCGGTGAGCTATTATGACGTGGTCGGGAGAACTCCGAAAGAACGTGCTGCATTTTTCCAAAATCTCCACACTGAATATCATCTGCAGATTGGGTACAAATATGGACTTGAACGAGGGACTTCATATGATGAGCTGTCACCAGAGGAGCAGGCCTTAAGTAAACATCGTACTGGTGCTGAATACGTTATCTTTAAGGAGACCATGAAAAAAGTAAAGGAGGCAAGGAAAGAGCTTAGCAATATCGAAAGCCAGATGAAAATCGCGGAGAAAAAGCTTAAAGGACTCTCGACGATGTTACAGAACCTCGAAGGGCAAAGAGATAATCTCGAAGCACAGATAGCTGCCCTCGAAGATGAATATTCGGAAAGCAACGGACAGCTCGAACAGAAACGCTCAGAGCTGATGGCAGAACTGGCAGAGATAGAGTCGAAAATAGCCGACAAGACAAAGAAACGTGAGGAAGCGGAGAGAGACCTCTTCAGCCTTCAGGAAAAGGGGAAAAAACTCGCATTCACGAACGAAGACTTGAGGAAACATATTTCGGCTTTATCCTCGAAAGCTGAGAGCATTTTCCATAAAACGAACTCCATAATTGAGAAGACGAGGGAAGACATAAAAAAAATGGATAAGGCAGGTGAACTTCGGATGGCCGACAAGCACATCGAGGCTCGAGATGCTGTTATTTTTCGTCGGTGGCCAGCAGCAAAAGAGGCGGTGGCGGCCATATTCCACTTGGGGAGTTCGCCGACACAGAAGGACTTCACACCGCAGCAGGCTCTAAGCATAGAGAAGGCTATCGCTTCAGCTGGAGGAGAAAGAACCGATGCCGCTACGGATCTTCTTTCCCTGGCAGAGAAAGACTTCCATAGACAGGGGACACCACCAGGTTGGGTGGATGGTGCTGCGCGAGAGGTGATGGCCATCGCACGAGGCACCCATCAACGACTAAATGCTCTCCTCCGCAGACAATCGCAGGATGCTGGCGGTGGTCCGAGCTACATAACTGACCTTACAGACTGGGCAGGAAATCAGATAAAGAGGTGATTAAAGCCCTGCACGATAATTACATAGGTAGTCGTTCACATCCTTGGCAGGAGCGAACCTACCCCTGATATCTATGGCTGACGGCAGCACATCAAGTATCCTCTTCGTTGCCTCGTCACCACCCTTGTCATTGTCAAGGCAGAGGAAAACCTTGTTATCTGTCAGTTTTAATGTTTCTATTGCTGCATCCACATTGACGATGCTATTGAGCGTGAGGTAGTTATGTCGCACTTCGCCGCACAACGTGGCAAAAGACAACATATCAAAAAAGCCTTCAAAAACGACCGTAGGAGCATTTTCTATATTGTGGTGGGTTGTTATCCACTTTGGATGAGTTGAACCTTTATACGAGCAGCTACGCAGCTCATAGCCGCCTTTGTCGTTACCATAGGCCAGAGCGTATAGGTATTTGCCATCCTCCCTAACTTCAAAGCCGTAATGAGCCTCACGAAGGAATTGCTTGGCTATCGTTATATTGATGCAACGATTGTGGAGGTAGGCATACAAGCCCTTTGACTGAAGCGGCATCACTTCAATAAATGCGAAGCCATTTCCCTTTTCCTTTGACCCGCAGAATATTTTTTGCTGGTCAAAAGGAGAGAGATTGGCGTTTCCCAATTCCTCCAACACCCTTCGCACATCATTTGTACCTAAACATCGCATCACCATATCGATTATGCTGCCATGTTCACCTGTCACATGGTCTTTCCATCCTCTACCATTTGGTGTAACGGTCAGAGAAGGATGCTTGTCTTCCCTCCATGGGGCACGACACAGATAGCCTTCAGCAGTCTTCCTTACCACCCGATTCCCAAGGTAGTCAAGGCACGTGTATTTTTCCTTTATTTCCTTGATATTCATCTTGTCTATTTTTGTAAAGAAATAATTGTTAATTTCTATTTAACGCAAACACATATAAGGGTGGTTGTAGGTTGTACCTCCGAAACCCCAGTGTTTATGCGGCTTTCAGAAGATTTCGACTACAACCAAATTAATTTGTAAAGATTTTTTTAGTTGTAGTTCAAATCTCTGTAACTCTTTGAATATTAGAGACTTTATTAAGGTACAACCTACAACTACGCCTATAATGTGTTTTTTAGTTAATTTATTTAACATAATTAATATTCATTTAGTTAATATATATGTAAGAAATAGAGAATATTCTCTCTGGGAAAACCCTTTATTGGATTCTCCCAGAGCTACATTTTCATTTCTTCCTCAATTCACCCAAAACTTTAGAAATATATTGTTGAGTAGGTTTGCCTCCCAAAGCTGACGACAGTAAAGAACGGTTTATTTTGTCTAAACCAATACCATTACATTCACAATTTGCAGCCAAAGCCAATATAGCTTCCCTCGTCGAGATGGGTTTCTTTCTCTGTTCATCTATTATTCTTTGGGCAATGCAGGAATTGCGAAAGAGATGCTCTACGACCCTGCTGGAATATTCTACCGTCTCGTTCCGGATAAGCTCTCTCGGAGCATAGCCTTCGGCAAGAGCATTTAGGGCATGGAAAATAGCGGCAAGGCGGCGAATTACATACCCCTGCTTCATAATGGTCTCAGACAGTTCATCTTCTCCGTCTTCTTCTAATATGTCGCGAAGGCGACGGTACTCGTCGTCCAGTTGCCTCACGAATCCCACATCTTCGAAACTAAGTAGGATGTTCTCCAACTGTGATGATGTTGCACGATCGACCAAATCTTCCCATTCCTGGTCTGGTTTGGTGTCCCTATCATCGATGAGCGCACAATCTTGATTGGGCAGCCAAAACAACCAACGAGAGAAGAAGCCGTTGTGTTCCTGACCAGCAAATAATTCAGGAATCCTTTTCTTTTGGATTCCCCCAAGAATTGTAAGAAAAGGTTCGTCGATAATTAAAGGCAGTTCGAGCCTTACACGACCGACACGTAGAGTCGATAAAGCGTCAAATAACGTAAGGAAATCGCTAATGATATTTCCATCGGAATACTTCTTCGCGTTTCCGCCAAAGAAATTCAACAATTCGTCCTGATGCATAAGAGTACCGACAGGAAAATTCCGAACATTATATAAAACTCTGTACAAGTTCTCAATCGTCTCATTGCTCACAATCATTTGTTTGTCATACTCCGGCAAATCTTCTTCCTTAGCCTTAGCGACCTTAAATTTGCAAACAAAATCGTCATAATTACGCTTCTCCATCCGACTTACAGGCTTCATACAGTAGTTGATGGTCGGAGTTTTCGCTCCACTGGCGACACCGACTATTGCGGAAAATAAATTACAACGATTACGGTATGCCCCATCGGATACTGTTACCTTTTTACCAAGCAAAGCTCCCAATATAGTCACGACCTCGCCGAATACGAAATTGGTTGGGGCTCTAAGAACACCTGCTGTATGTTCGATATACTTTCGTATTCGAGGATTAATACCATCCATCGGAATTTCGTCAACTATTTTTGCCTTATAATTCGAGTTTGCGAACTCTATAATTTTTTCGATATTCATAATTTCTATCCATTAATAAGTTAATTTTTTGCTGAAAAATTTGCTGGATTCGGAAATTATTCGTAACTTTGCCCCGGTGTGAGAAAGTTAACGCGGTTTTCCCGAAACATCAAAGAAGTTTCCGAACCCATACCCCAGGCATTATCGCTTGGGGCTTTCTTTTTTAGGGAGGTTTGAAAATTGTTACCATAACTATATTTTTATCTGATTACACTTTTCCACATTATTGACAATGTCTCTTAACGAGTCCTTCAGTTTTCCCAATTGCTCTTCGTCGAGGATATGACGACCGCCTACAAAGGGGCCGAGAGCGAGGACGATCCTCTCTGCCAGCACTTCACGGTTATGCAGGCTGCCTGGCTGTCCGCCGATGCCGTAACCCGGTGTTTTCTCGGACATTTCTATATACTCGTTGAACGAATCCTCCAGCCACTTTATGCCCGTATGCAGCCCTTTATTTGTGGCGTGTTCCGTAGCGAAGTCCAGAACTTCGTTCCACTTTTCTTTAATTTGTAAGTTTGTCATACTAACCTCCCCTCGATTTTTGTAACTTCAGAAAGAACTGTTTTCGGAAGCATTTTTGCGTAAATTTTCTCAGTCATCTTTATGCTGCTATGTCCGCAAATTTTCGATACAATTTCTATTTTAACACCGGAATTAAGCAACAATGTTGCGCCTGTATGACGCGCCCAATGCGTTGTGATTGGTTTGTTTATTCCAGCCGCTGCTGCCACCTCTTTCAGGTATTCATTGTACTTAACATTGCTGATTAGAGGTAACTTGCCATTATACTTTTCCAGTATTTCTATTGACGGTGATAGAAGAGGAATAGTGTACTCTATTTTAGTTTTTCCACGTCGCCCGAAATAGACCTTATTATCATCTACTTCTTTTATCTTTTTTGAGTCGAAGGATTTCAGGTCGTGATACGACAAACACGTAAAGACCTGAAATACAAAGATATCACGCACACGCTCCAAACGTGTATCGGGCATAGTGGCTCCACGTAATTGTTGAAACTCCTCTGGAGTAAGATATTTCTCTATTCCATCGTAGTCGTCACCTTTTTCTATCTTCACACGATCATATGGGTTTACCTTTATAAGTCCCTCCTTTTGAGCATCCAAAATAAACGAATTGAGGAACCGATGGTAGTTGTTCCAACGGCTCTTCGCTTTCATATTTTTTTTCTTTAGAAAACGATCAAGTTCCATTACTTTAGAATCCGTCATGTCATAGAATGTCTTAATTTTCCCATATTCCTTAAGGAATCGGAAAAAACGGTTATAACGTTCTTGGCTGTCTTTAGCCTTACCGTATTTTCGTATCTTCATTCTTTCCTCGCAGAAATCAAGAAAAGAGACGTTTGGTTTCCGTTTCGCTTCCAACCTCGGAAAAATGGCATCAATATCGATGTAACCATCCTTATACATTTCGTAAATGATCTCACGAATATCAACAAGGTACTGGTCAAGTTGTTTGTTGATAATCATAGAATCGACACGATTAACCACACGACCATGTTTCCATTCCTTTTCGAACACCCGAATACGAGTGCTATGATATTTTGTCTTCCTTCGATAATAGATGCGAATTTCAATGACCGCATCTTTTTCGTCAGAAGCCTCATTATATCGATTCCAAACGAAACCAACGATAGGAGAATCAACTGAAGTTTTCATAATTATTTTACATAATTTTCGAATAGTCCGCTTTTTTTGAAAAAAACACGTCCCTGATTTTTATTTCCCACCTTTTTATGTGGAAATTTATCTTTCATTGACCGTAAATAATTTGGTGTTACACCAAGTATGTGAGCTGCCTCCTGACTGGTAACATAATCGTCATCCTCCTCCCTTGAAATTGGAGTACTATTTAGACGTTCTATCACTATCTCGGCAGTTTTCTCAGCAATCATCAATGTGAGTCGCTCCATTTCATCTTTCTTCATTGTCATATTCATTGAGGTTAAAAATTTTGCGCAAAGAAACATACTTTTTGGCAAATGAGCAAAAAAAACAATTAAAAAGTCGTATATTAACAATTTTACGACCCTTTTTGCAAAATCAAGCATGAAAAACTGTTTTATTTGAACTTTTTCGTCCAAAAATGAACTCTAACAAGTCTATAATAATATATTTTTACTTAATGATGCATTATCTTCACTCATCTTGATTACTACTCAGAGATGCATTAATTCTCAAAATCTCTCATTCTCAAAGTGTTACAACTATAACAAGTTGATAATCAGATACAAAAAATGGGAATCTGACTGATTCCCATTAAGCTATTTTCGCGGAGAGTGAGGGATTCAAACCCCCGATACCCGAAGAGGGTATACCGGATTTCGAGTCCAGCGCGATCGTTCACTCTGCCAACTCTCCTTTATTTCGGCTGCAAAGGTACAAAGAAATTTGCAAACCGCCAAATTATTCGAACGATAATTTAGATAATTTTGCTTTTAATGCCTCTGATTGTGACTTGCGAATGGCTAATCGTATCTCACAGGTGTTGTCGAAGGTTTGGGAGACAATGCGCGGCTGCATGTCTTTCACGATGCGCATCACGTCGTTCATCATGGGGTAGGTGAATGTGTAGGTGATAATGTCCTCCACCAGACGCTCTTCTATGACGGCATCGTCTATGGCAGCAGACGCTGCCTCGCGATATGCCACAATAAGTCCGCTCGTACCAAGGAGAACCCCGCCGAAATATCGTATCACGACGACGAGAATATTGGTGAGTTCACGACTGTTGATCTGTCCAAGGATGGGCTTGCCTGCTGTGCTGCTTGGTTCGCCGTCGTCGTTGGCCCTGAAGTCCTTCTTCTCTGGACCTAACATATATGCCCAGCATACATGACGTGCGTCGTAGTATTTCTTGCGGTACATGGCCACGAGATCCTTCACGTCGTCGGTGGTATCTACATGATGGGCAAAGGCGAGGAACTTACTTCGCTTTTCAGTGATGTAGCCCTCGCCTGTTTTCTTTTCGGATATTGTCTTATACGAATCCAATGCTTAACTCAATTTATGAATTACCAGTCCTGAGCGTAGCTTAGGCTCAAACCATGTGGCCTTCGGTGGCATGATCTTGCCACTATCTGCAATATCCATGATCTGTTGCATGGACACTGGGTAGAGAGCCAGGGCGGCACGCATCTCGCCACTGTCAACGCGACGTTTCAACTCGGCAAGTCCGCGAAGACCGCCAACGAAATCTATGCGCTGGCTGGAACGGAGATCTTTTATGTCGAGTATCTCGTCGAGGATGAGACGGCTGGAGATGTCAACGTCAAGTACTCCAATGGGGTCGTTATTGTCGTATGTACCTTGCTTTGCCTTGAGGCTGTACCAATGGCCGTCGAGATAGAGTGAGAACTCGTGTAGCTCGGCGGGTTTGAAGATGTCGGTACCTTTGTCTTCTACACAGAAGTTGGCTGAGAGCTTGTCGAGGAACTCTTCAGAGGAGAGCCCGTTAAGGTCTTTCACCACACGGTTGTAGTCGAGGATGGTAAGCTGTGAGGCCTGGAAGCAGACTGCCATGAAGTAGTTGTACTCCTCGTCGCCACGATGATTGGGGTTGAGTTTTGCCTTCTCTGCACCCACGAGAGCTGCTGCTGCCGAACGGTGATGACCGTCGGCGATATAGAGGGCTGGCATCTTTGCGAACTCTGCGGTGATCGTGGCAATGTCAGCATCGTCAGAGACTACCCAGAACTGATGTTCGAAGCCGTCAACCGGTGCTATGAAGCTGTATTCTGGTTCGGTGGCGGCATAACGGCGGATGAGGGTGTCGAGGACGTCGTTGTCGGGATAGGCGAAGAAGACAGGTTCGATGTTTGCGTTGTTCACGCGGACATGTTTCATTCGGTCTTCTTCCTTGTCGCGACGGGTGAGCTCGTGCTTCTTGATAGTGCCGTTCATATAGTCATCGACAAATGCTCCAACGACGAGTCCGTACTGTGTCTTCCCGTTCATGGTCTGAGCGTAGATGTAGTACTGTTCCTTGGAGTCTTGTACCAGCCATCCCTTGTCTTGGAACTTCTGGAAATTCTCCGCAGCCTTCTCATAGACGCGCTGGTCGTACTCACTTGTTCCTACAGGAAAATCAATCTCAGGCTTAATGATGTGGTAGAGACTCTTCTCGTTGTCGCCTGCCTCCGCCCTTGCCTCCTCGGAGTCGAGGACGTCGTATGGGCGTGACTCCACTTCCTCCACGTACTGTTTTGGAGGACGAATACCCTTGAATGGTTTAATTATTGCCATAAATTAGTTCACCTTGAATTTTGTGCAACCGTCCTTGAAGAAGGCGTTGATTTGGCAGGCAGCTGCAATGCCGGCATTGATGTTGGCTTCGGCTGTCTGTGCGCCCATTTTTTTCGGTGTGCTGAAATAGCGTCCCTCAAACTTAGCGAACTCCTCGTCGGCGTCGGGCTTGATGTCGGTGACGTATTTCAGGTCAGTGCGCTCTGTCATAAGCTGGATGAGTTCTGGCTCATTGATCACTTCCTTACGTGCGGTGTTTACAAGCACGCCACCTTTCTTCATCTTGCCTACAAGAGCTGCGTTGATGCTCTGCTTTGTTTCTGGTGTGGCAGGGATATGCAGTGAAACCACGTCGCAGGTCTCGAAGAGAGCGTCCTGGTTGTCAACGGCTTTTACTCCTGCAGCCTCGATGACTTCCTTTGGACAGAATGCGTCGTAAGCATATACTTCCATGCCAAAGCCTGCAGCTATGCGTGCCACGTTGCGACCTACATTACCAAAGGCGAGGATTCCGAGTTTCTTGCCCATGAGCTCTGAGCCAGCTTTGCCGTTGAAGAAGTTACGTACGGCAAAGACGAGCATGCCAAAGACCAGTTCAGCTACGGCGTTAGAGTTCTGTCCGGGAGTGTTTTCTGCCACTACATCGTGTGCTGTGGCAGCAGCGAGGTCGATATTGTCGTATCCGGCACCAGCGCGAACCACAATCTTGAGTTGCTTGGCTGCATCAAGAACCTCAGCGTCAACCTTATCGGAACGGATGATCATGGCATCTACATCCTTCACTGCATCGAGGAGCTGTTGCTTCTCGGTATATTTCTCAAGCAGGACGAGCTGGTTGCCTGCTCCTTCTATCTCTTTCTTTATGCCTTCTACCGCTGCTGCTGCAAAAGGCTTTTCTGTTGCTACTAATACTTTCATACTATATATTTATATTAGAAAAAAGGAATTAGGAATGAGAAATTGACCGCAAACAGTCATTTCATCCCTAATTCCTAATTATATTAATTTTTGGCTTCAAATTCTTTCATGCATGCCACGAGAGCGTTGACACCTTCGATGGTCTGTGCGTTGTAGCAGCTGGCGCGGAAACCGCCTACGCTACGGTGACCCTTAATGCCGACCATACCGCGCTCTGTAGCGAAGTCGAAGAAGTCTTTCTCGAGTTCCTTATACTCATCGTTCATCACGAAGCAGATGTTCATCAGCGAACGGTCTTCCTCAGCCACAGTACCACGGAAGAGCTTGTTGCGGTCGATCTCGCCATAGACAATCTCAGCGCGCTGGCGTGCGAGCTTGTCCATTGCCTCGACACCACCGTTAGCCTTAATCCAGCGGAGGTTTTCTAGCATACAGTAGATTGGCACAACAGGAGGAGTGTTGAACATTGAACCCTTATCTACGTGTGTGCGATAGTCGAGCATGGTTGGTATTTCGCGTGGAGCCTTGCCGAGAGCGTCGTCCTTTACGATGACGAAAGTGACACCAGCCATGGAGAGGTTCTTCTGGGCACCGCCATAGATGCACTGATATTTGCTGACGTCAACCGGACGACTCATGATGTCAGATGACATGTCGGCAATCATTGGTACGTTGACGTCGAGCTCTTTGCGTATCTCGGTACCGTAGATAGTATTGTTGGTGGTTATATGCAGGTAGTCAACATCGTCGGGGCATGACCAGCCCTTTGGAATGAAGGTGTAGTTGGCGTCGGCAGACGAAGCCACCTCGACAACTTCGCCGAAAAGCTTTGCCTCCTTGATGGCCTTCTTTGCCCATACTCCGGTGTTGAGGTAAGCAGCCTTTTTAATAAGGAAGTTGTATGGAATCATACAGAATTCAAGCGAGGCACCTCCACCGAGGAATATTACAGAGTAGCCTTCTGGAATCTGAAGCAATTCCTTCATGAGAGCTACTGTCTCATCTACTACTGGTTGGAAATTCTTTGCACGGTGGCTGATTTCCATCAGTGAAAGACCTGATCCTTGAAAGTCCAGACACTGCTTGGCGGTGTTTTCAATGACCTCGCGAGGTAACATTGAGGGACCTGCATTAAAGTTGTACTTCTTCATTTTGATTGTCTATTAAATAATTGATTATAGTGTTCTTGTTATCTTATTGTTTTTATAAACGGCGGCAAAGGTACATTAAGTTTACGAAACTGCCAAATATTTTAGCAGAAATTTACCGAAAAACGTATTTTTCTTGCTATTTGACAGCTTCTACTACTGTTTTTAGGCCTTTTATCTTTTCTCCACGTACATTTTGCAATACCTCTTTGAGCTTATGTCGGGCTATGGCCGCATATGCGAAACGGTCGTTGACGTCGATGCGTCCTATCTCGTCGCCCTTGAGGTGTCCTTTCTTGCAGAGGAATCCGAGTATGTCGCCACGGCTTATCTTGTCTTTCTTTCCCTTACCTATATATATAGTAGCCATGCGTGGTGGCGCAGGTGATGGCAGATGGTCGGGGATGACGTAGGGGGTGATATCGCCTTCGACATATTCGGGCATGTGTTCATCGGGGCCGAGGACAAAAAACGTGCGTCCGCGGGCTTCCCATCGTGCGGTGCGTCCTACGCGGTGAATGTATCCGTCTTCGCTGAGGGGAAGATGATAGTGGATGATATTGTCGATGTCGGGAATATCGAGTCCTCGAGAAGCAAGGTCGGTGCTGACGAGGATGTTTGAGGATCCATTACTAAACTTGTAGATGGCATCCTCGCGCTGTTTCTGTTCGAGACCTCCGTGGAACAGGCTTACGGCAAAGCCCTCGCGCAGCAAAAAGTCTGCTGTTCGTTCCACTCCATCTCGATAGTTGAGGAAGACGATGCTGCTGGCTTCACCGAAGGAGCGTAACAGGCGGGATAGCTCGGCAAGTTTGTCCTTCATCTCGCTTCTCACCTCATATATGGTGACGCGTTCGGGCACTTGTGCTGAGGTGTCGAGGAAGTCGATGTGGCGGGCATGTTCGAGGCTGATGAAATGAGGTATCTCTTCCGCATCGGTGGCAGAGAGCAGTACCCGTCGGTCGAGACCAGGTAGGAGTTTGACGAGACGTGCCATCTCGTCGTGGAATCCCATCTCAAGACATTTGTCAAACTCGTCGATGACGAGCATCCTGACGGAGTAGGGCGAGATATTGCCTTTCTGCAGATGGTCGATGAGACGTCCTGGTGTGCCGAAGACGACGTGTGGCAAGACCTGCTTAAGTGTCTTGTGTTCCTCCATGGCCGGTCGTCCGCCATAGCAGCTGGCTGCCCTCACTCCGCATCCCATGGATTTTAGCACGTTTGCCGACTGGAGGGCGAGTTCGCGTCCAGGCACGACGACGAGCACCTGTGTCCTGTCTGTCGTTTCATCGACGAGATGAGCTGTGGGTAGGAGATAGGCGAGGGTTTTTCCCGAGCCTGTTGGCGAGAGTATCACCACGTCGTCTGTAGAGCCGAGTATGGTGACGCATGCTTTTTTCTGCATGTCGTTGAGCTCTTCGATATGGAGCTTTTGGAGTACTTTGTCTATATCCATTTACTTAAGTTCAAAAATCCCTGTCGGCGTCTTTCTTTTCAGTATCTCGAGCATGAAGTCTTTTCCTGCCACGATACCGCTGTTGCGAAGAATGGCCTCTACGGTTTTCCTTGCCAGTTCGGGATGGTTGTTTTCTTCACTAAGATGGCACAGCCACACGTGTCTCAGGCCAGGTGTGGCGTTCTCCACAAGGGATTCTCCGCACTGTCGGTTGCTGAGGTGTCCACGGGTTCCGAGGATGCGGCTTTTGAGATAGTCCGGATAAGGTCCGTTTTTGAGCATCTCCTCATCGTGGTTGGCCTCGATGACGAGATAGTTGGCCTTGTTGATAAATGGCTTTATCTCGTCGGTGACAACGCCCACATCGGTGACGATGCAGAAAGCCACGCCTTGACATTCCACTAAGTATCCCACACAGTCGGTGCTGTCGTGTGGTACGTTGAAGGGGGTGATTTTGAATTCCCCGATGTTGATGGTCTTGCCTTTTTCGATGCAGTGAGCGTTGCGCGCTTCAATCTTTTTGGTCACACAATAGTTCTTGAATATGCCGTCGTGGACCTCGCGTGTGGTATATACCGGCACGTCGAGTTCCCTGCTTAGGCTTCCGACCGACTTGACATGGTCAGCGTGGTCGTGAGTGATGATGACGTGCTTCACCTGCTGCATGTGGATATGGTAGTCGCGCATCGCCTTTTTCAGCGACCTTATGCCGACACCTGCGTCGATGAGCAATCCATCATTGTCTGTATAGAGTAGATAGCAGTTTCCGCTGCTTCCACTCGCAAAAGAAATGAATTTCAGCATTATTTGTTATTATTTTGTGCAAAAGTAAGAAAAAATTGCGTTACTGCCAAATGATTTTGTTATCTTTGCGCCGTTTTTTAATAATTAATAGTGATTTTCTATGCAAAAACGTGTTTTTTATATCATTTTTACGCTTGCTACATTGCTGTTGACGGCTTGTGGCAGTGAAACAAAAGAAGAGCGTGAGGTGATGACTGTGGCAAGGGATTTTGCTGAAGCGTATTTTAACTACGACTTCGATAAGGCGTCAAAGTTGTTGACAGACGACAGCAGGAAATGGCTCAATTTCGAGGCGTCGAACCTAACGGAAGATGACATGGTAACTCTTCGCAATGACGGTCAGGGCGCTGAGGTGGACGTGGATAATCCGATAATATCGGGCGACGGAGCCACAGTAGGCATAAAGGTGAGCCACTTCCATGTGACCGACTCGCTTGCGGGTGGCGGACACTTGGAAGAGGAGGCAACCTTTGCAGTGGGTCTGCAAAGGCAGGCTGACGGACGATGGAAGGTCAGAATGGAAGGCCCACTGCGAAGTGGAAGGTGAAGTCGCGACTGAAGTTCGGACTTGTGATTGGGTAGTGTTTCCCTCCGTCGGCCTCGTAGGCGGGATTGACTGCTTTCATGCCCATGTCGAAGCGCAGGATGAAGTAGTCGAAATTGAGTCGGAAGCCGAGTCCGTAGCCCACGGCGATCTGTTTCCAGAACTCGTCAAACTTGAACTGTCCTCCTGGCTGATCGTCGTAGTTGCGAAGAGTCCAGATATTGCCAGCGTCGACAAATAGCGCTCCCGTGAGTTTCCAGAACAGCGGAGCCCGGTATTCGAAGTTGATGTCGAGTTTCATGTCTCCGGTCTGGTTGATGAAGTCGATCTGTCCGTTATGTCCCTTAAACTTTCCCGGTCCTAACTCTCTCACCGACCATCCTCTCACGCTGTTGGCTCCACCTGAGAAGTATCGTTTCTCAAACGGAAGGATAGTGCTGTTGCCGTAAGGATAGGCGATACCGAATCCTAAGTGCATGACAAGCTGATGGTTGTCGTCGAAGAGGATGTTGCGTGTGAGGTCGATGTCGGCCTTGGCATACTGTGCGTATGCGATGTCAAACACCTTATACTGTCCGTTGTTGTTTTTCGAGAAGTTGAATATGCCGGAGCACAGGCCGAGTAAGTTGCCCGATGTCTCCACGTTGGCCTTTATGGCGTAGATACCATTATTGTAAGAATAGCCGAATCCGAACTTCATGATAAGGAGGTTCTCGTAGTTATACCGTAGGATGGCGTTTTTGTTGTTGTCGTCCTCGAGATAGTCCTTGCGGAACGTGTCAGATATCCATGGCATAAAGAGATAGTTGATGTCGAGAATATCTAATTGGTATCTGTCGTGATGACCGGCATTTGCCCATTTGTATTTCCATGCCATGGATAGCACTCGCCGGTGGTATTCTGGGCGGTTCTGCATGTCGTACATCACTGACACTTCTGACTGTGTGTTGCTTAAGGAGGTGAACTTATGGAGTCCGAAGGGGGCAATGATTCGTGGGAATGAAAGACTTGCCTCAACGCTGTATTCTATGAAGTCCTGATTGCTGTAGCCCTCAAGTCCGGTGATGGCCTCGTATGCCCCTCTCAGCTGAATGCTCAGTACCTCAGATCCACGGAAGAGGTTGCGGTTCTGATATGTAAGCGCCATAGCTGCACCGAGGTCGCCAGCGGTATTGGTGCCTTCAGGTTCGAAGCTGATGGAATTGGGTTTGTTTGGTGTGAGCTGTATATTACAGTCGAGAGTGTGTAAGCTGTCGTTGTCGTGAAAGTTGATATTAGTGTATTTCACGGCCTGCAGTCGTCCGAATCGGTTGTATGTGTTTCGGAGGTCGGAAGCAGAGTAGGGCTGTCCTTGACGGATCAGCGTGTTGGCACGCATGACTGAAGGACGAAGATGGAGCTGCGAGTCGTCGGGATTGCCGCTTGTGTATGTCACCTTGCCGATGTCATATCGGGGGTGGTCGGCAATGGAGTCGTGGTTGAGCACATACTGGTGTAGTACCATGGCTACGTCGATGTCTCGGCTGTCGGCAATATTTTCCGCCTGGAAGGTGATATAATCTTTATGGAAACGGTAGTAGCCATTGTCGGTCAGCGCGTTGACAATTCGCTTGCGCTCTTCGTCGAGCTTGTTTGCATCAAACTGCATACCCTCGCTAAGCAGGCTGTGGGTGTCGTCGCCGATGATGTGAGCTATGGCAGTGTCGCGTATGTCTCGTCTTATCAGCCTTATATGGTATGGAAGTCCTGGATGAAGCGTATAGGTGACATTAACCTTTTTCTTTCCCTTTGTCTTAGTAGTGGCGTCAACGTATGCCATTAAGTAACCTTTGTTGCATAGAGCCAACCTTAGGTCTTCGCACGTACGGGCTGTGGCAGTAGAGTCAAATATCACCGGAGCCTCGCCCATGGACTTCAGCGTGCGGTTGATCCATTTTGACGTGTCACGTCCTGAGAGCGAGTAGGTGTGCAGAGGAATCTTCACAGCAGAGAACCATTGTGAGTTGCTTTTCTGTCTGACATACCCTTTCAGTTGTGAGGTGTTGATGTCGGGATAGGTACCGTCAGTCTTCATTTCCACTTTATTGAGCAGAAATGAACCGTCATCGACATACTTCGTGGAAGAGCATGAAGCCACCATGAAGGCACAAGATATGATATAAAAATACTTTTTCAAATGCATTATTTCACAAAATTGTTGCAAAGTTAAAACATTATTTGTAACTTTGCTGCTGTTTTTATGAACTTTTTGCAAAAAATATACGATTTATGATAAGTAAGAACATGATAAAGGAGGTTAGGGCGCTGGAAATGAAGAAAAACAGGAAGCGCACCTCGCTCTTTGTGGCTGAAGGTCCAAAGGTGGTGGGCGACATGTTAGGACGCTTCGGTCTCCATGCCCTCATTGCTACCGATGAGTGGCGTGACGGCCATGGCGGTGAGATTCAAAAAATGGGTGATGCAACGCGATGGACCGATGACGCATGGGGTGTGGTGCCTGTGAGCGACGACGAGCTAAGGCGTGTTAGCTTCCTCATGCATCCGCAGCAGGTGGTGGCCTTGTTCAAGATACCTGAAGAAAACGGTATGACAGCTATCGACCCCCTGAAGGAACTGGTCGTTGCCCTCGATGGAGTGCAAGACCCTGGCAACCTCGGTACGATAATAAGGATAGCCGACTGGTTTGGCATTAGACATGTGATATGCAGTCAGGAGACCGCCGACGCCTATAACCCGAAGGTGGTTCAGGCCACGATGGGAAGTCTTGCAAGTGTCAGTGTACATTATGTCAACCTTGAATCATATCTCGTCTCTCAGCCAAAAGACGTGAAGATTTATGGTACGCTTCTTGACGGACAAGACATCTATGAAACTCGCTTGTCTGCTGCAGGCATAATAGTAATGGGCAACGAGGGCAACGGCCTCACAGAAGCCGTCCGCCGTCTCGTCACCCATAGGCTGTTGATTCCCGATTTTAATCCCGATAAACGAGCCGAGAGTCTTAACGTGGCCATCGCCACGAGCATCGTCTGTTCGGAATTCAGGAGAAGAGGGTAGGCCTTTGCCGATGTGTCTATAGCGTGCCCTTTGTGCTCGGCAGTTCGTAGTGATAGATGTCGCGACGTACTGCCATTTTCAGGCTCCTTGCCAGTGCCTTGAAGATGCCTTCTATCTTGTGATGCTCGTTTTGTCCTTCTGCCTTGATATTGAGGTTCATGCGAGCAGCATCGCTAAGACTCTTGAAGAAATGGAGGAACATCTCGGTGGGCATCTCGCCGATGCGTTCGCGACGGAAATCGGCATCCCATACCAACCATGGCCGTCCTCCAAAGTCGAGTGCCACCGAACAGAGACAGTCGTCCATGGGCAAGCAGTAGCCATAACGCTCAATGCCTCGTTTGTCGCCCAAAGCCTTTAATAAACACTCGCCGAGAGCGAGGGCCGTGTCTTCGATGGTGTGGTGTTCATCCACATGTAGGTCGCCTTTGGTGTTGATTGTAAGATCGATCATGCCATGCTTGCCAATCTGCTCGAGCATGTGATCAAAGAAACCAAGACCGGTAGAGATGTCGCAACGTCCCGTGCCGTCAAGATTTGCAGCCACGTGGATATCGGTCTCTTTTGTGGTGCGTGTCACTTCAGCCCTGCGTTCTCCTGCAAAGAGCAGTTCGGTAATCTTGTCCCAGTCCATGCCGTCTTTCCCGAGAATGAGCGCTTTGCATCCAATGTTTTCCGCAAACTGACGGTCGGTCTCCCGGTCGCCGATGACAAAGCTATTAGCGATATCGTATTCGGGATTGTTGAGATATTTTGTGACAAGTCCGGTGTTTGGCTTCCTCGTGGGAGCATTGTCCTCGGGGAAGTGGCGGTCTATGAGTATCTCGTCGAACGTAATGCCCTCTCCTTCGAGAGTCTGTAGTATAAAGTTATGTACAGGCCAGAAGGTGTCTTCTGGAAAAGAGTCAGTGCCAAGTCCATCTTGATTTGACACCATGACAAATTCGAAGTCGAGTTTAGCACGTATGAATCCCAAGTTGCGGAACATGCCCTTGGTGAACTTTAGTTTGTCGAAGGAGTCGATCTGTTCGTCGGCGGGTTCCTCGATAAGAGTACCGTCGCGGTCGATAAATAATAAACGTTTCATTATCAGATATTTTGTATTTCTTTATTAAATTTATTCTTTTCGTTTTCCTGTGTCTCGATAGAACCGTAGATATAATACGTGATGAAGAAGACAACACTTCTCGTCATCACTTCTACAAAGCCGGCAAAAGCCATGGCAATGGCCGTAAGGGGAACTATATAGGAAGGCATGCCGAGAGGGTCGCCAAAGAGCAGTCCGAGGTTGGCTTGGAAGTTGGCTATTGCCACAACGATAGCTGGCAAGCAGATGACGGCCGACACGAGAGAAATGACCAATGTGGCCATTATTAACGATGTGATGATTATTCCAAGATGGCGGAATCCATCACGATAACTGCTCCATGCCGAAGGCCAGAACTTCGCATTTGGTGTAAGGATATATTTCATAACGACATGGAATAGTGGAGCGGCGAATACGAGTGTTATGAAGAATGCCGCCATGTTGGAGGCATAAGATGAGATTAGAGTCTCGCCTCCCATTTTGTTGATGCCTACAGTGATGCCATAGACGATAGCGGTCACGATGATAGCCATTATATCCGCGAGTAAGAGAGTGCCAAGGAATGCCTTTATGGTACGCCATGCCCATTGTCGCGAGAACTCTATGAGTCGTTTAGGTATCGGTATGACTCCTGTATCTTTATGTTCGGCTAAGAGGCGGAACATGCAAGAGTAAGTGGCAGACTCCATCAGTCCTCCTACGATGAAGGCGAGCAGGGAGACAGCGAACACAACCATATAGTTGTCGAACAAGAGAGGCATGCTGTCTGGATTGACGAGGGCAGTGAGGTTAAGCCGAGGATATTGTATCACGGCAATAGTGCCAAGAATGCTAACGCAAACGGCAAACAGCGTCGCAGGAAGCCATGAAGCCTTGACTATGCGACGGAAGTTAGATAAGTACAGTTGGCAGCCTTTTCTGACGCAAGAACGCGAGCTGCGGACCCTAAAAAGGGCATCTTTACTGGTTTTTTCCATTTTTTTATGCATTTATTTTCTTTCGGAGTTGCAAAGATAATAATTTTTTGTTATCTTTGCCAACAATATTAATACTTATTATGAAAATATTGAAATGGGGCTTCATCGGATGTGGTGAAGTGACAGAAAAAAAGAGCGGTCCGGCGTTTAGTGAAGTACCCGGTTCCACGGTAGAGGCAGTGATGAGCCGAAGCGAGAAAAACGCACGCCGATATGCCGAAAAACACGGTATCGGGAAGTGGTACACCGACGCACAGGAGATAATCGACGACCCGGACATCAATGCCATATATATTGCGACGCCTCCGTCGAGTCATGCCACCTTTGCTATCATGGCTATGAAGGCGGGCAAACCAGTGTATGTGGAGAAACCACTGGCAGCGAACTACGAGGACTGCTCACGTATCAACAGGGTGAGCGAGGAGACCCGTGTGCCTTGTTTCGTGGCATACTATCGCCGATATTTGCCGTATTTCCAGAAGGTGAAACAGATTATCACCGATGGGACTATTGGCAACGTGATGAATGTGCAGATACGTTTTGCCGTTCCTCCGCGCGATCTGGACTATTCACATCCAGAGAATCTTCCCTGGAGACTGCAGCCTGACATTGCCGGAGGCGGATATTTCTACGACCTCGCCCCGCACCAGCTCGACCTGCTGCAGGATATGTTTGGAGTGATAGTGGATGCTGACGGGATATGCGCTAATCGCGCGGGATTATATAATGTGGAAGACTCTGTAAGCGCATGCTTCAGATTTGAGAGTGGACTGCCCGGGAGTGGCTCGTGGTGTTTCGTGGCGCATGAGTCGGCCAAGGAAGACCGCATAGAGGTGATAGGCGACAAAGGACAGTTGAGCTTCTCGGTGTTCAACTACGACCCGATATGTCTTCATACTCTCGAAGGGAAGCAAAGCCTTGTTGTACCCAATCCTCCTTATGTTCAGTATCCTCTGATAAAGAGTGTGATAGAACATCTTCAGGGCCTTGGCGTTTGCTCGTGTACAAGTATCTCTGCTACACCAGTTAACTGGGTTATGGATCGTATTCTCGGAAAGTTCTGATAGAAAGCCATTGAAACAATGATAAAGGAGATATACATTGCAGTAAAGAGGATGGTGATGACAGTCTTATTCATGGCTGTGGTCGCTGTGAATGCTGTAGCCGATGAAGAAAAGGAGAATGCCTTTGGCACAATAAAGCGTACCGTCAGAGTTTTCGGCGCCATCGATACTGCATATATTGAACCCCAGCATTATAACTACGCGTTTATGCTACAGACGACATATAACGTGGACCTCTATTGGCTGAGGAGCAGCAACGGACAGAGCGTGATGCTTTCGCCTGACAGGGCTCTTCGACTCGGACCCTATTTCGGATGGCGCTGGCTCTTCTTAGGATACACATTCGAACTGAAGAATATTGGCGTTAAGGACAATAAGCTCAAGAAGGAGTTCGCGCTCAGTCTGTACAGTTCGCAGATAGGCGTCGATCTCTTTTATCGCCGAACTGGCAACGACTATAAGATCAGAAAGGCAGATTTTGGAGAAAACGTGGATGTGAGTAGGTTGAAGAACGTGGATTTCGGCGGATTGAACGCAGGTATCACCGGACTGAATCTCTATTATATATTCAATCATAACCGTTTCTCTTATCCGGCAGCTTTCTCACAAAGCACGATACAGAAGGTGAGTTGCGGATCATGGATGGCGGGAGTGGGATATACACGACAGAGTCTTGATCTGGACCATGATAAACTACAAAAGGTGGTGGAGACAGCCTGCCAGAACCAACAGGTGAAGATAGACAGCAGTTTGATGTTCAACAGCGTGAAGTTCTACGACCTGAATATCTCAGCAGGATATGCGTATAACTGGGTGTTTGCCAAAAACTGCCTGCTTAGCTCGAGTCTCTCGGCCGCCTTAGCATACAAGAAGTCGATAGGAGATGTTGGACCAGACGAAACCAATAACTTCACGTTCAAGAACTTCGATATCGACGGGATAATGCGTGTGGGATTCATATACAATAACATGAGATGGTACACTGGAGGCAACGTGATACTTCATAGTTATAACTATCACAAGTCGAGATTCCAGACAAATAATATCTTCGGCAGTCTTAACGTGTTCTTAGGATTGAACTTCGGCTTGAAAAAAGGGTATAGAAAGAAATGAGAATTATATTAAAGATAATATGTCTCTTCGCGGGACTTTCATGTGCAGGACACGCCAAGGCATTCAGCGTGATAGATACCGACGCTGACAGCATCTTCGTGGAAAAAGTTCTGAAACAAGCAAAGTCTTTGGCAAAAGGCGAGAACAAGACACTGTTTTTTGCCCGGAAGCTAATAGGCAGACCTTATGTGGCACACACACTTGAAGTGGCTGACCCAGAGTGTCTCGTCGTGAATACACGACAGCTCGACTGTACCACACTTGTGGAAAATGCCACCGCACTCACCTTGTGCGCTTCACGAGGAAAATGCCGATATGGCGACTACAAGAAGATGCTCTTGGCCTTGCGCTACCGCGATGGAGTGATGGCAGGATATGCGAGTCGCCTTCATTATTTCTCAGAGTGGATTGAAGACAACACAAGACGAGGAATGGTGGAAGAAAGACAAAGCAGTCAAACACCATTCACCCACGTGCAGAAGATACGCCTCGGATTCATGAGCGACAATCCCGAGAAATATGATATGCTCAGACGACACCCTGAAATGATAGAGGAGATAAGACGACAGGAACAGAGAATGGAGGGCATGGAACGCAGATACATACCCAAGACACAGCTCTACGACACGCCAGCTCTGAGAAAGGCTGTTGCCGATGGGGATATCATCGCCATTACCACCAATAAAAAGGGACTCGACATAGCCCATGTGGGTATAGCGGTATGGAAACGCGACGGCCTATACCTGCTCAATGCCTCTATGATATATAAGAAGGTAGTGGAAGACAGTAGGACGTTGGCTGAATATATGAAAGGGCGGAAGACGTTTACCGGGATAAGAGTAATACGGATAAGAAGTTGAACAAATAAATCACTTAAGTATATAATTTAATAAATTGAAGAAATATGGAATTACCTGATTTTATGAGTTATGCCAACAAGTTTTCAGCAAGTGACTTCGTTGACAAGATTTCGAAAATTGCCAAAAGGGCAGGTGCAAAACTGGTTTATGCAGCGTTGATTCTTTACTACACGCTGCAAAGTGAAAAGGTGTCGAAGGCAGACAAGGCTCTCATCATAGGCGCTCTTGGATATTTGATAAGTCCACTCGACGCCATTCCAGATGCTATTCCTATTGTAGGACTGACCGACGACGTAGGAGTACTGATCTATGTACTTCGCAAGGTGTGGGTAAACGTTGAACCTGAGATAAAAGACAGGGCTAAGGAAAGACTGACCAAATGGTTTGACGAAGACGAAATGAAGGAAATAGACGACCTGGGACTTTAAGCTTATGGAAATAAAAACTGCAGAATTTGTCATCTCGGCACCAACGTTCACCATGTGTCCCGATGACAATAAGCCTGAGTATGCTTTTATAGGAAGGTCTAATGTGGGCAAGTCGAGCCTCATCAACATGCTATGCCGAAACAAGAAGTTGGCAAAGACCTCGGCTACACCCGGAAAGACACTGCTCATCAACCACTTTATCATCAACAAAGAGTGGTATCTCGTCGATCTACCTGGTTATGGTTACGCCAAACGCTCCAAGACAGAGATAGCCAAACTCGACCAAATGATTCGTGGATATATATTGCAACGACAGCAGTTGGTGAATGTGTTTGTGTTGGTGGACGTGAGACTCGAACCACAAAACATTGATATAGAATTTATCAACTGGCTGGGTCAAAGTAGCATACCGTTCACTATAGTGTTTACGAAGGCAGACAAGTTGCCCGTGACCCGGGTACAGTCGAATGTGGCCGCGTATAAGCGGAAGCTGTCAGAGACATGGGAAGAGATGCCGCCAATGTTTATTACGTCGAGTGAGAAACGCGACGGACGCGATGAACTGCTCGATTATATCGATTCAATAAACAAACAGCTCAAGGAGGCTGACAAGGAATAGATGGGTACAGAGACTCCAATGTTAGAGGTCAGAAACCTCACAAAGTCGTTTGGTTCGCTGGTGCTGTTTGAGAATATCTGTTTCAGCGTGGCTCAAGGACAGAAGGTGGGACTGATAGCCAAGAACGGAACCGGCAAGTCAACGCTTCTCTCCATCATCGCAGGACATGAAGGAGCAGACAGAGGTAGCGTGGTATTTCGTCGCGATGTAAAAGTGGGATTTCTCGAACAGTCACCTCGCTTCGATCCGGAAGAGTCGGTGCTTGACGCTTGTTTCAACCACAAAGGAGAAGAGGAAAAGGTGCTGAAGGCAAAACAGGTGCTAACACAGCTGAAGATCAATGACCTCTTGCAACCCATGGGACAACTCAGTGGTGGACAACAGAAGCGTGTGGCACTTGCCAATGCCTTGATAAACGAGCCCGACATACTCATTCTCGACGAACCCACCAACCATCTCGACCTCGAGATGATTGAATGGCTCGAGGACTTCTTGTCCAGAGGACGAAAGACGCTCCTCATGGTAACCCACGACCGTTTCTTTCTCGATAGGGTATGCTCGGTGATCATTGAACTCGACGACCGTCAGACATACACCTATCGAGGCAATTTCTCATATTATCTGGAGAAACGCCAGGAGCGTATCGACGCACGACGTGCAGAGATAGCAAGAGCCAATAACCTCTATCGTACTGAGCTTGAATGGATGAGGCGACAGCCACAGGCACGAGGACATAAGGCACGCTATCGCGAGGAAGCGTTCTACGAACTGGAAAAGGTGGCAAAGCAAAGGATGGAAGAGAGGCAGATGAGACTGAAGTCGTCGAACGTGTATATTGGTAGTAAGATTTTTGAATGTCAGTATATCACAAAAGTCTTCGACGACAAGAAGGTGATAATGCGCGACTTCTACTATAACTTCAACCGTTTCGAGAAGATGGGCATAGTTGGCAATAACGGTACGGGAAAGTCAACTTTCGTGAAGATGCTGCTCGGAGAACTGCACCCCGACAACGGAAAAATAGTAGTGGGAGAGACAGTGCGTTTTGGCTATTTCTCGCAGGAAGGACTGAAGTTTAACGATACACAAAAGGTGATTGATGTGATTACAGACATTGCCGACTATGTGGATCTCGGCAATGGCAAGCATCTTTCCGCATCGCAACTTCTACAGCATTTCCTCTTCACTCCAGAACAGCAGTATAATTATGTAAGCAAACTCAGCGGAGGAGAGAAACGAAAACTTTATCTCTGTACCGTGTTGATGCGAAATCCCAACTTCCTCGTACTTGACGAACCCACCAACGACCTTGACATCACCACACTAAGCATACTTGAGGAGTATTTGCAGGACTTCCCGGGATGTGTGATAGTGGTGAGCCACGACCGTTTCTTTATGGACCGTGTGGTAGATCATCTACTCGTGTTCAAGGGCGACGGAGTGATCAACGACTTCCCAGGAAACTACAGCCAGTACAGGGAGTGGTCAGCATTGCAGTCGAAGGAGACGGAGAAGGCTAAAGACAATGAATCCAAAGAGAAGAAAACAGCAGCTTCGTACCGTAACGATACTCGTAGGAAACTGTCGTTCAAAGAGAAAAGGGAGTTTGAACAGCTTGAGAAAGAAATAGCCTCGCTCGAGGCAGAGCGGAAGACACTCGAGGAACAACTGTGCAGCGGAACACTATCAGTGGATGAACTGACAGAGAAAAGCCGACGATTGCCAATGCTCAAGGAAGAACTCGAAGAGAAAGAGATGAGATGGCTTGAACTGAGCGAGTTCGCTTGATACCTTAATAAGGGATAATCATGTGTAATATAATCAAAAGTTAATGGACAAGTACCCTTCACAACTATTGGAAAAGGCAGTGAACGAGATATCGCGACTCCCAGGTATAGGGCGCAAGACGGCATTGCGTCTTTCACTGCATTTGTTACGTCAGGAGACTGCAACTGTTGACACGCTGTGTAATGCCCTCTACAACCTGAGACACGACGTGAAATATTGCAGTGTGTGTCATAACATCAGCGACGACGACGTGTGTCCAATATGCCAGGATAAGCGTCGAGACAACACTATCTTGTGTGTAGTAGAAAACGTTCAGGACGTGATGGCGATAGAAAACACACAGCAATATGCAGGACTGTATCATGTTTTAGGCGGAATAATATCGCCAATGGATGGCGTAGGACCGTCAGACCTCAATATCGACTCGTTAGTAAGCAGAGTGGAAGAAGGTGAGGTAAAAGAAGTGATACTCGCCTTGTCGTCAACTATGGAAGGCGACACCACGAATTTCTATCTTTCCCGAAGACTGCAAAAGACAGGAGTGAAGGTGACGGTAATAGCAAGAGGCATCTCGGTGGGAAATGAACTCGAATATACCGACGAGGTGACACTCGGCCGTTCAATCATTAATCGTACACCTATTTAATATATATAAGATGAGAAATACTTCAAACAAACTAAAGACACTATATGCCGCGTCGATAGCGGTGGCGATAGCCATTACAGCAGTCTATGAGGCAAACGTGCTCGCTGCTGGAGACAAGGCAGGCGACGACGTGCTGGAATACTATTGTACCACGATGATGGAACTGTTGACAATAATACTCATACCTCTCGCACTGCGATTGTTCAAGTTCGACAAAGTGAGGAATAAACTGATAAAGGGTGGGGAAGAGACGCTGTTGAAGATGGCATCGCTGCGTATGGCACTCATCGCCTTGCCGATGATAGTCAACACGACGCTATACTATCTCTTTATGTCAACTACCTTCGGATATATGTCAATAATATGCCTCATTTGTATGGCTTTCATCTATCCAAGTGAGAACCGTTGCAAATCGGAAATAGCAGACGAATGAAAAAGTTAACAGTAATCATAGTAAACTATAACGTCTGCCACTTCTTGTTGCAGTGCATAGACAGTCTCGACAAAGCCCTAAAAGATATTGAGGCTGAGATAGTCGTCGTGGACAACCACTCGCGCGACAATTCGGTGGCGGCCTTACATAAGCATTATCCCCATGTGAGAGTGGTAGAGAATCTTCATAATGTGGGATTCTCAAAGGCAAACAATATTGCCATAAGACAGACAACAGGCGAGTATGTATTGCTGCTCAATCCAGATACCATTGTGGCAGAAAACGCAATAAGTGATGTGATAGACTTTCTCGATGCACATCCTGACAGTGGTGCCTTAGGAGTGATGATGCTTAATGCAGACGGAACCTTGGCTCCCGAGTCACGCCGGGGAGTGCCATCGCCACTAATTTCGTTCTACAAACTAAGTGGACTGTGCGACATGTTTCCGCATAACAGACGGCTGGGACGATATTATTTAGGCTACCTTCCATGGGATAGTCCACAGAAGATAGAGATAGTGAGCGGAGCCTTCTGTATGCTCAGAAGAAGCGCACTTGACAATGTAGGACTCCTCGATGAGGACTTCTTTATGTATGGCGAGGATATAGACCTCTCGTATCGTTTGCTCCTCGGAGGATATGTCAACTGGTATTTCCCGACACAGATATTGCATTATAAGGGAGAGAGCACCCACAAGTCGTCGTTCAGGTATGTACACGTATTCTATAATGCTATGCTGATTTTTTTCCGAAAGCATTACAGTCATCTTGGCATGCTCATCACGCTGCCTATTAAGATGGCGATATGGGTGAAGGCACTGTTGGCTCTTGTTACTATGGTCACCACACGCATGCGTCGGTCTCTTGGTTTTGCCGTTGTGCGCAACATTGCCATGACAGGCGACTTTGTTTTCATTGGCTTGAAAACGATGACTGATGCCTGCCGAGACATCAGCAGGAAGCACGGACTCAATGCCATATATCTTGATAAGGCTGACCCTATATATATTAATAAGGTGTTAGAGAAGACCAAAAACAAAACCACACTCGTGTTTGACCCACAGTCAATCAGCTATCGAGAGATGCTAAGCTTGATGAGACAGATGAAGAACAAAAAGGTAAACATTGGCACTTACCAATACCTCACAGGAAGTATAATAACACATAGCGAGATAATACAATGACAGAAGTAAGACTGAGAGCTATAGAGCCAGAAGACCTCGACGAGATATATAACATAGAAAACCAATTGGAGATGTGGACCGTGGGTTATAGCAATGCCCCTTATTCACGCTATCTGCTGCACGACTACATCGCAAATACCACAAGCGATATCTATGCCGAACGACAGCTGAGGCTGATGGTGGAAAACGAAAAAGGCGAGATAGTGGGCATTGCCGACCTCAACGATTTCGAACCACGACACAACCGGGCGGAAATGGGTATTGTGGTAAAAAAAGATGAACGTGGAAAGGGATATGCACGGGCAATGGTAGAAAAATTACTGGAATATGCCCGGACAGTGATACATCTTCATCAGGTATATGTAGTGATTTCTGAAAGCAATGAGTCGGCCTTGCATCTCTTTAGGGAAATGGGCTTTTATGACAAAAATGTACTCGAAGATTGGATTTTTGACGGACAAAAATATAGGAATGCTGTCTTTTTGCACTTTTTTTTGTAAATTCTTGCCAAAAAATTTGGTGGTATCAAAAAATAGTCGTACCTTTGCACCCGCAAATAAGGAACAACACATTGGTGCGTTAGTTCAGTTGGTTAGAATACATGCCTGTCACGCATGGGGTCACGGGTTCGAGTCCCGTACGCACCGCCACTGAAATTCCTTACATTAGCAACCAACAAGGTGCGTTAGTTCAGTTGGTTAGAATACATGCCTGTCACGCATGGGGTCACGGGTTCGAGTCCCGTACGCACCGCAAAAGAGGAACGGAACAACACCGCTCCTCTTTTTTATTTTCGCTTATCTCATACCACATTATTTTTATTTCTCCATAACCACTTTTCCACTATTGCAAAGCCAATATTGCAATATGATAACAAAATAGCGAAAAATTGAAAAAAAAGTTGCTGATATTTCGTTATTTAAATAAAAATGATTAACTTTGCGCTCGCATAAAGCATAAATGCCTTATGCACAAAAAGATTATATCATATTTAAATATTTAAATAAAAGAAATTATGACTATCGATCAATTCAACTTTGCCGGTAAGAAGGCAATCGTACGTGTGGACTTTAACGTGCCACTTGACGAGAATGGTAATGTTACAGACGAGACCCGTATCAAGGGTGCTCTGCCAACACTGAAAAAGGTGCTCGCTGATGGTGGCGCTCTTATCATGATGAGCCACATGGGCAAGCCAAAGGGCAAGGTGAAGAAGGAACTCTCACTTTCACAGATTGTTAAGAATGTAGGCGAAAACCTCGGCGTTGAGGTTAAGTTTGCCGGTGACTGCGCCAACGCTGACGCTGAGGTTGCAGCTCTTCAGCCAGGCGAGGCTCTGCTGCTCGAGAACCTCCGTTTCTATCCAGAAGAAGAGGGCAAACCAGTAGGCGTGGAAAAGGGTACACCTGAGTATGACGAGGCAAAGAAAGAGATGAAGAGTCGTCAGAAGGACTTCGCCAAGAAGCTCGCTTCATACGCTGACTGCTATGTGATGGACGCTTTCGGTACTGCACACCGCAAGCACGCATCAACAGCTGTTATCGCCGACTACTTCGATGCCGACAACAAGATGCTCGGTTATCTTATGGAGAAGGAAGTGAACGCTGTTGACAATGTCCTCAATAACATTAAGCGTCCGTTCGTTGCCATCATGGGTGGTTCGAAGGTTTCTTCTAAGATCGGCATCATCGAAAATCTCCTCGGCAAGGTTGACAAGCTCATCCTCTGTGGTGGTATGACATACACATTCGCTAAGGCACATGGTGGCGAGATCGGCGACTCTATCGTAGAGCTCGACAAGCTTGATGTAGCACTCGGCGTGGAGAAGATGGCTGCTGAGAAGGGCGTGGAGCTCGTGCTCGGTACCGACTCTGTTTGCTGCACAGGCTACGACTTCAAGACTTTCTCTGTAAAGGAAGGCGCAAAGATCCAGGTGTTCCCGTCAAACGCTATCGAAGCAGGTTGGGACGGTCTTGACGCAGGTCCTGAGAGCCGCGCTAAGTTTGCTGCCGCTATCGAGGGCGCAAAGACTATCCTTTGGAACGGTCCTGCAGGATGCTTCGAGTGCGAGGACTTCACAGCAGGTTCACGTGCTGTAGGTGAGGCTATTGCCAAGGCAACAGCAGAAGGTGCATTCTCGCTCATCGGTGGTGGCGACTCTGTAGCTTGTGTAAACAAGTTCGGACTCGCTGACAAGGTGTCCTACATCTCTACCGGTGGTGGTGCTCTCCTTGAGGCCATCGAGGGCAAGGTTCTCCCAGGTATAGCTGCAATCAAGGGATAATATCCTACTGACAAATAACAAAAACGCATTGTTTTGACGACAATGCGTTTTTTTTTATGTTTTTCTTTCGTTAAATCATTTTTTTTGCTTACTTTTGCACCATTATAGAAGAACATAAACGAAAAAGATAATAATTATGCTTACACTGAAACTCATTACTGAGGACACAGACCGCGTGATACGTGGTCTCGAAAAGAAACACTTTGCAGGAGCAAAGGAAGCCATTGATAATGTACTCGCCATTGACAAGCGCCGTCGCGAGTCGCAGCAGATGCTCGACAAGACCAAGCAGGAAGCAAAGCAGATGGCAGCCAAGATCGGTGGACTGATGAAGGAAGGAAAGAAAGAGGAAGCAGAGGAAATAAAGAAACAGGTCGCTGAACTGAAACAGCAAGACAAGGCTTGTCAGGAAGCTATGGACAATGCCGAGAAAGAATTGCGCGACTTGCTCTGTACAATACCTAATATTCCATACGACAATGTGCCAGAAGGAAGTTCGGCAGAAGACAACCATGTGGTGAAGAGCAACCTCAAGGAGTGTGACGGTACGGATACTGTAGGCAATTGGGCTATCAATCCAGAGAATAAGGATGCCAAACTTCCCCATTGGGAACTGGCAAAGAAATATAACCTCATAGATTTCGACCTTGGAGTGAAGATTACAGGAGCAGGATTCCCTGTTTATGTGGGTCTTGGTGCACGTTTGCAACGGGCTCTTATCAATTTCTTCCTCGATGAGGCACGCGCATCGGGATATACTGAGATAATGCCGCCGACGGTGGTGAACCAGGCTTCAGGCTATGGTACAGGACAGTTGCCAGACAAGGAAGGTCAGATGTATCATTGTGAGGTTGACGACCTCTATCTCATACCAACAGCCGAGGTGCCGGTGACAAATATTTATCGTGACGTTATCATTGACGAGAAAGATCTCCCAATAAAGAATTGCGCTTACACACAATGCTTCCGTCGCGAGGCAGGAAGCTATGGCAAGGACGTGAGAGGACTTAACCGTCTCCATGAGTTCTCGAAGATAGAGATTGTGAGAATCGACAAGCCCGAACACTCAGAGGAGTCGCACAAAGAGATGTTGGCTCATGTGGAGGGACTGCTGAAGAAACTGGAATTGCCTTATCGCATACTGTTGCTTTGTGGTGGTGACCAGTCGTTTACCTCTGCCATCTGCTATGATTTTGAAGTGTATTCTGAGGCACAGGGACGCTGGCTCGAAGTGTCGTCTGTCAGCAATTTCGATACATACCAGGCAAATCGTCTGAAATGTCGTTATCGTCATACAGAAGACAAGAAGATAGAACTCTGTCACACCCTCAACGGTTCAGCCCTCGCTTTGCCACGCATCGTAGCTGCAATACTTGAGGACAACCAGACTCCAGAAGGCATACGAGTGCCAAAGGCACTTGTTCCATACATGGGTTGTGACATGATAAAATAAAGAAAAAGAAGCAATTACTCCAAACTGATAAACAAACAAATGAATAAGATCGTCAGAAAACATCAATTCTCTGAGAAAGTTTTTCTCTTTGAAGTTGAGGCTCCGCTAATAGCCAAGAGCCGCAAGGCAGGAAACTTTGTTATAGTGCGTGTGGGTAACAAGGGTGAGCGCATGCCGTTGACCATTGCTGATGCCGACACTGAGAAAGGCACTATCACGATAGTTGTGCAGCGTGTGGGATTATCGTCTCAAAAACTGTGTTCGCTTGAAGAAGGCGATTACATCACCGATGTGGTAGGTCCTTTAGGTAATCCAACACATATCGAAAATTTCGGAACAGTGATTTGTGCAGGAGGTGGAGTAGGAGTGGCTCCTATGCTGCCCATCATGCGTGCGCTGAAGGCAGCTGGCAACCGTGTACTCTCTGTAATAGCAGGCCGCTCGCGCGATCTTATCATTCTTGAAGATGAAGTCCGCGAGAGTAGCGACGAACTGATCATCATGACCGACGATGGTTCTTATGGTGAAAAAGGAGTGGTCACTGTTGGTATCGAGAAGTTTATCAATCAGGAACATATAGACCGAGTATTTGCTATTGGTCCTCCAATAATGATGAAGTTCAGCTGTCTGCTGACACAGAAATATAACATTCCAACAGATGTGTCGCTGAATACTATCATGGTTGACGGAACGGGTATGTGCGGCGCATGCCGTCTGACAATAGGCGGAAAGACAAAGTTCGTGTGCATTGACGGACCAGAATTTGACGGAGCTCTCGTTGACTGGGATGAGATGTTCAAGCGCATGGGCACATTCAAGCGCGAGGAACAGGAAGAGATGGCACACTATAACGAACATCTTAGCGGCATTGAGGTAAAGGATGCGCCGGCTGACGATCAATTGCCTGATGCGACAGCTGCCGCTGCTACTTCAGCATCTGCTGAAACAGAAGAGCCGATAGAGAGCTTGACAGACAGAAATGCGGAATGGCGTAAGGAAGTACGTGCGGCGATGAAACCAAAGGAGCGTACTGCCATCAAGCGTGTGGTAATGCCAGAGCTTGACCCAGTATATCGTGCTACAACACGAACAGAGGAAGTGAACAAGGGACTTACTCTTGAGCAGGCTATGACAGAGGCAAAACGCTGTCTTGACTGCGCTAAACCATCTTGTGTTGAAGGTTGTCCTGTAAACATCAACATACCTTCGTTCATAAAGAATATCGAACGTGGAAACATCCTTGGAGCTGCAAAGGTGTTGAAGCAGACTTCGGCACTGCCTGCTGTATGCGGACGTGTTTGTCCTCAGGAGAAGCAGTGTGAGAGTCGATGCATCCACCTGAAGATGAA
Organism: Prevotella sp. P5-92; assembly: GCF_002251245.1. GTDB lineage: Bacteria > Bacteroidota > Bacteroidia > Bacteroidales > Bacteroidaceae > Prevotella. Next base: position 138,213 of record NZ_NPJG01000007.1, read on the forward strand.
CGAGCCAGCTGTAGCCATTGGTTATCTGGAGCGTTTCGCTGCTGATTATGAGCGAGAGAGCGGACAGATGTCATTGCCAGAGATAGCTCCTGCTAATGGCATAAAGGTGGCTGTGGTAGGTTCTGGTCCTTCGGGTCTCAGCTTTGCTGGTGATATGGTGAAGATGGGATATGAGGTGCATGTGTTTGAGGCACTCCATGAGATTGGAGGAGTGTTGAAATATGGTATTCCTGAATTCCGTCTGCCAAACAAGATCGTGGATGTGGAGATAGACAACTTGAAGAAAATGGGAGTTCATTTCCAGACAGACTGCATCGTAGGCAAGACAATAACCGTAGAACAACTTGAAGCAGAGGGCTTTAAGGGAATCTTTGTAGGTTCGGGAGCTGGTCTTCCTAACTTTATGAATATTCCTGGTGAAAACGCCATCAATATTCTCTCGTCTAACGAGTATCTGACTCGTGTGAACCTGATGGATGCAGCAAATCCGACAACCGACACACCAATGAATCTCGGAAAGCGAGTAATGGTAGTCGGTGGAGGCAATACGGCCATGGACTCTTGTCGTACGGCAAAGCGTCTTGGTGCAGAGGTAACACTGGTGTATCGTCGTTCAGAGTCGGAGATGCCAGCACGTCTTGAGGAAGTGAAACACGCTAAAGAGGAAGGCATCAACTTCCTTTGCTTGCACAATCCTATAGAGTATAAGGCTGACGAGAACGGAGCTGTGTGTCAGGCCGTGCTCCAGGTGATGGAATTAGGAGAGCCCGATGCCAGCGGTCGTCGCAGTCCTGTGCCAGTAGAGGGCAAGACCGTGACAATGGATGTTGACCAGGTAGTGGTGGCAGTAGGCGTTTCACCTAATCCGCTTGTGCCGAAATCTATTGAAGGTCTTGAACTTGGCCGCAAGAACACTATCGCCGTCAACGACGATATGCAGAGCTCGCGTTCTACGGTATTTGCCGGAGGCGATATAGTACGTGGCGGAGCTACCGTGATTCTTGCCATGGGCGATGGACGTCGTGCTGCAGCAGCCATGGACAAGAAACTGAAGTCCGAAGACTGACATCCCTGAATGAAGATTGACATATCTTAAAGAAACATTAAAGACAAAGTCAAGGATTAAGTCATGAACGGACTTTATACAATAATGTTGCTCATACTAAGCAATGTGTTTATGACACTTGCTTGGTATGGGCATCTAAAACTCCAAGAGACGGGTGTTGCTTCAAAATGGCCGCTCATAGGAGTGATAGCATTCTCGTGGGGAATTGCGTTTTTCGAATATTGCTGTCAAGTGCCAGCCAACCGTCTTGGTTTTGAAGGAAATGGAGGACCTTTCAACCTCGTGCAACTAAAGGTGATACAAGAGTGCGTCAGTCTCGGCGTGTTTGCTGTGATTGCCAATATCATGTTCCAAGGCCAAAACCTTCATTGGAATCATATCTTAGCGTTCTTTTTCATCATCTGCGCTGTTTACTTAGTGTTTATGAAATGATGACAGACAGCGGGGAAAAGGAAAGACAACGTGTGTGGCATCGTCTTGATAAGGCTTTCAAGAAGGCCATGGGACGTTTTTCTGTCATTGACGATGGCGACAAGATACTCGTGGGATTGTCGGGAGGCAAAGACTCGCTCCTTCTGCTTGAGATGCTTGCCAAACGCAGTAAAATAATAAAACCAAGGTTTGAGGTCGAGGCAATACACGTCAGAATGGCGAATGTGAAATATGAGACATCCACAGCTTATCTCGAACGGTTCTGCAGCAATCTGGGAGTAAGGCTGCATATTGTCACCACTTCGTTTGACGAGACCGTACCCACCCACAAACCCAAGTGTTTTCTTTGTTCGTGGTATCGCAGAAAGGAGATGTTTAATCTTGCCCAACAACTCAGGTGTAACAAGATTGCCCTCGGACATCATAACGACGACATCATCCATACTGCACTGATGAACACCATCTTCCAAGGTCATTTCTCGACAATGCCTGTCGTGTTGAAGATGAAAAAGATGCCTCTTACCATCATCCGTCCGCTTTGCTATTGCGAAGAGAACGATATAAGGGCTTATGCAGAACTCTCTGACTATGAGAAACAAGTAAAACTATGCCCATACGAGCACGACTCACATCGCACGTCTATCCGCCTCCTTTACGACCAATTAGAAAAGATGGCACCAGAAGTACGGTATTCAATATGGAATGCTTTGGAGACAGAAGGTAAACTTGTTGAAGAATAAGTCGGATTTCATCTTAAGAGAAGAAAGGTCTGTTTGAGTTAATTAAACTTAAATATCAGTCCTATTGGACATCTTTCTGTAGAATAATAATTATATTTGCGTTATAAACGAGAAAGACGACCTAACGATGAACAATAATAATTAAAGATTAAGGAACGAATATGGCAACAAACAGACATGCATACCTGATAATGGCGCACAATGAATGGGAGCTGCTCAACACACTGCTCTCACTCATCGACGACCCACGCAACGACATCTTCCTGCATATCGACAAGAAAGTGAAGAAAATGCCGGATTTGTATCAACCGAAGTATTCCAAGCTGTATTTCACTCCCAAGCGATATGACGTGAGATGGGGAGACGTGGGGCAGGTGCATTCGGAGATGCACTTGTTCCGAACTGCCTACGAGCATGGGCCATACCAGTATTACCATAAGCTCTCGGGAGTGGATTTGCCTATCAAGACCCAGGACTACATTCATGACTTCTTTGACAAGCACAACGGCAAGGAGTTTATCGGATTCTTCACCCTCACCGACTTTATCAAGGGCGACATCGAGCGCAAGAGAAGACGATATTATTTCCTTATGCGCTGGAACTACCGAACTCCTTTCGTGGCGAAATGGAAGGTGACGCTTGCGAAGATAGTGCGCCATACGGCACTGAAGATACAAGACATTCTGCATGTTGACAGAGGCAACGAACTGACATTCAGGACAGGTCATAACTGGGTGTCGCTCACGGGAGATGCCGTTAAGTATCTGCTCGACCAAGAAGACTTCATCAACCGCCGCTTCGCTCACACGACATGTGGCGACGAGATGTACAAGCACTCCATACTCATCTCTAATCCCGAAATCCGCGAGCGCATCTACGACCTCGACGACGGCATTCACAGTTGCATGCGCTTCATCGACTTCAACCGTGCCTCCGACGAACAGAAGAAAAAAGGCGAGCCCTACAACTGGCAGGACGGTGATGCCGAGGAGCTCCTCAAGTCGGAATATCTATTCGCCAGGAAGTTCTCAAGCAAGTATCCAGGGGTGATAAAGGAGATAGAAACATACCTATTGAATCAGCAATAATGGCAAATACCATAGCTCTTTATACCACATTACATGGCTCTTTACTGACAGAGAAATCAAAGCCTGTATCACGACTGTTCCATAGCTTGTGTCACGACCGTACCACACCATGTGTCACGACTGTACCACAGCTATGGAACAACTGTGTCACACGAGTATTCAGTTTGCGTTAGAATAGGCATTTTTTGTCTTTTGGTGATTAGTATTTCTTTGAAGCAAGTAGATGTCGGAATAAGATATAGAGGCGAGGGAAGAACTTAAATGGTTTTAAGTTATTTGGTATATATTTAGATTCTACTATATTAAGCAGTCGAATCAGGCTGTCAGTGATTGCTTTTCTATTAAAGAATATTCGGTTGTAGTGAATAGTGTACCATAAGACGATGTTAATATTTGTGCAAACGTTGTCAATGAGTTTTCTTTTTGTGGCTCCATTGGTATGTTTTGCAACTTTGGCAACAATGTTTATCGATTGACAACCCAACAATAGCTTTTCTGTTGACATATTTGCGACACACGAGGTATCGTTATGGCGATAGAGATAGTAAAGAATATTGGTGTTGAAAAAAGTCTTACATAACAGTATTGCCTGTGTGATGAAAGCCCAATCTTCCATAAAAGATACTTTTGGAGGGAATGTCAGTTTGTTTTCAACTATCAATTTTCGAGACAAAAGATAGCCCCAGCAATATCCTTCCTTCAGCTTCGTCACCTTTATAATGGCATCTTCTCCGCTCATACATTCCACAGAAGCATCCTTTGCATCTTTCTTTTGATAATCCTTGTATTCAGCCTCTTGCGGCACCTCCACATGTGTTCCCTTGACAATATCTGCCTTGTTGTCAATCGCAATCTTAAGCATGTCACAGAGACTTCCCTCAACAAGCATATCATCGGCATCAACAAAGGTGATATAGTCGCCCGATGCTTTTTCGATAGCATTGTTTCGTGCGCATGCCACACCTTGGTTCTCTTGTTTGACAACGTGGATATTGTCGTGATTCTTGGCATATTCAGATACAATTGTATAACCATTGTCCTTACTGCCGTCATCTATAACAATCACTTCATAGACAGCTTTGTCAAGACGTTGCGCAATGATACTGTCAAGACATTGGGCGATATACTTTTCGCAGTTGTAGAGCGGTATGATTATTGAAAGAAGGATATGCTTTTCCATAATATTCTATATTTCAGTTATTACTTTTTCCATTTGATATTTCCATGACAGATGTTCCACGGTCCTTCTGATGTCAGCGGGATCGATGTTACGAGTGTCAATATAATTAATTATCTCTTTTACATTGATTGGAGATTCATCGGCTGGAGCTTTGATGATATATGGCATATTCTCGAAGTCGGAGTCATTCTCAGAGTAGATAAACGATATGCCACGTGCGGCATATTCACGGTTTTTCAATGTTTTTATCTCAGTTATGCCGCTTCTGTGGCGACCAAGACTGCCTATGGCAAACACGCATTGATTGAACACCTCATCGAGTTTGTCGCCAAAAAGTTTGCCGTGATTTATGATATATTTCTCTATGCCATATTTTCTTGCCATCTGCTCAACCGTAAGATAACCATTGCTGGTCGTTCCGCGGTCATCCTCCCAGCCAACAACGTGGAAATACACCTTCCTGCCATTAGGATTGCTCTTGTAATACTCTCCAAGACCCGCTACAAGTCGGTCAAAGCCGTGCCAATAATGAATTTCCGCTACGGCAATAAGATGAATGTCCTGCAGCTTCTTGGGATTATGAAGAGGAATGCTGTCCAGGTCGATACCATTGCTTATGCAGATGGTGCGTTGGCCAAAAATGATCTCCATATTTGAGAACGTCACGATAGCCTCCATCTTGGCGGCAAGCGCCCTTCTGAACATCATATCGATATAAAGCGGAATCTTGTATTTCAGAGGATAACCCTTGAACTCCTGGTCGTAGGGATAAGTGGGTATTTCGGTCACGCACTTAATCCCATGCTTCTTTAGTTTCCCGAACAAACACACAAGCACGGGACTTGCATTCATAAAACTGCGGGCATAAACCATTTCGATACCGTTATCCACGCAATATCTGCAGATGCACCCAAGGTCAATTCTCGACTTTATGGCAGCCAAATTACCTATACCATAATCCTGAATGACCCTATCGTCAACATATCTGCAACGATGTCCTCGAGAGTCAAAGTCGTAGTAGCAGAGATGAACTTCATGTCCATTCTGTCTCAACCCTTTCACCTGATAATGGATCTTCTTGCTTATGCCGCTCTCGTCTGAGAATCCGTGATATACAAGGAATAGTATTTTCATCTTGAACATTAATGCTATTTATTTGAAAGATGTAGTTTGTCTGCCCATAAAGCTGAATATAGGAAAAAACAATTTATATAGAAAATTTTTCTTCTCATAAAACCATTATTCAATATAAAGTCAGTCAACGGAGGCAAAGTGAACAAACTAAGAATAAATAAAAACACTCTATATTTCCTAACAAGAAACTTTATAAGCGAATGTCTGATATGTTTCAGTCTTTCTTCTATGTAGAGCTCATTTTTTAAATTGGCTCTGTTCTTAACGAACATGTTATAAGCAAAATAGTATGTGTTAACGATAATTGCAGTTTTCCCAACGCAAAGTTTCTCATTTAGATTAGATATAAAGAAGTCGAGAGCGAAAAGATAGTCGTCAATTGATTTGGATAGTTTCTCAATCGACTGCTTACGAATAATACCATTTAGATTATCCCGATAAAAATATGTACACTGCGACACTACATATACTTTGTTCACATGAGAAAACAACTGATAGTTTAGCACAATATCCTCAAAATACCTGCCAACGGGAAATCTTAGGTTATGTATGGAAAATAATTTCCGTTTTATTAGATTATTCCAAGCCGACTTGTTTTCCATTTTCCCAAAACACAACAAATCAATGTATTTTAATATCTCATTATTGTGGATGTTCATTTGTGGTTTGTTAATTCTTTCATTAAAGAAATTACCAACAACCATATCTATATCTCTTTTTTTCTCAACTCCTTCCATTAGGAGTTCTATACTATTGGGATAAATATAATCGTCAGAATCCAAAAAATACAAATATTCACCTGTGGCGATGCTGATACCTGTATTTCTGGCTGAAGAAAGGCCTTTGTTTTCTTTATGCCGATGAGTGATGAAAGTCATTTCACCTTTGTAATTCCCGATAATATCGTTCACAATATCCATCGACTTGTCGGGTGTGCAATCATCGACTATTATGCACTCTATCTTCGAATGGTCATAAGTCTGGCTTATGACAGAATTCAGACATTCCGCCACATATTTCTCTACATTGTAGATAGGTATGATAATCGATATTTCTTTCATCTTTATATTTCAAAAATTGACTTGTCTGGCAATAGCGAATCCAATGCTTCATTTATACGAGGCTTAATCTCCATGAAGTCGGTATTCGAAAGCAAAGGATTGTCGTTAATTGATATTATATCATATTTCTGTTGGATAATTGAGGTTATTATCTCATCACGGTTGCTTAATGAAGGAGAAAACAGTTTTCGTCGTTTCATCTTATTATAAGGAGCGAACTTGTTTTCTGCCAACTGCCAATAGCGTACAAGCCATTGGTTGACATCTGTGTTTTGTCGAAATTTGTTATGACAATGCTCGTTAAGATAATCGTGGTAGTGATGCCACACTTCATCGAAAGTACTTTTGAGGAAAGACTGTGCAGAGTGATACATATTGAATCCTGTAAAGAAATGCTGGTTGGCTTTCAATAAAGCTTGCATCATACCATGAATTCCTAAGTAAGGCCCATACCATCTGTACAGGTTTCCTCTTGTTACATTTCGTTTCCTAAAATGAGCATTAATAAGGCCTAACTGTGTAAATTCAATATGTTGGATTGCCGTGTCATTAGGAACATAAATGCTCAAAAGTGTTTGCTGGAGTGAAGAATCACAAGGAAGCCCATGACGGAAAAAGTCTGTAGGCTTTAATGGATGAATAGGGAAAATGTCGTCATTCAGATAAATGAAATGCTCGCTAAGTTCTTCTATTCTATGCAAATTGAGTTCTATTGTATTACTATTAAACGTAGGGAGGTATTCCTTGGGAATATAGTCGGAATGGTTGACAAGCCTTAGCTTTTCACAATTCACATTGAGCCATTGAGGCTTTTGTCCACAAGTGATGAGAAAAACACGATTCACCCAAGGCCAGAATTTCTCTATGCCACGGAAGATGTATTGCAGGTTGTCCCAATCACGATAGCGTGAATCAGATTTGTCGGCAGACTTCACTTCACTATACTGGTCTTTCAACTTCTGCCATTCAAGGTCGTTGCCGTCAACCCAAGGGATTACTACATCTATTTTATAGTTATTCATATCTTCTGTCTTATAAGTTTATTTAAGTTAATTTTCATCCACAGGACAATCTTTCAGTATTCCCAAGTCAATTTCCAAAAACCTTAATCCTACATGATATCTGTCTGCAATCTTTAGTAACCTCTTTACAGTGCTGTCTTTCAACCCGTTGTGCAATAGATACATTGTCACGTCATCGGATGTAACGTTGATTCCGACGGATGTCACGACAACACCAAACATTGGTGCCAATTTCTCGTTTGAACAGCATGCAATGTGAATCATTGTATTGTCCTCAATTTAAATATCCAATATTTTCTCAACTATCGGAGCCATATCGTAGTACTTGTATTCCGCAAGGCGGCCTCCGAAGATAACGTCTGGCTCTTGGTCTGCCAATGCCTTATAACTGGCATAGAGTTGCATATTCTTATCGTCGTTCACAGGATAGTATGGCTCCAGTCCTTCGTGCCATTCCTGCGGATATTCCTTGGTGACCACGGTCTTGGGAATGTCATAGACCTTGTCGCCAAACATCTCGAAATGCTTGTGTTCGATGGTGCGGGTGTAAGCCACTTCCTTGTCGGTATAGTTCACCACTGCATTGCCCTGAAAGTTAGGACAGTCGAGTGTCTCGTGTTCGAAGCGTAGGCTGCGGTAGTCGAGGCGGCCGTAGCGATAGTCATAGAACTGGTCAATCTTTGCAGTGAAGACGAGTTTGTCTGCTATTTCCCTCCATCGGTGTATGTTAGCTTCGGGACAGAGGTCGTTTGGCTTGAAGAAGTCGATGCCGGTAAGAATGTCGCATCCTTTTAGCAGTCCGTCGATCAGTTTGTTGTATCCGCCGATGGGAATGCCCTGATATGTGTCGTTGAAGTAGTTGTTGTCATAAACGAATCTCACGGGCAGTCGCTTGATGATGAATGCGGGCAGCTCTGTGCAAGGGCGGCCCCACTGCTTCTCGGTATATTCCTTGATGAGCACCTCGTAGATGTCCTTTCCCACGAGCATGAGAGCCTGTTCTTCAAGATTTTGTGGCTGTCGGCCGTTGAGTCTTTCTCTCATTTCCTGTTTCTGCTCCTCTATGATGCGTCGTGCCTCGTCTGGTGTGGTAATGTTCCACATCCGTGCGAAGGTGTTCATGTTGAAGGGCAGGTTATAGAGTCTGCCGTGGTATTTGGCGAGTGGTGAGTTGGTGTATCTGTTGAATGGTACGATGGAGTTGACGAAGTCCCACACCTTCTTGTTTGAGGTATGGAATATATGTGCACCATATTTATGTACGTTGATGCCCTCAATATTCTCGCAGTAGATATTTCCGCCGGTATGCTGTCGGCGGTCGATGACGAGGCATTTCTTGCCTTGGGTTGTCATGCGCCATGCCATCATTGCCCCGTAGAGTCCTGCTCCTACTATAAGGTAGTCGTATTTGTTCTCCATCATTTGTTTACAGGTTTTTGTTTATTGTTTTATGATATTCTCCTCAGCATCGTCGTAATGGTCTGTTTTGAAGAATATGCGGCTGATGCCTTTCAGTTGCACCTTTGCCCTATAGGTAAGGTTTTGTATGAGTGAGCCGTTGCCGAGAGTTCCGTAACCGGTGACAGGCCGTGCCTTCCGGTTGTGGACGAAGGCTATGCGACCGTATTTCTTGAGTGAGAGAGCGAGCGAGCCGTCCTCGCCTCGACGGATGTCAGTGCGGATTTTTTCCTTTCGCGCGAAGTCGGCGTTAAAGGCGAATACCATGCCTCGAATACACAGCTCAGGCCGTTTGAAGTGTTGTATCCAAAGGAAAGTGTCGCGCACAAACTCAAAACACGTCAACGACAATGCTGAGTGATGCTTGTCGGGATAATAGCTCCAGAAACTTCCTACGCATGAAACGCCTGGTTTTATGAGCGTTTGCATCATGGTGTCAACATAGAGTGGGGGATAGAACGTGTCGGCATCAATAAAGAAATGGTATTTCCCTTTTGAATTATCCAAGCCGCATTGCCGGGCGAACCCTGGACTCTTCTTTGTCTCGTTGAAATATCTCACACCAAGAGCCTTATACACCTCTTCGGTATTGTCGGATGAGCTGTTGTTTACTCCAAGTATCTCAATGGGATATTTTGTTTTCAGTTCGCTCAGCGACCACAGACAGGCGGCGAGTCGTTGTCCTTCGTTATAAGCAATGACCACCACCGACACAAGCGGTTGGTCTGATTGCAACAACTGTAGTCGCTCGCGTATTTCGCTGATGGTGCTCCGAGGCACATCGTCGAAGGGCTTGTTGTATATAGATAGATATTTTTTATACCATGCCATAGGTTGTATTCTGTATAACTTTCAGCTAAACTGCCACATTAATTTCTGCAAAGTTAATGCAAAATGAAGAAAAATCAAAAGAAAAGTCAGAAAAGTTTTGGTAATTAATTATTTTTTAATACCTTTGCTGCCGAAAAGAGATAAAACGAGGGGTGCTTGTGCTATTGCCAGGCTGAGATTATACCCATAGAACCTGATACGGACAATGCCGACGCAGGGAAAGTGTTATCTGTGGCATCAAGTCATCATCTTGTTTCATTCTCGTCATAGCAAAAAAAACAAGGCGACAATATATATCGTCATAGTATATATAAATTAAACAAGGTAAGCAATAATGGAAAAACTTGTAATCGCAGGCAAAGAGTTTGCCTCAAGACTATTTCTCGGCACCGGTAAGTTTGGTGACAACGAGACCATGAGTAAGGCCATAACAGCGTCAGGCACAGAGATGGTGACGATGGCCATGAAACGTATTGAATTGGGCAATGACGACGACGACATGATGAAACATATCGCCAAACCAGGCATCCAGCTTCTGCCAAACACTTCTGGCACACGCAATGCCGAAGAGGCTGTGTTTGCCGCCAAGATGGCACGCGAGGCCTTTGGCACCAACTGGTTAAAGTTAGAGATACATCCCGACCCACGCTATCTGTTGCCCGACCCGATAGAGACGCTCAAAGCGACTGAGATGCTGGTGAAGGAAGGCTTTGTGGTGCTGCCTTATTGTCAGGCAGATCCAGTGCTCTGTAAGCGACTGGCAGAAGCCGGTGCTGCCACCGTCATGCCTCTTGCCGCTCCCATCGGCACCAACAAGGGACTTCGCACCATCGACTTCCTCAATATCATCATCGAGGAGGCTACCGTTCCTGTCGTGGTGGATGCAGGCATAGGCTCTCCGAGCGATGCCGCCAAGGCTATGGAGATAGGAGCCGACGCTTGTCTGGTCAATACCGCAATATCTGTGGCTGGCGATCCCGTAGCCATGGCCATGGCGTTTAAGAAGGCAGTGGAGTGTGGACGTGAGGCTTACGAGGCAGGACTTGCCGTTCAGGCTGCATCGTTCGAGGCTGAAGCCAGCTCGCCGTTGACTGCATTTTTAAATCAATGACACATTTTTTCTGATATTCCTCAGAAACTTAAATCAATGACACAACCAAAGATACAAAGATGAAAGTAAGAATAAACAATAACGAAGTGGAGACACAGGCAACCACCGTGGCCGAACTTGCACAGGAGCAGAAACTGCCCGAGAAGGGAGTGGCTGTGGCTATAAGCAACGAGATGGTTCCTCGTACCGAGTGGGCTCAGCGTGCCTTGAAAGAGGGTGACGACATCGTTATTTTAAAGGCATTTTGCGGAGGATAATAAACAATTCTTTCGGAAATGGGAAGTAAAGAAGTTAAGGAAGCATTTCATATAATTGAATAAATTATACCTCAAAGGCTTGATAAAATAATTGACAATGTTTTACGACGAAATACAAAAATACGATTGGGACGAGACGACCCTTCAGATAATGTCAAAGACCGATGCCGACGTGCGTCGGGCCTTAGGCAAACAACGTCTCACCATCGACGACTTCATGGCACTTGTCTCGCCTGCCGCCGAGAAATATATCGAACCGATGGCACGTCTTAGCCAACGCATCACACGCGAACGCTTCGGCAAGACCATCAATATGTTTATACCTATTTATATTGCAAACTCGTGCTCCAACTCGTGTGTCTATTGCGGTTTCCACGTACAGAACCCAATGGCACGCACCATACTCACAGAAGAAGAGATCGTAAGAGAATATGAGGCGATAAAGAAGCTCGGACAGTTTGACAATCTGCTCGTCCTCACCGGCGAGAATAAAGTGCTCACAGGCGTGAAATACATAGCGAAAGCCCTCGACCTCGCAAAGCCTTATTTCAACAACCTGCAAATCGAGGTAATGCCGCTCGATACCGAGGAGTACGCCGAACTGCGTAATCATGGACTCAACGGAGTAATCTGTTTTCAAGAGACTTACAACGAGAAGCGATATAAGGTGTATCATCCACGCGGACCAAAGTCTGACTACAAGTGGCGAATAAACGGCTACGACCGTATGGGTATGGCTGGAGTTCACAAGATAGGCATGGGAGCCTTGATAGGACTAGAGGACTGGCGCACCGAGGTGGTGATGTTAGCACGCCATCTGCGCTATCTTGAGAAGACATACTGGCGTACTCAATACTCAGTCAACTTCCCTCGCATGAGAGTGGCAGAGAACGGCGGTTTCCAACCCAATGTGGAAATGTCCGACCGCGAGCTGGCGCAGGTGACCTTCGCCATGCGCATCTTCGACCACGATGTAGATATCTCCTATTCAACACGCGAGACAGCCGAAGTGAGAAATAATATGGCAACGCTTGGCGTGACCACCATGTCGGCTGAGAGCCATACTGATCCGGGAGGCTATTGCTGTCATCCCGACTCGTTGGCGCAGTTTGAAATCAGCGACCCACGCACAGCCAAGCAGGTGGATGCCGACCTCAGAGCGTTAGGCATGGAACCGGTTTGGAAAAATTGGGACAGAAGTTTTGACCGATGGGACGTTATTTCACAACACTGACCATTGCCGGAAGCGACTCGTCGGGTGGGGCAGGCATTCAGGCAGACATAAAGACTATGTCGGCCCTCGGGTGTTATGCCGCCTCGGCCATCACCGCCATCACGGTGCAGAACACTACCGGTGTCAGCGCCGTACATGCCGTGCCGCCAGAAATAGTAGCAGGGCAGATAGATGCCGTGATGGACGATATCCGCCCATTGGCTGTAAAGGTGGGCATGGTAAACGACACGACCACCATCCACGCCATTGCCGACACACTCAGGCGTCACGAGCTGAAGCATCTCGTTGTTGACCCCGTGATGGTGGCGACAAGCGGATCACGACTGATGGAAGACGACGCCGTGGCTACGTTTTGTAGTGAATTGCTGCCCTTGGCTACATTGCTCACGCCCAATATCCCCGAAGCTGAGGTGCTTTCAGGCATAAAAATCACCGACAAGACCACGATGGACGAGGCAGGACGGAAAATACTGACATTAGGTTGCCGTGCTGTGCTCATTAAGGGCGGACATTTCGACGGGACTAAGACAGACCGCCTGTATGGCGACGTAGAACGCGAATATGTGTCGGATAATGTTGCCACACGCAACACCCATGGCACAGGCTGCACGCTCTCCTCAGCCATCACCGCACTGCTTGCCTTAGGGTTGCCTGTAGAGGAGGCAATAGGCAAGGCGAAACAATGGCTCACCGAAGCTCTCCGCTATGGAGCCGACGTGGAGATAGGCAAAGGTCATGGACCGGTAAATCATTTCTATAACCCACAAAAGATGAAGATATGCGAGCAATACAATTCATAACCCACGAGACAGACACCATCAGCTACGTAGAAGGTGCTCGTCTGGCATTAGAAGGCGGATGTCGCTGGGTGCAGCTGAGGATGAAAGATGCCTCAGACGACGAGGTAAGGAAAGCCGCCGCCGAGATTCTCCCTATGTGTAAGTCGCACGATGCGGTATTCCTGCTCGACGACCGCGTATATCTTGTTAAGGAAGTGGGAGCCGACGGCGTACATCTCGGCAAGAACGACATGCCAGTGGATGAAGCCCGACGAGTGTTGGGCGAGGAATATATAATAGGTGGAACGGCAAACACTTTTGACGACATCAAGCGACTGTGGCAACAAGGAGCCGACTATATAGGCTGCGGCCCGTACCGTTACACCACCACAAAGAAAAACCTTGCTCCAGTACTCGGCATCGACGGCTATCGCTCCATAATGCAACGCATGGAAGAGGCAGGCATCAACCTCCCAGTTGTGGCCATCGGAGGCATCACGGCAGAGGATATAGACGAAATCCTCGCTACGGGCGTGAAAGGCATAGCCGTCAGCGGAACCATACTGAGGGCAGAAGATCCGAAAGAAGAAATGTGTAAACTTATAAATAACCAACAGAATGAACAATAACATAAAAATAACTTATCCCAGTTCGGAAAAGGTCTATATGAATGGAGTCATCCATCCCGAACTGAAGGTGGGCATGCGCAAGGTGACGCTTACGCCTACGGTGACAATAGAAAAGGGCGAGAAGCATTTCAGCGACAATGCCCCAGTGTATATCTACGACACCAGTGGTCCTTACAGCGACCCTGCTGTAGATATCGACCTTGAGAAAGGACTGCCGAAGCTCCGTCAGCCATGGATAGCCAAGCGACAGCCAGGAGAGACGCAAATGGCTTTGGCAAAGAAAGGCATCATCACCGAAGAGATGGAGTATGTTGCCATACGAGAGAACATGAACTGCCGCGAACTGGGCATCGAGACACATATCACACCCGAGTTTGTGCGCCAGAAGGTGGCTGAGGGACGCGCCGTCATCCCCGCAAACATCAATCACCCCGAAGCAGAGCCGATGATCATCGGTACCGACTTCCTCGTGAAGATCAATACCAACATCGGCAACTCGCATCTCAACTCCAGCATCGAGGAGGAAGTGGAGAAGGCCGTATGGAGCTGCAAGTGGGGAGGCGACACGCTGATGGATCTCTCAACGGGCAAGAACATACACGAGACACGCGAATGGATACTTCGCAACTGTCCTGTTCCCGTAGGCACAGTGCCAATGTATCAGGCTTTCGAAAAGGTGAACGGAAAGGCAGAAGACCTCACTTGGGAAATCTTCCGCGACACCTTGATAGAGCAGTGTGAGCAGGGCGTAGATTACTTCACCATCCACTGTGGCATACGACTGAAGAACGTGCCACTGTCGCAAGGCCGACTCACTGGCATGGTGAGTCGCGGCGGTTCGATCATCTCGAAGTGGTGTATGGTTCATCAGCAGGAGAGCTTCCTCTACGACCATTTCGACGATATCTGCGACATCTGCGCAAAGTATGACGTGGCTATCTCCCTCGGCGATGGTCTTCGTCCTGGCTCGACATACGACGCCAACGATGCAGCCCAGTTTGCCGAACTCGACACCATGGGCGAACTCGTCGAGCGTGCATGGGAAAAGAATGTGCAGGCGTTTATCGAAGGTCCTGGCCATGTGCCCATGCAGAAGATACGTGCCAATATGGATCGTCAGATAGAGAAGTGCCATGGCGCTCCATTCTACACGCTCGGTCCGCTCGTCACCGACATCGCCCCTGCCTACGACCACATCACCTCAGCCATCGGTGCGGCGATGATAGGATGGTATGGCACAGCCATGCTATGTTATGTCACGCCGAAGGAGCATCTCGCCTTGCCAAACAAGGACGACGTGCGTGCCGGTGTGGTGACATACAAGATTGCCGCTCATGCAGCTGACATAGCCAAGGGACATCCTGGAGCAACTGTTCGCGACAATGCCCTGTCGAAGGCTCGTTATGAGTTCAGGTGGAAAGACCAGTTCAACCTTGCCCTCGACCCCGAGAAGGCGCTCGAGTATTATAAGACATCGAACAAGACAGAAGGAGAGTTCTGTACGATGTGCGGCCCTAACTTCTGTGCCGCCCGTATCAGTCATTCACTGAAAGATTGTGACAAATGAAGACAATAGCCATCACTTTGCCCTCGTTCATTGCGGACGAGGGCAAATTGATTAACCGCCTTTTCGAGGAAGGCTATTGGCGTGTACACATACGCAAGCCGGATGCCACAGCCGACCAGCACAGGAGGCTGATAGAACAGATTGATCCCCGCTGGCATCAGTCGCTCTCGCTCCACGACCATCACGAGGTGGCGTTGGAGTACGGATGCGGCATACACCTCAATGCGCGCCATCCTGAGCCTCCTTCATGTTGCAGTGCGACGCTGTCAGCCTCTTGTCACTCGTTTGCCGAGGTCGTGAAGATGAAGCGAGTGTGCCAGTATGTGTTTCTCAGTCCCATCTTCGACAGTATCTCGAAGCAAGGCTATCGCTCCGCCTTCAGCGAGGAAGAAATAAGAGATGCCGCCAAGAGCGGTATCATCGACGAGCGAGTGATAGCCCTTGGCGGCATCTCTTTCAGTAAGTTGCAGTTAGTCAGCGACTACGGGTTTGGCGGAGCAGCCATGTTAGGTGAGGTCTGGCGTTAGGAATTTATTTTATCTTATCGAATCCCTCACCAAACACACCTTGGCAGAACGACTGCGACACCATGGCGTTGGGATCGATGCGCTTTATGGTGTTGAACACCTCCTGAGACTCATATTTCCTTGTAAGGATAATGAGCAGTTTTACGTCGCTCTTCTTAAACCATCCCATGCCCTGTATCACTGTCACACCACGGTGCATCCGCTTGTTGACGATGTCGGCTATCTCGTCATATTTCTTCGATATGATAAGGAACTGCACCGTCTGCCTTGTACCGTTTATCACATAGTCGCACACGTAGGCGGCGACGAAAGTGAAGCACAGACCATAAACCACAAGTTCAGTACTGTGGAATAGGAAATATGATGACGAAATGATACACATGTCTATCATCTGCATGGCGCGTCCGAAACTCATTCTCGTGTATTTTCCTAAAAGCGCCACGAGGATGTCGGTGCCACCCGTTGAACCATTATGGGAGAAGACGATGCCCAGTCCAGCACCGCCCATCATGCCTCCTATGAGCACATGCATAAACTTATCCTCGCCAGCCGTGATGATGGGATTGGCGATGAATAGGGGGCGGAGAGCGTCGATGAAGAACGACATGATGGTCACGCCGACGATGGTGCGTATGACAAACTGCTTCGATAGAGCCTTGTAGGCGAGAATGAGCAGAGCCACGTTCATGATCCAGAGCATGATGCCCGGTGGCAGGTTGAAGGCATAGTAGAGCAGCGAGCTCACACCTGTCATTCCTCCCATCACGACCCTTTCAGGCAGGATGAACGCATTGAATCCGATGGCATAAAGTAATATGCCCAATGAAATGAAGAAATAGTCCTTTACGGTCTGTTTCCTTTTCATTTTTTTACGCAGCGTTTTTTCTTCTTCTGTATAGATGTGTTCCATAATAGTTATTTTGGGTGCAAATGTACATAAAGTTTAAGATACTGCCAAATTTTTTTGAAATAATTTAGGTGGGCTTGTCAAAAACCCACCTAAATCTGCATTCTCTCACATTGTATAATGACTAATTACGGAACACGAGTTGCTCGCCGACGGCGTCTATTGTGATAGGCTTCTCGCGCGACACTTCCTCGGAGAGTATCTTTCGCGAGAGTTCGTTGAGCACGCAGCGCTGTATGGCTCGTTTCACGGGTCGTGCTCCAAACTCGGGATCGAAACCTTCTTGTGCAAGGATATCTACGGCTGCATCGGTGATGTTGAGTTCGAATCCCTGTGGCTCGAGCATCCTCTTCACGGCGTTCATCTGCAGGCGCACCACGTTGGCTATCTCGTCTTTTCTCAGTGGCAGGAACATGATCGTCTCGTCGATTCTGTTGAGGAATTCCGGACGTATGGTCTGCTTGAGCATGTCGAGGATCTTGTTCTTAAGCGTGATGATAAAGCCTTCGTCGAGCGTGTTGCCGAGTGTCTCGGTTTTTCTTCTTATCTCGTCGTTTATCATCTGACTGCCGAGGTTAGAGGTCATGATGATGATCGTGTTCTTGAAGTTCACCGTGCGGCCTTTGTTGTCGGTTAGACGTCCGTCGTCGAGCACCTGGAGCAGTATGTTGAACACGTCGGGATGAGCCTTCTCAATCTCGTCGAACAGCACCACGGAGTAAGGCTTGCGTCTCACTGCCTCGGTGAGCTGTCCGCCCTCGTCGTAGCCTACATATCCCGGAGGCGCTCCAATGAGTCTTGACACGCTGAATTTCTCCTGATACTCGCTCATGTCGATACGTGTCATCATCGTCTCGTCGTTGAAGAGGTATTCGGCCAATGCCTTTGCCAGTTCGGTCTTTCCCACGCCAGTGGTGCCGAGGAAGATGAACGAGGCTATGGGGCGTTTCGGGTCTTGCAGTCCAGCACGGCTGCGGCGTACGGCGTCGCTGACGGCCGAGATGGCTTCTTCCTGTCCTATCACCCGCTTGTGCAGTTCCTCTTCCAAGTGCAGCAGTTTCTCGCGTTCGCTCTGCAGCATCCTCGTCACTGGTATTCCCGTCCATCGGCTCACCACTTCCGCGATGTCGTCTTCAGTCACCTCCTCGCGCACCATAGCTTCAGCGCCCTGTGCGTTTTTCAGTTGTTGCTGAATATGTTTGATGTCGTCTTCCAGCATTTTCAGTTTGCTGTAGCGTATTTCAGCCACCCTTTCGTAGTTGCCCTCACGCTCAGCCCTTTCCGCTTCGAGCTTCAGGTTTTCCATCTGCTGTTTGTCGTCCTGAATACGGTTTACGAGAGCCTTTTCTCCTTCCCATTTGGCGCGGAAGGCTTTCTCTTTGTCTCTCAGTTCGGCTATGTCCTTGTCGAGTTGCGCGAGCTTGCCTTCAGACGACGATTCCTCGTCCTTGTTTCTCGCCTGTTCGTTTTTGATGGCTTCGCGTTCTATTTCGAGTTGCTTCAGCCGTCGTGTTATCTCGTCGAGCTCTTCAGGCACCGAGTCGCGTTCCATACGCAGTTTTGCGGCAGCCTCGTCCATGAGGTCGATGGCCTTGTCGGGCAGGAATCTGTCGGAGATGTATCGTTCAGACAGTTTCACGGCAGCTATGCAGGCGTCGTCCTGGATACGCACCTTGTGGTGGTTTTCGTATCTTTCCTTCAGACCTCTTAATATTGATATTGCGCTGAGTTCGTCAGGTTCGTCCACCATTACCGTCTGGAAGCGTCGTTCCAGTGCTTTGTCTTTCTCGAAATACTTCTGGTACTCGTTGAGAGTGGTCGCTCCGATGCTGCGCAGTTCGCCTCGCGCCAGTGCTGGTTTGAGAATGTTGGCAGCGTCCATAGCACCTTCTCCGCCACCTGCTCCCACCAGTGTGTGAATCTCGTCGATGAAGAGAATGATGCGTCCGTCGCTCTTCGTCACCTCGTTAATCACCGATTTCAGTCGTTCCTCAAACTCACCTTTATATTTCGCACCAGCCACGAGTGCACCCATGTCGAGCGAGTATAACTGCTTGTCTTTGAGGTTCTCGGGAACGTCGCCCCTGACTATTCGTTCAGCCAATCCCTCCACGATGGCAGTCTTTCCCGTGCCTGGTTCGCCTATGAGGATAGGGTTGTTTTTTGTGCGTCGGCTCAGAATCTGCAACACACGCCTAATCTCGTCGTCACGTCCTATCACCGGGTCGAGTTTTCCGTTGCGCGCTTCCTCAACAAGGTTTTTGGCGTATTTGGCAAGGCTCTGATAGTTGTCGTCGGCCGACTGCGACTCTACCTTCTGACCTTGTCGGAGTTCGTTGATGGCCTTTCTCATCTCCTTCTCCGAGCATCCTGCGTCCTTAAGGATGCGGCTTGCGGTAGAGTTCGACGCGACTATGGCGAGCAATATCGGTTCGACGCTGACAAACTGGTCGCCCATCTTCTGTGCCGTCTCCACGGCGCGTTGCAGCGTCTGGTTGGTGTCGGCCGAGAGGTAAGGCTGTCCGCCCTGCACTCGTGGCAGATGGCTTATCTCCGAGTCTATCAGCATCTCCACCTGACGGCTGTTGACTCCGAGCTTTTGGAAAATGAAGTTGCTCACATCCTTAGCCTTGGTCATTATTGCCTTGAGCAGGTGGACAGGTTCTATAGACTGTTGTCCTGAACTCTGTGCCAGGTTCACCGCCTCTTGTACGGTCTCCTGTGCTTTGATTGTAAATTTGTCTAATGTCATATTCATTACTCCTTTCTTTAAGTTCTTTTAATCGTTTCTGCTCATTTTCCCGCAACCCTTGTGCCAAGTTCCTCTTCTGTGTCAAAATGGCATCTGTATCAGTAAAAACAGCATCTGAATCGGTCAAAATGGCACTTTTATCAGTCAAAATGGCACTTTTATCAGTCAAAATGGCATATTGATATCTTTTGTCGGGTAATCGTTTCCTCCTGTCTATATATCCCCAAAATATGCTTTTGCAAGGTAGTTTAAGTTTAAGTTTAAGTTTCTTATTTGCTCAACTCCATTAAGGAAGTTAAAGAAGTTAAGGACAATAGTCTTTTCGCTTCATCTTTCTGCAAAGGTAAGCATATTATTCGAAAAACTCAACGTTTTTGTGGTTTTTTTTTCGAAATCGATGCAATTTCTTTTCATAATATGACATTCGTAGTGAAAAGTTTATTGACCCGATGGAATGAATCAACGAGTCGTATTCATGACAAGACAATATGTCACCCTCACATTACTCCGGACCCCATTGTAGATACCTGTAACCCTCATCGCAGATATTTGCATAGACCAAGTCAGGTATCTTCGTTTGAGGTCGTGGTTTTGTGAAAAGACACACTTTTTGAGTAAAAAAAACAGTTAAACAGTTAAACAGTTATTTTTTAAAGTCACCCTCGTTTCCCTATTTTAATTTTATATTATATATATATATAAATATATATATATAATATAAGTATAATTTTGAAAAAAGGGTATAGCTTAAAATAAAACTGTTTAACTGTTTAACTGTTTAAGTGTATGTGTTTCGTTTAAACAGTTAAACAGTTAAACAGTATGATTTCAGACCGTGAAATATTTCTCTAACTGGAGAGATTTTTCGGGGTAGTTATAGCGTTTATAATACACATGATAATTTAAAAATATGTTAAGAAAAATGTCTTATTTTGCGAACCACTTGTATATGTGAAAAAAATATACTATCTTTGCAGATGATAAGTGGAGAACGGAGCAACTCGTCATTCGTAAAACCTATGGGACAAAACGAGATATGTGATGATAAAAAATGTGAAATGCTTGCACGGATAAAATATATTTGCTAATTTTGCAGTCAATAATAACATAAAGAGGAAACAATATGAACATCAAGAAACATCTTACCTGGATTATTCCAGTTGCAATCGTGGTAATAATAATCATGTGGGCGGCAGGCGGCTATAACGGCATGGTGGCGCTCGATGAAGGAGTACAGAACAAGTGGGCTGACGTGGAGACTCAGTATCAGCGCAGAGCCGACCTCATACCAAACCTTGTCAGCACCGTCAAAGGATATGCCGCTCACGAGAGCGAGACACTCGAAAGCGTGGTGAAGGCACGTTCGGAGGCCACATCGGTAAAGGTGGATCCAGAGAATATCACGCCAGAGAAACTTGCCGAATACCAAAAGGCACAGTCGGGCGTATCGCAGGCTCTCGGTCGTCTGATGGTGGTAGTGGAGAAATATCCCGACCTGAAGGCAAACCAGAACTTCCTCGAACTGCAGTCGCAGCTTGAAGGCACTGAAAACCGCATAAACACAGCGCGTCGCGACTTCAACGAGGCAGCCAAGGGCTACAACACCACCATCCGCCGTTTCCCGAAGAATATACTTGCCGGTATGTTCGGATTCGAGAAAAAAGCCTATTTCGAGGCTGAACAGGGCGCGGAAAAAGCTCCGAAGGTTGAATTCTAATGTGATTCTCTTCTGCATAGTAGAGTGATTCTCTTCTGCATAGTAGAGTGATTCTCTTCTGCATAGTAGAATGATTCTATGTTGCGTAGTAGAGCAAAAAAGTGACGATATTGAAATTGGAAATAAGAAGAACTTTAGTAGCCTTTATGGCCTTGCTGCTGATGGCTGTAGCCGCCGTGGGCAAGGAATACAGGGTGGAGGATGTGCCGAATGTCCAGCTGATGGACTCGAGGCAGAGGGTGAGCGATCCGGAAGGACTGCTTACGGTTCAGGCTCGCGACACTATCAACACGATGCTTGCCCGCCTCAAACAGACTACCGGCATTGAGGTGGCAGTGGTGATGTTGCCGTCGATAGGCGAAGCCGACATAGTGGAATATGGTACCACGCTATTGCGTATGTGGGGCATAGGCAGCAAGAAGACCAATTCGGGCATGCTGATTCTCTATGTGGAAGACATCCACCGCATACGCTTCGAAAACGGCTATGGCATAGAAGGGACGATGACCGACGCCATGAGCAAGCGAATACAGATGCGCTATATGGTGCCACGCTTTAAGGAAGGCGACCGCGACGGAGGCATGGTGGCTGGAGTGAAAGCCGTGACCAAGG
Source organism: Prevotella sp. P5-92 (assembly GCF_002251245.1). Lineage (GTDB taxonomy): Bacteria > Bacteroidota > Bacteroidia > Bacteroidales > Bacteroidaceae > Prevotella. Next base: position 160,317 of record NZ_NPJG01000007.1, read on the forward strand.
TGCTCGACGGAAGCATGAAGCCAGAAGAGAGCGAAGAGGAGGAGGAGTTTCCGTGGTATGCCGCCGTGATCATGGTTTCGGTGATGGTGGGCACATTCCTTTTCCTCATTTGGCTCATCGACTATGTCAGTCGCCGTTGTCCTCATTGTAAAAAGACTGCTCTGAAGAAGATGTCGTCGAACGTGATAAAGCGAGGAAACAGAACCTACCGGCGCGACACGTTTATATGTCGTAATTGCGGTAAGGTGGTGACAAAAGACCACGACATAACGCCAAATAACAACAACGACCTCACGAACGGCATGATAATCGGCTCGATGCTCGGCGGCGGCAGTTCGGGCGGCGGCGGTTCGACATCGGGCTGGTAGAGGAGAAAAGATGAAAAAGCGGAAATCATAAAAATACAAACATATTTATATATTATAAAACCAATATGGCAAACATTCCAGAATTCAAGTATGCCCCAATGTTTCAGTTGGGAGAAGACACGACAGAATACCGCCTTGTATCGAAGGAAGGCGTGTCAACAGGAGAGTTTGAAGGAAAGACAATCCTGAAGGTATCAAAGGAGGCTCTTACGCTGCTTGCACAGCAGGCATTCCACGACGTGGAGTTCATGCTGCGCCGTGAGCACAACGAGCAGGTGGCAAAGATACTGTCTGACCCCGAGGCATCGGAGAACGACAAATACGTGGCACTGCAGTTCCTTCGCAATGCCGAGACAGCATGCAAGGGCATCCTGCCTTTCTGCCAAGACACAGGTACGGCTATCATCCACGGCGAGAAAGGTCAGCGCGTATGGACCGACTTCGAGGACGAAGAAGCTCTCTCGCTCGGCGTATATAACACCTACACACAGGACAACCTGCGCTATTCGCAGAACGCTCCGCTAAATATGTACGACGAGGTTAATACACGCTGCAATCTCCCTGCACAGATAGACATCGAGGCAGTGGAAGGAGACGAGTATCGCTTCGTGATGGTGGCCAAGGGCGGCGGCTCTGCTAACAAGACCTATTTCTATCCGATGACAAAGGCCACGATACAGAATGAAGGCACACTGTTGCCGTTCCTTGTGGAGGAGATGAAGCACCTCGGCACGGCGGCTTGTCCTCCTTATCATATCGCATTCGTTATTGGCGGCACCTCGGCAGAGAAGAACCTCCTCACCGTGAAACTCGCCTCGATAAAGTACTACGACAACCTGCCAACCACTGGCGACGAGACAGGCCGCGCATTCCGCGACATCGACCTTGAAGAGAAGTTGCTGAAGGAGGCACACAAGATTGGCCTCGGCGCACAGTTTGGAGGAAAATATCTTGCACACGACATCCGTGTGATCCGTCTGCCACGCCACGGCGCCAGCTGTCCTATAGGTATGGGCGTGAGCTGCTCTGCCGACCGCAACATCAAAGCAAAGATCAACAAGGACGGAATATGGCTCGAGAAGATGGACTCAAACCCAACGGAGCTCATTCCAGAAGAACTGCGTAATCCGGGCGAGGGAACCAAGGGCATAGAGATCGACCTCGATAAGGGTATCGACGCCGTAAGGGCAGAGCTGACGAAGTATCCTGTCAGCACCCGCGTCAACCTGAAGGGAACGATCATCGTGGCTCGCGACATTGCACACGCAAAGCTCAAGGCACGTCTTGATGCAGGCGAGGAGATGCCACAGTATTTCAAGGATCATCCTATACTCTATGCCGGACCGGCAAAGACACCGGAAGGCTATCCTTGCGGTTCGATGGGTCCGACAACGGCCAACCGTATGGATCCATACGTGGATGAGTTCCAGGCCAACGGCGCTTCACTCGTGATGATAGCCAAGGGCAATCGTGGCGACTGTGTGACAGAGGCATGCAAGAAGCATGGAGGCTTCTATCTCGGCACTATTGGTGGCGTGGCTGCCGTTCTCTCGCAGAGTTCTATCAAGAGCATCGAGTGTGTAGAGTATCCTGAGTTGGGCATGGAGGCAATATGGAAGATCACAGTAGAGGACTTCCCGGCATTCATTCTCGTGGACGACAAGGGCAACGACTTCTTCAAGCAGCTCAAGCCCTGCGCTTGCTGCAAATAGAACATTTGATTAACATAAGAGAGCCAGGGCTTGTTTGCTCTGGCTTTTTTTGTTCGAAATAATAATGAAATCTTTGGCAAAAAATGGGAAATAGTTGCGATTTTGTTATTTTTTCCTTTTTTGGCTTGTTTTTTTCTCATTTTGTCTTGTCGTTTTGTTATAAAAACATTACCTTTGCATCAGAAAACAGAAAATAATAATTCACATCAATAGTAACAATTTAAAATTTTAAGATTATGAAAGAGAATGAGAAGAAAGTCCTCGACGAGGAAGTACTCGACGAAGTATCAGGTGGTGTTAACTCAAGAAGAACTCCATACAAAAATGATTGGGGAATAGGCAATTCTAATCCTGTTAGGGCTTGAGCTTAGAAGAGAAGAAAAAATAAATCCACTAAGCGGCGATAAAAAAATGCCGGTGCATGACCAACGATGGTTGCACCGGTATTTTTTTTGTATATGGAGTCAGGAAAAGTCTGTATGGTTTAATATCCGAAGATGTCCTTCGACGTGAGACGTCTTACTTCTCCAGTCTTTTCAAGCGACTTTATGTCGAGCTCATCCTCATTGCCGAGAACGATTCTCGTGCGCGGTTTGCCTACGACGTTAGCCTTTTCGTAATCAACGATATCCTTCATCGTGAGCGACGGGAGCTGTTCATACACCTTGCGTGTGAGGTTTTCCTCTACGCCCAGGCGCTGCATGTTCAAGTAGTTCTTCAGCACTCCAGCCCTTGTCACTCTCAGACTCTCGATGCTCTTCTTGAGGTTTTGCTTTGCGATGTTGAATGCGCCCTCAGCTTGAGGAATGGTGTCGATGATTTCGCGGAAGGTGTTGATGCAATCCATCATCTTGTCGTTCTGAGTGATGATGAAGGTGCGGAACGTCTCAGGGTTGCCTTTTTTCGACGGCATGTAATAGTATGCGCCTGACGAGTAGCACAGTCCGCGGGCCTCGCGCAGTTCCTGGAAGACGATAGAGTTCATGCCTCCACCGAAATACTCGTTGAAGAGTTGCATCTTTGCCGTCTCGTCGATGTTCCACTGCTTGCCAGTGTTAGAGAATTCGGCCATATAGATATTCTTCGCGTCGTAAGGAGCTATGAGGTTAGTGTTGGTGGTGATGGTCTGCAGGGTGTAAGGCTTGCCTTGTGGCACGTCGGCGAGTTTCTTCTGTGTCTTGTGTTCCTTGGCGAGAAGGGCAAGCAGCTCCTTCTGGGAATAAGGACCGAAGTAGAGTACCTGGTGCTTCATGCCGTTTAGTCCCTTGAGCATGTCGGGCAGAGCCTGTGGGTCGGCATTCTTCAGTTCGTCGATGCTCAGTGTGTTGGTCACAGGATTGTATTCGCCGTATTTAGCGTAATCCTGAAGCGCCATGAAGCAGCTCTTTTGGTCGGTCTTTGCGTCGTTGCGGGTCTTTTCGAGCAGACTTACGCAGTTGTCGTACGACTCACGGTCTGCCTTGGCGTTTTGCAGGAAGTCTTCGAGCAGTCTGAGAGCCTGAGGCATATTCTCGCTAAGTCCCGAGAGACTTATAGTCATCTGGTCGTCATTCACGTCGATGGAGTAAGAGCAAGCGAGCTTATAGAACTCTTTGTTTATCTCTGCCGACGTCTTCTTGTCAGTGCCTATATAATAAAGGTATTGTGGCACGAGATCGAGGCCGCGCACGTCTTCTGTTCCGAAATCGTAGCAGAACATGAGTTCAAACAGTCCGTCGCTGGTGTTCTGCTTGTAGATGACGGGCAGTCCCTGGCGCGTCTTGGTCACGGTGACGTCTTTCTTCAGGTCGAGGAAGACAGGCTGTATGGGTTTGGCTTCGCTTGAGGCGATGTCCTTGAGGAACTGGCTTGTCTTGTCGCGGTTGGCAGGGATGGGAGTGATCTGCGGTTTGTCTATCTTTGCCAATGTGGTGTCCACGCCCTGACGTTTATATACGCAAGCGTAGTTGTCGGTAAAGTGGCGATTGATGAAGTCAACCATCTGCTGTTTTGTGATGCCGTTGATACGGTCTATGGTGTTTACTGCCACGTCCCAGTTGCGTCCGCTGACAAACGACTCAACAAACTTGTCAGCCCTGCTTTGGTTAGAGAGCAACGACATGTAATATTCAAGTTTCATATTGTTCTTTACAGAGGGAAGTAGGTCGTCGTCAAACTCGCCGCGTTTCATTTTCTCTATCTCTTCGAGAATGAGAGCTTTGACGTCTTCGAGTTTCTGTCCAGCCACTGGCAATCCCAAGATGATATATGCAGAGTAGTCGGTCTGCGTGTAAGGGAAAGTCTGTATGGCCTGCACCTTCATGGGCTGTTCGAGGTCGAGTTCCATCACTCCAGCCTTTCCGTTGCACATCATTCGTGCCAGCACGTTGAGCGTGTCGGTGGAGAGTTCTTTCTCGCCTGCGAATCTCCAACCGAGCATGACGTTTTCAGCCTCTTGTCCTACTACGGCAGAGTCTTTATGTGCCGTCAGCGGCTTGAGTGCGGGAAACTCAGGGCGTGAAAGGTTGTTGTTAGGCTGCCAGTTGCCGAGATAGTTGTCGATGAGAGCTATGGTAGCGTCGGGGTCGAAGTCGCCCGACATGCAGATGGCGATATTGTTAGGCACATAGTATCGTTTGTAGTAGTTTTTGATATTCACTATCGACGGGTTTTTCAGGTGTTCCTGTGTGCCGAGAGTGGTCTGTGTGCCGTAAGGGTGAGTGGGGAAGAGGATTTTTGCCATTGCGTTGATACTTTTCTCCATGTCTCTCACGAGCGACATGTTATACTCCTCATACACCGTCTCGAGTTCGGTGTGGAATCCTCGTATGACGGCATTCTGGAAGCGGTCGCTTTGTATTCTTAGCCAGTTTTCCACTTCGTTTGAAGGGATGTCCTCGGTATAGCAAGTCACGTCGTTTGACGTGTAGGCGTTAGTACCTTGTGCGCCGATGCTTGCCATGAGTTTGTCGTATTCGTTAGGTATGTTGTATTGTGCGGCGAGCTGCGATACTGAGTCGATGCCGTGATACAGCTCCTTTCTCAGCGAAGGGTCAGTTACTTTTCTGTAAGCCTCGAAGCGGTCTTCTATCTCCTTGAGCAGCGGTGCTTCTTTCTCATAGTCTGAAGTGCCGAAATGCGTTGTTCCCTTAAACATGAGATGTTCGAAATAGTGTGCGAGTCCTGTTGTCTCGGCAGGATCGTTTCGGCTACCTGTGCGTACGGCGATATAAGTCTGTATGCGAGGTTTTTCTTTGTTTACGGTGAGATACACCTTCAGTCCGTTGTCGAGGGTGTAGAGCCGTGAGTTCATCAGGTCGCCCTTGACGGTCTGATACTTGTATTCCTTTGCGCCAGCGTTTAGTGCCAAGGCGATAGCGAGGAATACGGTTAGAAATACATTCTTTTTCATATAATCATTTTTTATTTGAGAATCATAGAGTGTCGATGAGTCGTAAAGTATTGCTTTGTTTGAATTATATAATTGTTTAAAAAATAAATTCTTATAGTATTTTACTTTAACGATTCCAAGAAGTCGTTGAGCTGTTGTTCAGCGACGTCGCCCATGGCAAATTCCTTCTCTGCGTCGGCGGCGATGCGTTTTATCCATGTCTCGTGTGCCACGTTGCCGTTATCCACTATCGAAGCGATGTCGTCCTCGGTGATATTGTCCATATTATAATATGTAAGGGCAAGGCTGTAGGCGTAGTTCCAGACATATTCGCTGTAGTTGTTGTGTATATGATGCAGTCGCTGATCGACAGACTTGATGTCGGTGGTTACACCCTCGAGGATGTCGTCAGTAAGCTGTTCTATTTCCGACTTTGGGGCAAGCAGTCCGCTGAGGTCGAGCCATTCGCCAGTGCCGGTTGTGGACGAAGGCAGATGGAAGCATGTTTCGTCCATTGTCTCTCCGAGAAACATCCTTATGGCCATGTCGTAGTAGCCTATGCCACGCTGGGCTGAGGAATACTTTATGGTGCATCCGTCGAGCAGTATCTCGTCGCCGTCGGTGTTGTCAATGGCGTTGGTGAGAGATTTTTTTCCCTCTACGACATGTTGAATGACGAATGGGTTGAGCCATTTTGAGTTTACCACACTGCTGCGTCCGTTTGCAGGCCGTTTGTCGCGTCGTGGCCATTTCGTGATGTCGCGGTAGGTGCCCACGGTGGCGAGGTTACATCCTGGTACGAGCCATGTCGTAGCTCCGTCGGCAATGACATACGAGAAGGGGAAGTCGGTGGAGTGGGGATGCGACTGAATCTTTCCCATACACATGGAGAAAGCTCCAATCTGAGCCGGCATGAGTATATGTGCGCCGCTGGCCGTCTTCGATCCTCGCTGCAGCGAACCGTAGTGTATTGGTCCCATCTTGTAGGCATGGTTGCTGAAGTTTGTGGCAGAGCCAGCGTTATAGAACGATGTCTCCACGCCTATCAGCAGCGACGCCTTGTGGTGGCTCACCGAGAATGGTCCGCAGAAGGCTGCACAAGCCTCTCCGTTGTCCATATACGAATTGGCGAAGAAGATGCTGCTTTCGGCAGAGAATCCACGACCTACATGACATGCCTCGCCCACGAAGCAGTTGTCAATCTTCGCTCCGTCGAGCACCGATGCTCCAGCCATGACGACACTGTTTTTGCATATCACGTCGTGTCCTATGAAGACGCTTGCCTCGGTCATTCCCTTGAGTGTGGTCTCGCTGATGCACGATGCGCCGTTTATCTCGCAGTCGTCGTCTATCCACGTGTTGTTTATCTCGCGAGTATTGGTGATTTTCGCCCTGTAGCCAATTAGTCCTTTGCTGCTTTTCCTGTTGCTGACGTAGTCGTTGACCATAGTATGCAGACGTTCCCAAAGAGGGCGGTTGTCGGCAGCCATCATCATCAGTGCCGCCATCTGCGAAGTCAGTCCGTCGTAGATGATGACGTTAGCATCGCCAGCCTCGTTGAGCACAGCCACCTTGTTGCCTTGTCCGAATGTTGTCTCGTCGTCGGCGGTGATCACTCCCACGTTAGATATCACACATTCGTCGCTTATCTCATAGTTGTTGATATAGTTGCCTACGTTTTCTATGAGGCAGTTGTCGCCCACGGTGGTGTTGCGCAGGGTGGCGTTGTAGATGCCCGCATGTCGAGAAAAGCCCTGTTCGAGCGTGACGGCTTTCTCAAACAGTCCGAGTGTCACTTCGCCGTAGAACGCCACGTTGTGTATGTATTCTGGCGAGAAATCCTCGTCAACGGTGATGTCTGCCCAGTCTTCTGCAAAGCAGCCGTTACACTTTAGGACATTAATTTCTTCAACAGTTAAACTTCTCATTGTTCGTATTTTATGTAATGATATCGTTGAAGCGATGTCATTGTTCGAAATTATCGTATAAAAAGTCGTTGTAAGGGTATTTCTGTACGTGAAGCTCCTTCACCTTTTTATATAGTATGTCGCGCAGTTCGTCGATATTCTCCTTCTCGCGTGCGGATATGAAGAGGCAGTTGTCGTTCATTCTCGCCATCCATGTGCGTTTAAGGTCGTCGAGCGTGGCGTTTTCTTTTGTGGCAGGAGTGAGGTCGTCGGGTTCTTTCTCTATCCATGTGTAGGCGTCGATTTTGTTGAATATCAGCATCGACGGTTTGTCGGCGCATCCTAAGTCGGCAAGTGTCTTATCGACCACCTTTATCTGGTCTTCGAAGTCGGGGTGAGAGATATCCACCACATGTAGCAGCAGGTCGGCTTCCCTCACCTCGTCGAGTGTCGATTTAAAGGAATCGACGAGGTCGGTGGGCAGTTTGCGTATGAATCCCACGGTGTCGGCGAGGAGGAACGGAAGATTGTCGATCACCATTTTTCTCACGGTGGTGTCGAGTGTGGCGAAGAGTTTGTTTTCGGCAAACACGTCGCTTTTGGCCAGCAGGTTCATCATGGTCGATTTTCCCACGTTGGTATATCCCACGAGTGCCACACGAATCAGCCTGCCGCGGTTTTTCCGTTGTGTGGTCTTCTGTTTGTCAATCTCCAGTAGTCGCTGTTTGAGCAGCGTGATGCGTTGGAGGATGATACGGCGGTCCATCTCGAGCTGTGTCTCGCCCGGTCCGCGCAGTCCCACGCTTCCCTTTCCGCCGCCGCTACCCGAGCCGCCTCCTTGTCGTTCGAGGTGAGTCCAGAGTCGTTGCAGTCGTGGCAGCATATAGCGGTGCTGTGCCAGTTCTACTTGTGTCTTTGCTTCGGCCGTCTGTGCTCTCATGGCAAAGATGTCGAGTATGAGCGATGTCCGGTCGAGGATTTTCACCTTCAGTGCCTTTTCGATGTTGCGTATCTGTTTTGCCGACAGTTCGTCGTCGAAGATGACCATTCCCACTTCGCGTTCTGCGTCTTCCTCATCGTTGATAAAGCGTCTTATTTCTTCGAGTTTGCCTTGTCCGACATAAGTCACGGAACTGGGTCCGTTGAGCCGTTGAGTAAATCGTTTTACGGTGACTGCACCGGCTGTGTCGGCAAGAAACTCCAATTCGTCGAGATATTCCTTTGTCTTGGCTTCGTCCTGTTCTTTGGTTATCAATCCCACGAGGACAGCCGTCTCTGCTTTTGCTTCTGAAATAACAAATTCCTTCATTCGGTATTACTAATCGATTAAATAACGGTGCAAAAATACAACTATTTTGTGATAATTCCAAAAAAACATTCCAAAAAGTTTGGAAGAATAAAATAAAAGAGCTATCTTCGCACCCGATATGCGGAAAGTAGTCAGCTATATGGCAAAAATATACACGATGATGACTTTGTTTTTTGTTGTGTCGTGTACAAACGAGGAAGAGACATTCTTCTTCGATGACGAAGGTGTGCCGCAAGCTACTTCTCAGCAAAGAATCAACGAAGAGCAGTTTCTTGCCATGGTTGATGGCAACGGCTGGGTGGAGACCGCCACCCACGAGATCTATTCCAACGGCGACTATGACCGTCGCGACTATTGGGAGGGGATGGAAGGCGTAGGCGGCATCTCGCGCTATTCGCTCAGGGGCGACTCTATCTCGGAATACATTTTCATGCAACACACGTCTATGCTTGGGCATAACACCCGGGCGATGCGTTATGATCCGTCAACCAACACTGTGTATTCTGGCGACAAGATGGTATTGAGGATTATCTCTGTCAACAACGGGTGGATGCAGGCCATAAAGTTGGGCGGCATGTCGTTTAAGCAACGCTCGCAGTCAAAGGGTCTATATTTCTTCGTCACACTCAGGAAGATGTCTGACGACGAGAAAGAAGATATTGAAAGGTTTAATAGATGAAAAACAACGATCACTTGCTTTCGGCCGTTGTTGCGATAGACTGAAGTGGACAAATGAGATATGTGAAATGGTTTGCCTCACAGACGAGTGGCTTGAAAGCCAATATGGCGGTAAGGATAGTGGCTGGAGTGGCGCAGGTGGGCTGTGGCTTGCTTTTGGTTGTGCTGTGCCGCCACTTCATCGACCGTGGCATATGGCAGGCGGGCGTGGTAAAGGAGATAATGGCCATCTTTGCCGTCCTTGTCGTGTCGATCCTATTGCGACAGGCTGTGTATTATCTGCAGAACGACGCCGAGGTGAGGCAGCAGAACACTATTCGTTCGCGTCTTTATGGCATACTGCTCGGCAGAAGACTGTTTGACAAGCGGGAGAGGATGCATTCCGGCGACATCAGCCAGAGGTTGGAGCGAGATATTCAGGCAGTGTCGCAAGTGACCACCGACGTGGTGCCTCGCATGGCAGTGACCGTCGTTCAGCTCATCGGTGCGTTTCTTCTGTTGCATGCTATGGACAAGGTGCTGGCATGGTCGCTGCTGCTGCTCACGCCGTTTGTTGCCGTTTGCGCCAAATACCTCTCACACCGGTTGCGGCAGATGACCTTAGACATAAGAAGTAAGGAGAGCAGCATACAGATGCTCATACAGGAGACGATGGAAAACGAGACGGCAATAAAGTCGATGGAGAGTGCGCCATGGCTCGGCAAGCGGCTCGCCAGTCTGCATGCCGACCTCGGACGACTGATAAGGCGGCGCACCCGTTTCACCATGCTCTCTCGCCTCCTTTTAGCATCGACGTTCGGATTAGGATATATGGGAGCATTTGTGTATGGAGGATTGCAGCTGCGCGACGGACTGATCTCCTTTGGCGTGATGACGGCATTCCTGCAACTGGTGAGTCAGATACAGTCGCCAGTGCTCGCCATGCTGAACATGATACCGCAGATCATCCATGCTACGGCAAGCATCGACCGCATACGCGAAATTGAGACCATGCCCATGGAGAACGAAACAGAAAAGACCACGGCATTGCAAGGACCTATAGGGATAAGGGTCGAACATGCCTACTATAGATATAAGGACAACGGGAAGACGGTGCTCGAGGATTTCTCCTACTGCTTCACGCCAGGCTCCTCAACCGCGATAATGGGCGACTCGGGACGCGGAAAGACCACAGTCCTCCGCCTGCTCTCGGCAGTGGCCATGCCCGACGCTGGCAGTGTTTACATCTACGACGGCGAAGGACATAAACTCTCAGGAGCGACCATGCGCCACTATATAACATATATTCCGCAAGGCAACACGATGATGAGCGGAACGATACGCGAAAACATGCTCCTCGCCAATCCCGACGCCACACGCCAACAGATGGAAGAAGCCCTTTACACGGCGGCGGCCGACTTTGTAGAGAAGATGCCGCAGGGCATCGACACGCAGATAGGCGAGCATGCCACACTTCTCAGCGAGGGACAGGCACAACGCCTTGCCATAGCGCGAGGATTGCTCCACGGCGGCGAGGTGATGCTGCTTGACGAGATCAGCTCCTCGCTCGACGAAGCCACCGAGGCGACGCTCATCAGCCGCCTCTTCAGCCGTCACAGCGAAAAGACCATCATCTTTGTCACTCACCGCAAGGCGACGGCAGAGAAATGCGACCGAGTGATTAGGATATGAATCGACATTCTCAAATATCCATGTCTCCCTTAACTTCCCAAATCATCAGAACAATTTAGAATATAATAATACAACCTAATATTTGATAATCCAAAATCGAAAAGCAAATGGAAAAAAGACTTCTTCTCGGCGACGAGGCAATAGCTTTAGGCGCAATCCATGCCGGACTAAGCGGCGTGTATGCCTATCCAGGAACACCCTCAACCGAGATTACCGAATTTATCCAGAATGACCCGATAGCAAGGCAAAGGGGCATTCACTCGCGCTGGTGTACTAACGAGAAGACGGCCATGGAGGCTGCCCTCGGCATGTCGTATGCGGGTAAACGTGCGTTGGTGTGCATGAAACATGTAGGCATGAACGTCTGTGCCGACGCATTCATCAACAGTGCCATCACCGGTGTGCAGGGCGGACTCGTTGTGCTTGCCGCCGACGACCCCTCGATGCACTCAAGCCAGAACGAACAAGACTCACGCTTCTATGGCAAGTTTGCCTTGCTTCCCGTATTTGAACCGTCAAACCAGCAGGAGGCTTACGACATGATGGCGGCAGCCTTCGACTATTCGGAAAAGATCAAGGAGCCTGTGCTACTCCGCGTGGTGACACGACTGGCTCACTCACGAGCTGGAGTCATGGTGGGAGAGCCGCGCGAGGAGAATGCAATCAATATCTCTACCGACGCATGGGTGCTCTTGCCTGGCATAGCAAGGAAGAAATATGACGCTCTCATCGTGAAACAAGACGAGATGCTTATGGCAAGCAACATGTCATGCTTCAACCGCAGCGAATATGGCGACAGCGACAAGAAGGAAGAGAAGACCGGTATCGTGGCTTGTGGCATAGGCTACAACTACGTGAAAGAGGCTCTCGCACAACTGCCCGAAGAGCGCCGCGCACTGTATAATATAGAAAAGGTGTCGCAGTATCCTCTGCCACAGCCGCGCATAGAGATGCTCGCCAAGGAAAGCGGACGACTGCTCGTGGTGGAAGACGGACAGCCAGTGGTGGAAGAGCTCGTCAAGGGCATGCTCGGTGCAGGATATAACGTCTGCGGCCGACTCACAGGCACACTGCCTCGTACCGGAGAACTCACTCCCGACTGTGTGGCAGCGGCACTCGGTGTCGAGGCTCCCGAGATTCTGCCTCAGGCAAAGAACCTCGCCGCCCGTCCGCCACAGCTCTGTCAGGGTTGCGGCCACCGCGACGTCTATGCAGCACTCAACAAGGTGGCAGAAGAATATCCCGACCACCGCATCTTTGGCGACATCGGCTGCTACACCCTCGGCGCACTGCCTCCATTCAAGGCTCTGTCAAGCTGCGTGGATATGGGAGCGTCGATCACCATGGCGAAGGGAGCTGCTGATGCAGGACTCTTCCCGGCTATTGCCGTCATCGGCGACTCCACCTTCACCCACTCGGGAATGACCGGACTGCTCGATGCCGTCAACGACAAGTCGAACATCACGGTCATCATCTCCGACAACCTCACCACTGGCATGACTGGCGGACAAGACTCTGCTGGCACTAACAAGTTTGAGGCCATCTGTATCGGACTGGGTGTTGAGCCAGAACATGTTCGCGTAGTGGTGCCGTTGCCAAAGAACATGGAGGAAATCACACGCACCATCCGCGAAGAGATAGAATACAACGGAGTATCAGTCATCATCCCACGACGCGAGTGCATACAGACTGCTGCACGCCATGCGAGGGAGAGGAAGGCTAAAGGATAAATTTGGGATGTTAAAGAAGAAGTTTCCTTGAGCGAATCGAAAAAAGGAAGTTATAAGGACGAATGTTCTAAACGCAGAAACTCCTTTACTGTAGCGAAAAGACTATTGTCTTTAACTTCCTTAACTTCCTTAACTTCTTTAACTTCCATAACTTCTTTATCTTCTTTAACTTCAAAAATGATTAAGATTTATGAAAAAAGACATAATTTTATGCGGTGTGGGAGGACAAGGCATCCTCTCTATCGCCACCATCATAGGCGAAGCTGCCACAAAGGCAAACATCAACCTCAAACAGGCTGAGGTACACGGAATGAGTCAGCGTGGAGGCGACGTACAGTCAAACCTTCGCCTTTCTACCGACACCATCTACAGCGACCTCATCCCTCAGGGCGGAGCAGACGTGATCATCTCCATGGAACCCATGGAAGCACTGCGCTATCTGCCTTACCTCGCCAAGGATGGCGTCATCGTCACCAGCAACAAACCTTTCGTCAACATACCCAACTATCCTGACAGCCAGCAGCTCTTCGACGAGCTCGCCGCCTTGCCCAACAAGGTTGTGATGCTCGATATCGAGGCAGTGGCAAAGGATTGCGGTTCGCCACGCTCTGCCAATGTTGTCCTGCTGGGCATGGCAGCGAAATATATTGAGATTCTGTCTTCTGAGGCTCTTCGTGATGCCGTTGCCACTATCTTCGCACGCAAGGGCGAGGCTGTGATAGAAGCTAACCTCAAGGCGTTTGACTTAGGAAATTCAGTTGACAAGTAAACAAGTTGACAAGTAAACAAGTTGACAAGTAAACAAGTTGACAAGTAAACAAGTTGACAAGTAAACAAGTTGACAAGTAAACAAGTTGACAAGTTAATAGTTGACAATTGCAAAACAAATAAATTGTTTACTCGTCAACTTGTCAACTTGTCAACTACAATATAAAACTATGTATAGAAAAGTATTACCTGACTGGACATCAGAATATCTCGACCCTGAGCTGGAAACCATGTCGAGAGAGGAGATAGAAAAACTCCAGGTGGAACGATTGCGTGCCACCGTGAAGCATTGTATGAACAATCCCGTCTATCGTCAGCGACTGGAAGAGGCTGGTGTGACACCAGAGAGCATCACCTCAGTCGCCGACATCAGACGAATACCCTTTACCACGAAACAAGACCTTCGCGACAACTATCCCTTCGGCCTTGCTTCCGTACCGCTCAAGGAATGTGTGCGTCTGCACTCTTCCTCGGGCACCACTGGCAACCCAACCGTCATCCTGCATACGCAGAAAGACCTCGACGAATGGGCCAATCAGGTGGGACGCAACCTGTGGATGGTGGGACTTCGCCCCGACGACGTCTTCCAAAACTCATCGGGCTATGGCATGTTCACCGGCGGACTCGGCTTCCAGTATGGAGCCGAACGCATAGGCATGCTAACCATCCCCGCCGCGGCAGGCAACTCGCTGCGACAGATAAAGTTCATGACCGACTTCGGTACCACCGCCGTCCATGCCGTTCCGTCATACGTCACTCGTCTCCACGAGGTGATGCAAGAACAAGGCGTTGACCCACGGCGCGACACCAAACTGCGTGTGCTCGCCATCGGTGCCGAGCCACACTCCGAGGAACAGCGCAAGCGCATCGAAGAGATGATGGGCGTCAAGGCATACAACTCCTTCGGCATGTCGGAGATGTGCGGTCCTGGAGTGGGCTTCGAGTGTAAGGAACAAAACGGTCTCCACTTCTGGGAAGACTATTACATCGTAGAGATAGTCAATCCCGAAACTCTCGAACCAGTGCCCGACGGCGAGATAGGCGAACTGGTGCTCACCACGCTCTGCCGCGAAGCTATGCCACTGCTCAGATACCGCACTCGAGACCTCACTCGCGTCCTCGGACGCTCATGTCCTTGCGGTCGAAACCACGTGAGATTAGACCGTATGCGCGGCCGTTCTGACGATATGATGGTGCTCCGCGGAGTGAACATCTTCCCGATTCAGATAGAGAAGATACTTATGCAGTTCAAGGAACTTGCCAACAACTATCTCATCACCCTTACCACCGACGACAACAACGACAACATGACTGTCGAAGTGGAACTCGAACAACTCTTCACCGACGACTATCTGCGTCTGACATCGTTGCAGAAACAGATAACTCGAGCCCTGAAAGACGAGATCCTGCTCACACCTATCGTAAAACTTGTGCCAAAGGGAACACTTCCCGTCAGCGAGGGAAAGGCTGTGAGAGTGGTGGATAAGCGTACAGTGTATAAATAATAAGTTGACAAGTTGACTAAAAAAACATATAACTATGACAATAAAACAACTTTCAATCTTCATAGAGAACCGCAGCGGAGCCTTGCTGCAGATTCTTGAGATGTTGCGCGACAACGACATTAACATTGTGGTAAGCACGTTGGGCGATACCGACGGCTTTGGTATCTATCGTGTGATATGCAGCGACACGGAAAAGGCGTTTAAGATCCTGCGCGAGAAAAACATCTCCGCCACCATCTCCAACGTCTATGCCGTTCGCCTGCCACACAACAAGCCTGGCGCTGCCGCCGATGTGGTGGCGAAGGTAACCAAGGCTGGAGTAGGCATCAAATACATGTATTCGTTCATGTTTGGCGGCAATGGCATCGTAGTCTTCCGAGCCGACAACAACGACAAGGCAGAAGAAGTGATGATGCTTGGAAAACTCGACTACTTAACCGAGAAAGATTTGAATAGCTAAACGATTTTCACAACTGAAGCAATTTGAACAACAAAAGAACTAACAAATGAATTGAATAACTAATGAAAAAGACCTTTACACTTATTGCGGCGCTCATCGCGAGTGCCGCAATGGTCAAGGCCGAGACTGGTTGTCCGCCAAAGACCAACACAACAACCGAGTGCAACACAACAACCACAGAGTGCAATTCAACCACGGGGTGCAATGCATCAGCAGTGACTAACACGACATTAGAAATCAAAGACCTTAGCTATTGGGCTAAAGCTGTGGCAGAACGAGTGAAAGTAACCGGTTATGCACAAGCTGGTTATACCGCCACAATGCCCGAGGGAGGAAAGAACACCAACACGTTCGACATGAAACGCGTGGTGCTGATGGTAGCAGCCAATATCACTCCGCAGTTCTACGCCTTCTTCATGCACGAATTTAAGACGAAAGACATGCAGGAATACTATCTCGAATATCGTCCCGCCAAGGAGTTTAAGATGAGGTTCGGACAGTCGAAGATAGAGCTGTCTATGGAAAACCCCATGTCGCCCACTGTACTTGAGAGCATCGGACCGATGGCGCAGAGCGTTTCGTGGCTCTGCGGTGCCGACCCACTGATGGGCAATCCCTCAGGACGCGATATGGGACTGATGATCTATGGCGACCTCTTCAACGACCAGTTGCGCTACGTCCTCGAACTCGTCAACGGCGGACATATCAACTCTTCCGACCTTGACAACAAGAAAAACCTCATCGCAAAACTCGAGTATCGCCCTGTCCCCAACTTCCGCCTGTCGGCATCCGGACAGTTAGGCTATGGCACCGCAGTGGCTACCAGCCTGTATAACAATACCGTTGCCCTCGGCGAGACATACAAGCAGAACCGATATGCCGTGGGAGCAGAGTGGAAGTCGAAACTCACAGGCAACGACTATCACAACCACCGCTGCATCATGGTGCGAGCTGAGATGCTCGGCGGCAAAGACGGAGGATGCAAGAGCTCAGGAGCTTACATCTCCACCGCCATTCCCGTTTATAAAGGTCTCGACATTGTGGCGATGGCCGACTATATGAACTATAACACCGATCTCGACCTGACGAAGACCAACCTCATGGCCGGCATTCAGTACTGGATATTCAAGAAATGCCGCCTCCAGGCACAATATACCTACAGTCTGCGCAACGACGCCATGAAAGCGCTGCAAGGCGACAATACCAGCATGATACAGACTCAGATTCAAGTGGCGTTTTGAAGAATAATTAAGGATATATACTATTGTCTTTAACTTCCTTTTTTCGCTTCGCTCAAGGAAACTTCTTACTTAACTTCCCAAATAAAAAAAAAATAAAGTTATGTTTATAAAGATATTATTGACAATAATATTCCTCTGCATCACAGTGGCAGTGGGAATATACTCACGCAAGCAGGCAAAGTCGGTCGATGGCTTCGTACTTGGCGGACGCTCAGTAGGTCCGTGGCTCACTGCCTTCGCTTACGGCACATCATATTTCTCGGCAGTGGTCTTCGTGGGCTACGCCGGACAGTTCGGATGGAAATACGGCCTGTCGGCATCATGGATCGGCGTGGGCAACGCCGTCATCGGTTCGCTGTTGGCATGGATTATCCTCGGTCGCCGCACAAAGCTCATGACCCAACACATCCAAAGCCGCACCATGCCCGACTTCTTCGGCACTCGCTATGCCGACGAGTGGCTGCGTGTGGTAGCGTCGGTCATTGCCTTCGTCTTCCTTATCCCCTATACAGCAGGCGTGTATATGGGCATATCAAAACTCTTCGAGATGGGATTCGGCATACCTTATACCTATTGTGCCATCATCATGGCCATGCTCACCGCCGTGTATGTCATCCTCGGTGGATATAAGGCCACAGCCATCAACGACTTCATCCAGGGCATCATCATGCTCTTCGGCATCACCACAGTCATTGCCGTGGTGCTCAACAGCCAGGGCGGACTCATCGAGGCTGTGAGTAAGATGGGTGAGGCAGTGCCAACGGCTCACGACCTCGACGACAAGTCGGGACTCTTTGCCCACTTCCAGCCAGGCGACTTCGCCTCGTGGTTTGGTCCAGCTCCGCTGAGTCTGCTCGGCGTGGTAGTGCTCACCTCGCTCGGCACATGGGGACTGCCTCAGATGGTGGGCAAGTTCTATTCCATCACCGACGAGTCGGCCATTCGCCGCGGTACGATCATCTCCACCGTCTTTGCGCTGATAGTGGCAGGCGGATGTTATTTCCTTGGCAGCTTCGGCCGTCTCTTCCCCGAACCTCTTTATAGCGTAGAGAAACATAAGTATGCCTACGACAGCATCGTGCCGTCGATGCTCGAGACTTTACCCGACGTGCTCATCGCCCTCGTCGTGCTGCTGGTGCTCTCAGCGTCTATGTCCACCTTGGCGTCGCTCGTGCTCACCTCTTCCTCCACCATGACCCTCGACCTTATCTATCGCGACAAGAAGTCTGTCGAAGGCGAGGTGGAAGGCGGCGAGATTGACGATGTCGTTGCAGAGAAGATCGAGCGCCGCAAGGTGGTGGTGATGCGAGTGCTCATAGTGTTCTTCATCGCCCTCTCGCTGATGATAGCACTCAATCCGCCGCAGTTCATCGCCCAGCTCATGGGCATCTCGTGGGGAGCGTTGGCTGGAGCCTTCCTCGCCCCGTTCATGCTCGGCCTCTACTGGAAGGGCGTCACACGCCTTGCCGTATGGGCTTGCTTCGTGTGGGGTGTGGGACTCACCGTGGTCAATATGATGCTCGGCAATGCGCTGATGAATCCCATCGACTGTGGCGCAGTGGCCATGGTAGGCGGCTTCGTCGTGGTGTTTGTGGTCAGTCTTGTCACTCCGAAGATGAATAGACAGAGCGTTGAAAACATATTTAAGTGCTATGAATAAGTTAAAGGATTTTCTGAATGAAGGCGACCGCTTTGCCGCCGACAACGGCATGCAGCTCACTGAGGTGCGCGAGGGATATGCTCGCGCCGAGATGGTCGTCACACGTCATCATCTCAATGCCGCCGGCGTATGTCAGGGTGGGGCGTATTTCACCCTTGCCGACCTTGCCTTCGCCGCCGTCACCAATTCGCACGGCAATATTACTCTCGGCATACAGAACTCCATCTCCTTCCTCCAGTCGGCCCACGAGGGCGACACACTCATTGCCGAGGCGGAGGAGACGTTCAACCATCATCGTCTGCCCTTCTGCGAGATACGGGTAAAGAACCAGCGTGGCGAACTCGTATGCATCGTCACGGGGTCGGCGTATAGGACAAGTAAGGAATGGAAAAATAATCAATAACTCAACTTCCTTTTTTCGCTTCGCTCAAGGAAACTTCTTCTTTAACTTCTGATTGTTGAGTAGATGCGAAACTTAAATTAGAAATATTAAAGATATACAACTATGATTTTAAACAGAGCAATGGAATGCATGGACCGCGAGTCCATGAGAAAACTACAGTCAGAGCGACTGATCGAGACAGTGAAAAGATGTTACGAGAAGGTGCCCTTCTATCGCCGTAAGATGGACAAGATGGGCATCAAACCAGAAGATATCAGGTCGATAGACGATATCCACAGGCTGCCATTCACCACGAAGCACGACCTGCGCGACGAATATCCCTTCGGACTGCAGGCAGTGCCACAGAGCGAGGTGGTGCGCATCCACGCCTCCTCAGGCACAACAGGAAAACCCGTCGTAGGCACTTACACCAAAAACGACCTCGCCATGTGGGCTGAAGGTGCTGCTCGAGTCATGGCAGCCTCAGGCGTCACCAAGGGCGACATCGTACAGGTGAGCTACGGCTACGGACTCTTCACCGGAGGTCTTGGTGCCCACGATGCTGCCGGACTGCTCGGTGCAGTCCAGCTGCCCACGTCGGCAGGCAACTCCGAGAAGCAGATCATGCTCATGAAAGACTTCGGCTCCACCGTCCTCTGCTGTACTCCTTCCTATGCCTTGCATCTTGCCGAGGTGATCGAGAAGAGCGAGACAGTGAAGAAGGAAGACCTGAAACTCAAGGTGGGATTCTTTGGCGCCGAACCGTGGACCGAGGGTATGCGCAAGGAACTCCAGGAGCGACTCGGCATAAAGGCCATCGACATCTACGGACTCACCGAGATGTGCGGACCGGGTGTCGGCGGCGAGTGTGAATACCAGAATGGCACACACCTCTGGGAAGATCTCTTCTATCCCGAGATCATCAATCCCGACACACTCGAACCATGCGAGCCGGGCGAATTCGGCGAACTCGTCTTCACCTCGCTCTGCAAGGAGGCAATGCCTATCCTCCGCTACCGCACCCGCGACCTCACACGACTCATCTACGATAAGTGCGAGTGTGGACGTACGGCAGTGCGCATGGACCGCATCCTCGGCCGCTCAGACGACATGATGATCATCCGTGGCGTCAACGTGTTCCCAAGTCAGATAGAGACATGCCTCACCGAGTTCCCTGCATTCACCGCACAGTATTTCATCACCGTTGACCGTAAGAACAATGAGGACACCTTCGACCTCGACGTCGAACTGCGCAGCGAGTATTTCTCGCCCAACCCGTCGAAGCAGATGCCTTACATCAAACCGCTCTACGACCGCATCGTGTCAATGGTAGGCATCAAGCCAAACATCCATATCAAGGAGCCAGGGGCTATCCAGCGCTCCATCGGCAAGGCAAAACACGTAAACGACAAGAGAAAATTCCAATAATATTTATAAGTCAACTCGTCAACTTGTAAACTCGTTAACTTGTCAACTCGTTAACTTGTCAACAAAAAAAAAGAATTAATAATGAATACACCATTGAATTATGATATAGTCACCGAGGCCATCGAACAGATGGGCCTTGGCGACTTTTCGCAAGCCACCATCCGCGACATCCAAAGCCTGTCGCGCATATTGGAGGAAAAGACCGGCGAACCTGTGATACATCTTGAGATGGGCGTTCCCGGACTAAAACCCTCAGACATAGCCATGCGAGCCGAACAGGAGGCTCTCGCCAATGGATGCGCCACCATCTATCCGCCTAACGGCGGCATACCACGCATAAAGAATGCAGCGTCAGAATTTGTAAAGGCATTCATCGGAGTGGATATCGACCCCCTCTGCTGCATACCCACAACAGGCTCCATGCAAGGCACCTTCGCCGCCTTCACCATCTGGCATCATGCCTTCACAGCCAACGAGAAGGGCGAGCCCACCGTCCTCTTCATCAATCCCGGCTTCCCGGTGCAGACCACCCAGTGCGACGTCATCGGCATCCGCCATATAGGTCTCGACGTCCACAGCTATCGTGGCGACGACCTCATAGCTAAGATCGAGGAGATAGTACAGCAGGAAAACATCTGCGGCATCGTCTATAGCAACCCCAACAACCCTTCGTGGGTGTGCTTCAACGAACAAGAACTGGAAGGCATAGGCCGCCTCGCCACTGAGTACGACTTCATCGTGCTCGAAGACCTCGCATATTTCGCCATGGACTTCCGCCGCGACCTCTCGCATCCCTATCAAGAGCCTTATCAAGCCACTGTGGCACGATATACCGACAACTACATGCTCTCCGTCTCAGGATCGAAGGCGTTCTCCTATGCCGGACAGCGCATCGGCGTGAGCTGCATAAGCAACAAGCTCTACCATCGTGTATTTGCACCACTGCAAGAACATTTCGGGGTGGGAGAGTATGGCAACTTCTTCGCCAACAGACTCATGTACACCTTCTCCAGCGGCACCACCCACAGCGTACAACACGCCATGGCGGCACTCATGGAGGCGGCCTCGAGTGGAGCATATAACTTCCTCGACGACGTGCGCGAATACGGACGACGTGCACGGTATATGAAGGACGTGCTCCTCGCCAACGGCTTCTATCTTGTCTATGACAACGACATGGGCGCACCCCTTGCCGACGGCTTCTACTTCACCGTGCAATATCCCGGCATGAACGACCTCGAGCTCACTCGCGCCCTGATGTACTACGGCATCGCCGTCTATCCGCTCGACACCATGGGCTCAACTCAACAAGGAGTGCGCATCTGTACCTCCTTCTTCTCTGACAACCTCCGCGACCTCTTCCGCGAGCGCATAGAGGCGTTTAAAAAAAATAATTGAGGGCCGAAACCCTCAATTATTTTCTTTTATCCTTATACCTCTGTCCTTATTTCTCTATTCTTATTTCTCTATCCTTATTTCTCTGTCCTTATTTCTCTATCCTTATTCTCGCATCCACTGCCACCACATCGTCGCCGTCGGCTAACAATGGGTTGATGTCGAGTTCCTTGATCTCGGTGGCAAAGCGGAGGAGGGTAGAGAGGCGGACTATTATCTCCGTGTATTTCTTCTCATTGACTCCCTTTTGTCCTCGCGTACCTTTTATTATCTTATAGGCACGCAGCGAGTGGATCATCGACGAGGCCTCGGGATAGGACAAGGGGGCGAGACCGCTCGACACGTCTTTCAGCACCTCGACAAAGATGCCGCCCATGCCGCAAAGCACCACATGGCCGAATCTCGGCTCATATTTCGCGCCTATAAACAGCTCAGTGCCGCGAATCATCTTCTGCACCATCACGCTGCGAGCACCTTCTATCTCCATCATACGTTCAAACTCCAGGGCGAGATGCTTCTCCGAGCGGATGTTCAGCGCCACGCCGCCGACATCGCTCTTGTGTATCGGCCCCACCACCTTAGCCACCACGGGGTAGCCTATCTCCGTGGCAAAGTCGATGAGCTGCTGCTTGTCGTCGCTCACCTTCTCGGGCACCATCGGTATTCCCGCACAATCAAAGAGCTGGCGCACAATGTGCGGCTCCACAAATCCGTCCTCCTTTATGTCTGCTATTATCTCGCGTATGCGAGGCACATCCACCCCGAAGAGCTCTATCTCAGGACGAGCCGGACCCGGTGTTGACATTATGCGTGCGAGAGACACGGCAAGCGTCACCTCGTCGCTGAAGTTGACATGGCCTTTCTTGAGAAACTCTGCCACCTCGGGACCTGCCGTGTGCAGCGAGGGTAGGATAGGGAAGATGGGTTTCTTGCACTCCAGTATCTTCTTGTGCAGCACGTCGTAAGTCTCGAAGAGCTTCACCAGTCCAGGTGTTCCGAAGATAACCATGATGGCATCCACCTCGTCGAAACGGTTCTCGCAGTAGTCGATGGCTGTGGCAAGCTGTTCGGGAGTGCCTGTGGCAAGGATGTCAATCGGATTGGCTACCGATGCCCCTGGGAAGAGCCTCTCCTTCAGCTCCTCTGCAGCCTCGCCCGTAAACTGCGGCACCATCATGCCGCCTTTCGACAAGGCGTCGGTCAGCATCACGCCCGGTCCGCCGGCATGAGTGACGATGGCGAAGCGGTTGAGCTCTGCATTTGAAGATGTGGGAGGCAGACAAGAGAATATGCAGCCCACGGTGGTCAGTTCCTCGCGCGAGAAGCATCTCACTATGCCAGCCTTGCGGAAGAGAGCCTCTACGGCAGAGTCGCTTGTGGCGATGGCTCCCGTATGCGACGACGCCGCTCGGCTTCCGCTCTCGCTCGATCCGCTCTTGATGGCTGCAATGCGGCATCCTTTCCTTATCAGCGAACTGGCGTGGAACAGTAGTTTGTCGGGGTTGGAGATATTTTCTATGTAGAGCAGTTTGATGGTAGGGTCGGTGTCGGGGTTGAAGTTCTCGTCCATATACTGCAACACATCCTCAATGCCAATCTGCTTGCCGTTGCCTATCGACCACACCGAGTTGAACTGCAGTCCTTTCATCACCGCCGATTCAAGAATGAACACCGCCGTGGCACCCGAGCCGCTGACGAAATCCACGCCCTTGGGGTTGAGCTGTGGTATAGGCTTTGTAAACACGCTGTGATGATGGTTGTTGAGCAGTCCTATGCAGTTTGGTCCTATCAGCGCGGCGTTATACTGCCGACAAGTCTCCAGTATGTCTTCCTCCAGCCGTGCCCCTTCCTCGGTCTCCTCGCCGAATCCGGCAGAGATGATGACGAAGGCCCTCACCTGCTTCTCTGAGGCGAGCTGACGCACCGTGTCGGGACAAAACTTCGCAGGTATGACGAGAATGGCCAAGTCTGTCGGAGGCAGTTCCTTCACGTCGTGAAACACCTTTATTCCCTGCACTTCGTCTTCCTTCGGGTTGACGATGCGTAGTGTGCCCTCATATCCCCCGGAGAGGATATTTCTCACGATGGCACCACCTGGTTTGTGGAAGTTGTTTGATCCACCCACCACTACGATTGATTCCGGTTGTAATAGTTGCTTGTTAATCATGTTATTTGTTTCTTTTTGTTAGTTGCAAAGGTAAGGCTTTTTCATCAAATCACAAAATTATCCTCATCCTTTTATGTTTTTTTTTATCTTGTCTTCCAGTATTCGCCGTAGTCTTTCACCCCGTCGGGCAACACATGTCCTTTCAGATTGGGGAAATGTCGTTTCAGGGCTTGGAACAGTTCCATTCCAGGACGGTCTCTGTCGGGCATCATGTGCAGCGTCACGCCCTCTGGCAATCCGTTGTTTATCAGTCTTATGTCGCCCATGGTAAGAGTTGTGGCCGACGGGATTGCCACCGCCTTGTGTCCCGCCGACATCATCGCCCAGCAGTCTGACGGTCCCTCGGTGATCCACAGCTCGTCGCCCGGCGTCAGACACCTTATCATCGGTTTGTTATACATTCCCACGTGCGACCCTCGTGGGAAGCGGAAGCGGGGTTTGTCTTCGGTGCCAAGATACCTTCCCTGTACGCTCAGCAGCCTCCCGTCAACGTCTCTGTAAGGAATGAGCAGCGACGGCGCGTCATAAAACGCCTTTCCCCATCGCCAGCAGGGCGTAGGCTCCGTCACGCTTGTCAGTCCACACCATTGAGCCACCTTAGGGTCTATCTTCCTCTCGACGAAGAGAAAGTCAGCCGCCTTACCTTCTATCGTAGGATGCACAATGAGCGTTGAGAGATATTCCACATCCACTGTCGCCACACCCCTAAAGTCAGTCTGTCCGCTTCTGCCAACAGGCATCACGCCGCTCCCTGCCGCAATGGTGTGGTCGCCTCCGTCAATCCACATCGCCGCCTCTTTAAACCCGAAGTTGTTATACCTCATCACAAGGTCGATCACGTTCCCTCTTGCTCCGCAGGCATAGCAACAAAATCTGTTTCTCTTCACGTTGAAGTGCAAACTCGGGTGTTTATCGTCGTGGAAGGGACAGAGCGCCTTGTGGCGCACTATCCTAATCCCTAATCGCTCAGCCACCTCCTCTATGGGCGTGGCTCTCGTTCTGTAAAGGTCTTCGTTGTTCATTGAAGTAATCAATTTATTTTAATTTTACCTTGTTTTCTTCTGATACATCGCACCGTTTTCAGTTATCAGACCCTGTTTTTTCCAGTTTCTGAGCATTCCGCGTACCTTGAAATCCGTCGGTTCCTCGCCGTTGTTCATCTTACACTGCTGCATAAGCTGATCCTTAGAGAACACCTTAGGCAGACACTCGTAGATGGTGTCGTTGGCAGTGCGGTAAGAGCGTTCGTCGCCTATTACCCGACAGTTCTTGTCGTTGTAGTTGACCTTGAGTTTCTCGCCGAAGTAAAGCATGTCCATATCCAGTATATAGTCAGCTATAGTGTCAAAAACTTTCAGCATCGTTGGCGTCTGTTCGTCCACTATCAGCTTGGCAGTGATGCCAGGATCATCCTTCAGCACCTTCTCAGCCCCCTCATATCCATGCTCTTTCATCAGCCTCTCAGCCACAAGAAACAGCATCAGACACACCGTCATGCGGTAGGCGGTCACATGGTCGCGCAGTCGGCAGCGTGCGAGAACGTCGTTGCCGTCCTTGGCAGCCTGGAGACAGATGTTGTCAGCCCATTTTATGCTCTTTTTCTCAAGCAGCGGCAGCACCATTGTACCCTTCATCAGCGATATCAGATGCGCTGCCTCGTGTATTTTCCGCTTCTCCTCGTCGGTGAAAGGTCGGTCGTTGCTGAACATGTCATAAGTGTTGTCGTGCATCTTGGCAATGGCAGTTCTCGACAGCAGTCCGTTGGTCATGTTCGACATCAGTTTGTAGAGCGACTCAGGCTGTCCGCACATTATCACGCTCCACTGCAAGCTCTTGATGTGGACGTTGGCCGCCTCAAGGCTCTTCGCTTCGCGTTCGTAGCAAGCGCCGTCGTAGCTGAGGCGGAGCATGGTCGAAAACTCGTTGGTGCCGTTGCGCCCCCATTTCGTCAGTGGTATGTCTATCTCGGGAGTGAACGAGATGGCCCTTTTGCCATCCACGTCTTCGAGTCGCTCAGCCAGGTTAGCCACCGTGGTGTTGAGTGTCTGCACCCTCATCGGAAACCTTGGTTTGTCCTTTTGTTTCTTAGCGTTGCGGTCGCGTTTGGCCTCCTGTCTCCACTTCTTTTCCTCATCCACTATGCGCCATTTCTCCTCAATCAGTTCGTAGGCCAGTTCGGCGAAGATCTCGTCCATCTGACTCTTCCTCGACGCTGCTTCGCCGATGATGTTTATTATCTGGTTAAGAGGATTCACCCTGTCGTGTATCTCCACCATCACGTCTGATGCCAACACGCTGACAGTGCCCGTAGTGGTAAACAGGGCAGGCATCTCGTTCTCGGGTCCTGCGTGGTCAAGACATTCTCTTGCGCCTTGTCCGCGAGCTTCAGGGGGGATTTTCATCATTTCCATTGGCTCTTTAACTACTTTCTTTTTTCTTGCCATAAGTTATTCTGTTTCTGTTGTTTAATGTACTATAGCAAAACCTTCTCTTATAGCTTCCTCAGCCTCTTTTACCATCGTCTTGGCGACATCTATTCCCTCATGCTTAAACACCTTCAGTGTGAGCAGGAATGCGCCATCTTTGGTGGCTGAGAGTCGTCCGTGTGCCACCTTTTTCAGCAGCACGCCTCGGCGTCTTCTTGCTGGCGGAAGTGGCGAGAAGTCAAACGTTCCGTCGCGCATCAACTGTCCCTTGCCCGCCCTTACAAATGGCTCCACCACTCCCGGCACAGGATCGTCGGGACAAAACATCACATACTTCTGGTCAGTCACATACGCCACGCCTCCAAGCTGCACACTCTGACTGTCATCAACGTCCGCTTTTTTCATTGTTCTACTCATAATTAAAACTTTTTTGAATTAAACATTTTCTTTCTTCACTCCCCATCCGTTCAGCTCCTGCGCCGCCATTTCGCGGCCATCCTTGGTTCTGTATTCCCTAACCCTCGACGACCAGTGGCACGACACAGTGTCGCCCTCCTTGATGGAGTCCACCAGGTTCACCCTGTCGGCGGTGAACCTCACGAGATATTGGTTAGGATACTGAATTCTCTCGTCAATCTCCTCCAGTATCACCTCACGAGATTTCCACTCGCCTCTCTCAGACACTCCCGTCTGCAGAGGCATAATTTTCTTCACTTTCAAATTGTCCATTTTTCTTTTCTGTTTAAATTATTGTTATGCTTACCTCCTTCTCATCCTCCATCATTCCCATCAGCTTGTCGAGAGCCCTTCTGCTCCACACGAGCCTGCCCTTGATAAGGTTGTCGCCCACCAGGATGCATCCTTCCGTGTCCTTTGCGCTGTTGCCCGAATGAATTCTTATGCCCTCAAACCCAGGCACCCCCACAAGCAGCGGCAGATACTTCTTAAACCTCGGCGACTTTGTCACCACCACCCGGTAAGTGCCTTCCGGCACCGCCGATTTCTTTGGCACTTTCAGTTCTCCGCCTTTGTAGTTACGCCATGTCGGCTCCAGAGTGTCGCAGATTCTGTCCCCTTTCTCGTCCGTCAAACGCCCGATAGTATAATCAGCACGTTTGGCAATTCTTTTCAGTATAAGTTTCATGTTCTTCCTCCGCAAATTACTTCCTAAATTTAGATTCATCGAGCCAGTAAGCCGTAACGAGCCACAAGTTCTTTCCTACAGCCTTCACTGACACCGTAGCCTCCAGCCTCACCTCCAGCCTTTTGAGATTTTTGAAAGTCATGAAGTTCTCGTTCTCCATGAGCATTGCCACGCCCACGAGCGAGTCGCTGTTGTTCACACACCACTCCGTGTGTCCCATCTGCACACCGCCGAAAACGCTTCTTACGGCGTTTTCCGCATCCTTCCCGCATTTCACCTTACCCAAGCTACGCTCCACCACTGTTTCTGGCATTTTTTTCACCGAGTAGCACTCATACGGATCTTTTCTCGTTTGCTGCTTTTGGGTAGCAGCCGACCCCATTTTCTTTTTTGTCATGTCTTTAAAATTTTATAATGTAAAACAAATTGATAAATTCAGATTAGGAAGAAAGAAGGGGGCTCAATCCCTTCTCTCCAAAATATTGTCCAACGCTTGCTCCTTAATTCTCACAAGGAATCCAAGCATTGTAGATTTCACAATACTCAAGTCACGAGGAATCAGTTGGAAAGCCTCCAACATCATCGCCATTGCAAGAGCCTCATCGTCCTGTAACTCCGACCTCAGGCTGCAGATAAAGCATCTGATGTCATGTACAAGTCTTTCACTCAGGAACGGACGCATAGCCTCCAATTCCTTCTCAGCCTTCTGCGTCAGAGGATATTTCACCTCAACGCCGTGGCAAGCAAATTCATTCTTTTCTGCCATGATTATTATAAATTAAGTTGTTATCTACCATTTGTATGGGCGAGACCATTTCCCCCGCCCAACACCGCAGGCGTGAGAGATAGTTTTATAATTGGTTTTTTGTAACAGCCTTGTTAAGAAGCACCGTGAACCATTATCAACTTTCGGCAGTCGGCGATTGCCTATTCGTCTGATTCACGATGCAAAGATATGGCATTTTTTTGCAATCTATGGAAACAAAAATCCCCCACGTTCCCGTTTGGGGGAAGTGGGGGATATACTTTGTTATTTTGGGGGAAGTCCTTGGGGGAAGTCTCTTTAGATTTTTCGTATTTTCCTTGTAGTTATCACCTTTCCTGGCTTAGCATACTTTTCATCAGTAAATTCATCATGAAATGTCTTTGCCATTTTTTTTAAATCATTACAATTCTGAGGGGCATTGTTGTCTTCTAAAGACCG
>NZ_NPJG01000070.1 GCF_002251245.1 Prevotella sp. P5-92
ATCTCTGTTTTCTTCTTCCTGGCCTTGATCCTGCGCATGGCGTAATGCTCTTTCTGTGTTCCGAACGAGCCTTCCATCTGAGTGGCCCTGACTCTTGCCAGTTCCTTGCGGACATAGTCTTCCTCCCTCTTCTTCTCTGCTGATGGACGTCCACGCTTGACGAATGATGTCTGTATGCCCAGTTCCTTGCAGAGGTCCCTGTTGGCTGTGCCTGCATAGCCGGTGTCGCCACCTATCTTCTTCGCATCTACACCAAACAGCCGCTTGTGCATCTTGATGCAATGTCCGAGTCTTGTGCCCTCATTGAAGGCGTTGAAGGAGAGTTTCTCGATGAAAGAGATACCGTCAACCTGTATGTTGTTGCATTTGGCTCCAAACTCCACGTTCTTCACCTCCTTGCCACGGACGATGGGCCTCACGTATGGCTTTGATGTGCTCACGATCCTGTCTGGAATGCTTTCCCTGGGGTCATTGCTGTCGAAGTGGTTCTTCTGCTGGCGGTACACCTTTGTGATAATGCCGAGGGTTGACTGCTCACGCACGGTCAGCACCTCCTGCTCATTATGTTCGCGCATCATCCTTCGTATTTCCTTCAGGATCTTCCCCAGCAGGTTTAACAGCCGGCGGATAATCCTGCGCTGTTGTGACTTCTTGTGTTTGCGCTGCTTCACATACTCCATGTTCGCCTTCTCCACGTCAAGGTACTTCGTCCT
>NZ_NPJG01000071.1 GCF_002251245.1 Prevotella sp. P5-92
AACGCTCATCAGCGAACGGACTATCTCGCTGAACTGATATCCGAAGATACTGCTGCATCTCTGACCCAGTGTTGAGTCGATAACGGGTGAAAGCATGGAGTCAAATTTCTCCATGATTGAAAAAATTCCTCCAAAAGGTGTGAGTTTCTCAGATTTAATTTGTATTTTTGCCATGTCATATTAGAGTTTTGCTTGTTTTCTTTTTGCAACACTAAGATAAGTGAAAATTCTGACATGGCAAAATCCTGGGCAACTTTTTGTTGCTCAGGAACTTATAAATAAAGTTAAATTATAGTGTTGCGGAATTAAGGAAAGTTAAAAAATCCTCCAACTTTTGTTAGATATATTTTTTTTGTGTAATTTTGTAATCGTTATGCGGCAGTAATAATATACATATTAATACGAGTTAGTAATCCTGTAGTTCTCATATGCTACGAGGAGGTATTAAAAGGTGCGTTTCGACAATGCATCTACTGTAGTATATTATTGCTTAATCCAAATGAATATTATAAATTAATCCAAATGAATATTATAAATTTAGGAATTCTTGCTCACATTGATGCAGGAAAAACTTCCGTAACCGAGAATCTGCTGTTTGCCAGTGGAGCAACGGAAAAGTGCGGCCGTGTGGATAATGGTGACACCATAACAGACTCTATGGATATAGAGAAACGTAGAGGAATTACTGTCCGGGCTTCTACGACATCTATTATCTGGAACGGGGTGAAATGCAATATCATTGACACTCCGGGACACATGGATTTTATTGCGGAAGTGGAGCGGACATTCAAAATGCTTGATGGAGCAGTCCTCATCTTATCCGCAAAGGAAGGCATACAAGCGCAGACAAAGTTGCTGTTCAGTACTTTACAAAAGCTGCAAATCCCGACAATTATATTTATCAATAAGATTGACCGTGCCGGTGTGAATTTGGAGCGTTTGTATATGGATATAAAAACAAATCTGTCGCAAGATGTCCTGTTTATGCAAACTGTTGTCGATGGATCGGTTTATCCGGTTTGCTCCCAAACATATATAAAGGAAGAATACAAAGAATTTGTATGCAACCATGACGACGATATATTAGAACGATATTTGGCGGATAGCGAAATTTCACCGGCTGATTATTGGAATACGATAATCGCTCTTGTGGCAAAAGCCAAAGTCTATCCGGTGCTACATGGATCAGCAATGTTCAATATCGGTATCAATGAGTTGTTGGACGCCATTTCTTCTTTTATACTTCCTCCGGCATCAGTCTCAAACAGACTTTCAGCTTATCTCTATAAGATAGAGCATGACCCCAAAGGGCATAAAAGAAGTTTTCTTAAAATAATTGACGGAAGTCTGAGACTTCGAGACGTTGTAAGAATCAACGATTCGGAAAAATCCATCAAGATTAAAAATCTAAAGACTATTTATCAGGGCAGAGAGATAAATGTTGATGAAGTGGGTGCCAATGATATCGCGATTGTAGAAGATATAGAAGATTTTCGAATCGGAGATTATTTAGGTGCTAAACCTTGTTTGATTCAAGGATTATCTCATCAGCATCCCGCTCTCAAATCCTCCGTCCGGCCAAATAAGCCCGAAGAGAGAAGCAAGGTGATATCCGCTCTGAATACATTGTGGATTGAAGACCCGTCTTTGTCCTTTTCCATAAACTCATATAGTGATGAATTGGAAATCTCGTTATATGGTTTGACCCAAAAGGAAATCATACAGACATTGCTGGAAGAACGATTTTCCGTAAAGGTCCATTTTGATGAGATCAAGACTATCTACAAAGAACGACCTATAAAAAAGGTCAATAAGATTATTCAGATCGAAGTGCCACCCAACCCTTATTGGGCCACAATAGGGCTGACTCTTGAACCCTTGCCGTTAGGGACAGGGTTGCAGATCGAAAGTGACATCTCCTATGGTTATCTGAACCATTCTTTTCAAAATGCCGTTTTTGAAGGGATTCGTATGTCTTGCCAATCGGGATTACATGGATGGGAAGTGACAGATCTGAAAGTGACTTTTACTCAAGCCGAATATTATAGCCCGGTAAGTACACCTGCTGATTTCAGGCAGCTGACCCCTTATGTCTTCAGGCTGGCTTTGCAACAGTCAGGTGTGGACATTCTCGAACCGATGCTCTGTTTTGAGTTGCAGATACCCCAGGAGGCAAGTTCCAAAGCTATTACAGATTTGCAAAAAATGATGTCTGAGATTGAAGACATCAGTTGCAATAATGAGTGGTGTCATATTAAAGGGAAAGTTCCATTAAATACAAGTAAAGACTATGCCTCAGAAATAAGTTCATACACTAAGGGCTTAGGCATTTTTATGGTTAAGCCATGCGGGTATCAAATAACAAAAGGCGGTTATTCTGATAATATCCGCATGAACGAAAACGATAAACTTTTATTCATGTTTCAAAAATCAATGTCATCAAAATAATGGAGCGGTCAGGAAATTTCTATAAGGCAATACGGTTGGGATATATACTTATCTCCATTCTTATCGGATGTATGGCATATAATAGCCTCTATGAATGGCAGGAGATAGAAGCATTAGAACTTGGCAATAAAAAAATAGACGAGCTCCGAAAAGAAATAAACAATATCAATATTCAAATGATAAAATTTTCTCTATTGGGTGAAACAATACTGGAATGGAACGATAAAGATATCGAGCATTACCATGCACGGCGTATGGCAATGGACAGTATGCTCTGCCGTTTCAAGGCCACCTATCCAGCAGAGCGCATCGATAGTGTGCGCAGTCTTTTAGAGGATAAGGAACGACAGATGTTCCAGATAGTCCGGTTAATGGATGAACAACAATCTATTAACAAGAAGATAGCCAATCAAATTCCGGTTATTGTACAGAAAAGTGTGCAGGAACAGTCCAAAAAGCCAAAACGAAAAGGTTTCTTAGGCATATTCGGCAAAAAAAAGGAAGTAACTCCAGCAGTATCAACCACTATCCTTCATTCGGTCAATAGAAACGTAATCAGCGAACAGAAAGTGCAGGATCGCCAATTGTCGGAACAAGCCGACAGCCTTGCAGCTCGTAATGCAGAACTTAACAGACAACTGCAAGAATTGATTTGCCAAATAGAAGAAAAGGTACAAACCGAACTGCAAAGCCGGGAAAACGAAATAGTTGCCATGCGTGAAAAGTCATTTATGCAAGTAGGCGGTTTAATGGGATTCGTTCTTCTATTGTTGTTAATTTCCTACATCATCATACATCGTTGAATCATAGGGACAGGTTCATCGACCCAAAAGAGTGAGCCAATGTACCTGTCCCCTATGATTCAGGACTGGTGACAGTCACCCGTCCTAATCTGAACCTATTAACTCTACCAAACAAATAACAGAGGGAAACCGAAATGGACGAAAAAAAGACATATACATACCAGTTCTCTATCGTGGGATTGAGATA
>NZ_NPJG01000072.1 GCF_002251245.1 Prevotella sp. P5-92
TTTACGCCCCTTGCCTTGGAATACGAACAGCTTCTTTCGGTCAAAGCAGATGTCGTCCCATCTGAGGCGGCATGCCTCGCCGACCCTGAGGGCGCAGTCGTAGATGATGGCAAGCAGGGTCTTGTCGAACAGGGCGCAGTTGCGGATAAGACGGGCAATCTGTTCTTGGGAGAGCACTCGCGGCAACCTCTTCGGCTTGCGCACGGGAGGGAGTACGAGACCTCCAGGTTGCTTAAGCCCCATCACCTTGTAGTAGGCCTGCAGTCCGAATACGGTGTGCTTGAAGAAGGACAGGCTGCAACGGTTTTTGTCCAGGAGTGTCGACAGATAGTAGTCGATGTCCGTCTGTGTGAACTCCTCCGGCAACTTTTTGAAAAACAACACTGCCTGAGCAATTTTCAGGCGATAGTCATAGATACTGCCGTCTGCATACTGTGCCAGACGCAGTTTCTTAGTAAAAAGCGAAATGCGGTCCCTGAATTTGGGAACAGCCGCGATCGCCTTGTCCAATGTTGTATTGGGCATGGTTATTTGTGGTGGAGGGGATTAATGACGGGGTGGTGAAAGAGTCCGTCATCTCCCTTCACCTTTTAGAGAAACGTAAAATAATTGTGAAATATTGTAGTGGAAGGTTATAAGCCGCAGGACTTTAGCTTTTTTCACCGCAGTGAAAAATTAGTGCAACAGAGATTTCATGTGCATGAGGTACAACATTGACTTCGTGAGAGGACTGGAAGTGATGATTTGAAAATCCATCATAAGCTTATCTCATTGGCTGAAAAACAGATATAAATATGAGAATTCAGGACTGCCTTTTAAGAGGTCGTTATACGCTGATGATTAAATGCAATTTTGGAGAATATTTATGATTAGAACCTTTAATAGTTTATTTCAGAAATTTGGGCTTCAGCGACTTTTGTGATGACGATAATTGTCTCTATTTTGCTGATATATGAATGCAAAAAAATGTTTAGTACCCAAATTTCGGACACTTACTATAACCAAGTAGCCATACAGGTAGAACTCTCTCATCGAGAGACCGAAGTTCGATACTGCTGGCTGCTGCAAAAGAATTTTTAATTTAATTATGTCAGAACAATCTTTAAAAGACAAAACAATCAAGGGCACGGCATGGAGTGCCATCGACAATGTCACGCAGATGGGCGTGTCGTTCTTGGTGAGCATCGTCCTTGCCCGTCTGCTCTCGCCTGATGACTATGGCTTATTAGGCATCATCAATATTTTCACAGTAGTGTGTAATGCCATCATCAATGGTGGTTTCAGCACGGCGTTGATACGCAGGAAAAATGTTTCGGACGATGATTACAATACTGCATTTATCGTCAATCTTGGCCTTAGTATAGTATTGTATGCCCTGGTTTTCATGGCCTCGCCATTAATTGCCGATTTCTTCGGGAGAGAGGAGTTGGTTGACCTGACGAGGGTGTCATCGTTCACCATGATAATCGGTGCGCTGGCCATAGTGCAGCAGACAAGACTTACCAAGAGGATTGACTTCAAGACACAGACAAAGATAACCTTGAGTTCCAGCATCGTGAGTGGTATAGTGGGTATTGCCATGGCATTCCTCGGATTCGGCGTATGGGCGTTGGTGGCACAGATGTTGACAGTACAGGTGTTGAAAACGATACAGTTGTGGGGTTATAACCATTGGGTGCCATCATTGCGATTCAACAAGAAAAGTTTTCATGAGCTCTTCGGCTTTGGCTGGAAGATGATGGTGTCTGGCATATTGGATAGCCTGTGGACCCAGTTGTATCAGGTCGTTGTAGGCAAATACTATAATGCGGCTACTTTGGGTCAATATACTCGCGCTAAGCACTTCTCTCAGATGTTATCATCCAACCTGTCAAATGTTATTCAGCGGGTAACCTATCCCGTGTTGAGTGAAATTCAGGATGACAAGGAACGTATGATTGCAGCCTATCGACGTGTCATCAAGATTATGATGTTTCTCACCTTTGCCTTGATGTTCGCATTAGGTGCAGTCTCAGAACCACTATTATATTGCCTGATCGGTGAAAAATGGCATGAGGCAGCCACCTACTTACCATTGATATGTTTTGTAGGCTCTTTCTATCCTTTACATGCCATCAATCTTAATATGCTGATGGTACAAGGGCGTAGCGATTTGTTCCTGAAATTGGAAATCATCAAGAAGATTATCGGTCTCGCTCCTTTGTTTATCGGTGCTTTTGTAGGTATCTTCCCGATGCTCTACACCTCAATATTCACCAGTACCATTTGTTATTTCCTCAATTCCCATTACCCTGGCAAATTGTTAGGCTATACCTCGTGGATGCAGTTGAAAGATATCTCAAAGTCATTCTCCATAACTTTTACTATGGCAGTAATTGTCTATATGATCAAATTTATCCCTATTAGCTATTGGATAATCCTCCCGATACAGATAGTGGTAGGTTTAGGTGTATTTATCCTGCTGTGCAGAATAATAAGGATAGAGGAATATAAGGAGATGTTGAATATGATAAAACCAATGTTGAACAAAATAAAGAAATAGAAATAATATGGAATATCCAAAATTTAAAGTATTTTGTAGGTGCTTCACCTTCAATCATTCAAAGTATATCACTGATGCAATGAATGGCTTTACTATGCAGCAGACAACATTCCCATTTGTCTGTATCATTGTAGACGATGCATCTACAGATGGAGAGCAAGAAGTCATTAAGCAGTATGTAGAAGACAATTTTGATTTTTCAGAAGGTTCAGCCGCTTTTAATAAAGAGACCGATTATGCCCATATAACCTACGCTCAACATAATACGAACAAGAACTGCTATTTCGTAGTGTTGTATCTCAAGGAGAATCATTACTCTCAGCGCAAGTCCAAGATGGGATATCTGAGTGAGTGGCGAGATATGTGTGAGTATGAGGCATTGTGCGAGGGAGATGATTATTGGACTAATGAGAATAAGCTCCAACGACAGTATTCATTTATGACAAAGAATCCTGATTTTTCCTTGTGTTTTCACAAAGTCGAGGTTAAAGCAGAAGAGGGAAGAATTGCAACAGATATATTTGGTTATTTAACAACACGAGATTATTACATATCAGATTGTAATGAGATGTTTAAGAAATGGCTTGTTCCAACGGGCTCAATTATGCATAAGGCATATATATCTGATAAGTTGCCTTCAAATCCGAATTTCAAATATGGCGACAATGTGCTCATAGCAACCTGCCTTAGAGAAGGCCCGATTCATTGCATTGGTGAATCAATGGGGGTGTATAGATTAGTTACAACGGGCTATACAGGAACACATCCAGGCGTAAAATTTGCAATCAACCAAATTCCACACCTAAAGGCCCTTCAGGAAGAATTTGAATTCTATAAATGTCCCACTATTTATAAATATCTGGAAGGTTATTATTTCCAGTATTTGAAATATCTGAAAGACAATGGGAATACCTCTGAATTTGAAGCTCTATATGAAGATTATAAAACATATTTTGACGAAATCGGCATATCTTCATTCAGATTATATTGCATAAAAAAAAATATACGCGGATTTTTGTCTAATATAAAAAAAACAATAAAAAAGGCAGTAAAATGAAAGTAGTATTACTAGCTGGAGGCTTCGGCTCCCGCATTTCTGAAGAATCTCAGTTTAAGCCAAAGCCAATGATTGAGATTGGTGGTATGCCGATACTTTGGCATATCATGAAAGAGTATGCCTATTATGGACATACCGAGTTTATCATCTGTGCAGGATATAAGCAGGAATATATCAAGGAGTGGTTCGCCAACTACTTCCTTCATAATTCTGATGTCACCTTCGACTATCGCAATGGCAAGAACGAGATGACAGTCCACCGGACTAATATGGAACCTTGGAAAGTAACTGTGGTTGATACAGGATACAACACAATGACAGGTGGCCGCATCAAGCGTATCCAGAAATACGTAGGCAATGAAACATTCATGATGACCTACGGAGATGGTGTCTGCGATGTCGAGATAGATAAACTCTTAGAGTTCCATAAAAGTCATGGCAAGCTTGCTACACTCACTGCCGTTAAGATGGCACAAGATAAAGGTGTGCTTGATATCCAAAATGGCGCAGTTAAAGCCTTCCGCGAGAAGAATGTTTCAGATGGTGCACCTATCAATGCCGGGTATATGGTATTGGAGCCACAAGTATTCGACCTTCTCGATGGCGATTCATGTGTTTTCGAAAAGGTGGCTCTAACACAACTTGCCGAACAAGGACAACTTATGTCGTATGTTCATATGGGATTCTGGCAATGTATGGATAATATCCGTGAGAAGAATATGTTAGAGAAACTTCTTGCAGAAAACAAGGCACCATGGAAGAGATGGGAGCGTTCTGTCCCTAGTATTGAAGGAAGGAAAATAACAGGAATTCTTTAAAAATGATAATATGATAGAAAAGGTACAAATAATACCTCGAAGATTAATAATAGATGATCGTGGTTGGTTTTTGAAAGCAATTACGGGAACGGAGGAAGGTATACCCTCACATACAGGAGAGATTTATCTTACTATGGGGAAACCTGGACAGGCAAAAGGTGGTCACTATCATCCAGAGGCTGTTGAATGGTTTACGATTATTGAGGGTTCTGCAATATTAAAGCTTGAAGATATTGAAACTCACGAAAAACAAGAGATAGAGATGTCACTTGAAAAGGCAATAAGTGTTTTCATACCCAATAATGTTGCACATGTCGTAGTCAACAATAGCGAAAGTGACTTTATTCTATTAGCTTATACTGATAAACTGTATGACCCCTCAGATACAATAGCATATAAATTTGAATAATTATGGTAGATATTTTTGATAATTTTTATAAAGGTAAGCGAGTTCTTGTAACGGGACATACCGGTTTCAAGGGTTCTTGGCTCAGCATCTGGCTTCATGAACTTGGAGCTGAGGTAGTCGGTATCGCTCTTGATCCTTTCACCGATAGAGACAACTTTGTCCTGTCAGAGATAGGCAACAAAATTAAAGCTGATATTAGAGCTGATATCCGTGATGGAGAGAAAATTAAACAAATCTTCGCTGAATATCAGCCAGAGATTATCTTCCATCTAGCAGCCCAACCGCTTGTTCGATTCTCATACGACCATCCTGTTGAAACATACGAAGCCAATGTGATGGGTACAATCCATATAATGGAGGCCATACGAGCTACAAAAAGTGTAAAGGTTGGTGTTATGATTACTACCGATAAGTGCTATGACAATAAAGAGCAGATTAGAGGTTATAAGGAAACAGACCCGTTTGGAGGCTATGACCCATATAGTTCATCAAAAGGAGCATGTGAAATAGCTATACAATCTTGGAGACGTTCTTTCTTCAATCCTGAAGACTATGGCAAGAAGCATACTGTCTCACTTGCTAGCGTCAGAGCAGGAAATGTTATTGGAGGCGGTGATTGGGCGCTCGACCGAATTATACCAGATTGCGTAAAAGCACTCGAAGCAGGCAAGCCAATTGATATCCGTTCACCTAAAGCTATCCGACCTTGGGAACATGTTCTTGAACCACTCTCAGGATATATGATGCTTGCACAAAAGATGTGGGACGAACCAACGAAATGGTGTGAAGGCTGGAACTTCGGTCCTGAGTCAGAATCAGTTTCAACAGTGTGGGAAGTAGCAACAGAACTTGTGAATAACTTTGGATATGGAGAGCTAAAAGACTCCTCGGATCCAAATGCCGTTCACGAGGCAAAACTTCTTATGCTTGACATCACAAAGGCTAAGTCCCGATTGGGATGGAAACCACGCATGGACATGAAACAATGCATGTCACTCGTGGTTGATTGGTATAAGCGATATAAAACAGAAAATGTATATAATCTCTGTATTGAGGAGATAAATAATTTTTTAGCAAAATGAAAATAAGTATTCTTGGAACAAATGGATTCCTATCCTCTGCCATTGCAAAATTTGCAAATAAAGAAGGATGGACGTTAATTATGTATGGGCTCGATGAACCTATAGGTCATAAGTACGATACTTTTTATAAGATTAACTTGATGGATTCAAATCTTGACTGTTCATCATTACTTGACTCAAATATTATAATATATGCTATTGGCGCTGGCATACAAGCAAATCTAAAAGAAGGTTTCAACCTTATCTATAACCTAAATGTCACAGTTCCTATTACAATATGTAATAAACTGAAAGAGTTAGATTACAAGGGTTGTTTTGTAACATTTGGTAGCTATTTTGAGATGGGAGAGACAATGGAAACACGTTACTTTACAGAAGAAGATATTCTTACTTCAATTTGTCCCGCTCCAAATGACTATACAGTTAGTAAGCGTATGTTGAGTAAGTTTGTCGCCTCCTACAAGCACAATTTCACTCATTGGCACTTCTATATTCCTACAATTTATGGTGCAGGCGAGAACCCTAAACGTTTGATACCTTATGTAATTAATGCTATACGCAATGGAGAGGAACTCCATTTCACGGCTGGTGATCAAACCCGACAATATGTGCATGTAAGTGAAGTTCCGAGAATGTTAGCATTGGCATATGAAAAGAAGCTTCCTTCAGGACTTTACAACATTGAAGGAAAGGAAACACTTACAGTAAAAGAAATAGTATCATTAATCCATCATGCAATGGGCAAGGAAGTATCGGAAGGTTGCTTTGGGAGTGTTCAAAGAGTTGATGTGGCAATGAAGTATTTAGCACTTGATGGAACGTTATTAAAAAAAACTATTGGATTCGTTGCAAAAAACAGAATTTGTGACATGTTATGGTCATATTAATTTCGATTTTTTATGAGATTATCAATAAATATTCCAACTTACAACCGCTCGTCTTTTTTAAAGAAAAATATTGAGATTATTATTTCTCAGATATGTGAATTAAATAAGAATGATGACATAGAAATTAACATAAGTGACAATGCATCAACAGATACAACACGACAGGTATGCAAGTGCTTAATAGATCAGTATCCACAGATTTGTATTCATTATAAATGTAGTAAATACAATGAAGGTCCTGATGTCAACTTTATTAAAGCGATGAAGATGGCAAAAGGAGAGTATTCTATTTTGTGGGGTGATGATGATTATTTTAAAGATGGAGCTCTTTCATATATATTATCAGAAATAGAAATAGAACCTGAAATAGGAATTTTTGTTTCAAATAGAACAAATATTAATGCTTCTGGAATAGTAAAGGGCGACCAATTCTTTTTTAAAGGATTAACAACGGATTGTATTTTTGACTTTTCAAGCATCTTTGAAGGAAAAACGTACTTCTATCATGCCCAGTCTTTAGGAGGAATACTATGTTTTATTTCATCTGTTGTTTACAAGACATCAATTTTGGAAGAAATCGGAGAGTGGGATAATCGGTTGAATGGAACTTGTTATTCTTTCCACTATTATTGGTGGAAGTATTTATTAAGGGGAAATAAAGTTAAATACCTGCATAAATCATATTTGTTATGTACGACAGAGGGAAGTACAAATAACAATTACGGAAAGGCGCTTGATCGAAAGCTTGTTGATTTTAGAGGTATGAATACTATTGCAACATTATTATTTAAAGACAGTCCTTATTATTATGATTATATATCTTCTCCTTTTAAAGATTTTCCGATGCTCAATATGATTTATATATATTGCATGCAAACTAAAAGGTTTAACAAGGAACTAGTACCATATCTAATCGAAGCTGGATTGTCGGAAGATTCTATTGAAAATATCCAAAAAAGGTTTTCCGTTGTTGGTATAACTAAGTTGTTAATTAGGGAGTGTCGTTAAATTTTAAGATTATTTATAACTATCTATTACTCAATGTGATAGAAATTTTGTACCTTTGTAGATGATAAGAAAAATCCCCCAATCACCCTAGGAAAGTGACAAATTGGGGG
>NZ_NPJG01000073.1 GCF_002251245.1 Prevotella sp. P5-92
CCTGACAGATCTCAAGATATGACTTCTTTGTCCTTTCTTTCGGCACGGGCGGCACATCGAGCTGCTTCTGTATGTTGCGCAGTGCATCCCTGTTGGATGGTGAGAGTATGCCGTAGTGGCGTATCCTTACAAACCTGTCGGGTAGCACATGCAGTGACAACAAGCCAAGGAACTTGTCAATCTCCATTGTCATCACCCCGTGCTTTCCGCCTTTCCTGTAGTCCTTGTAGTCATATGAGACATTTGAGTCGGTCACGTCAAGAATCCTGGAATTGGTTATCGCCACACGATATGCATATCTTGCAATATACTCCAACACCTGATTCACTCCCTTTGCGGGAGGGCGGGAGTAAACGACCCAGTCCTTGTCAAAGCACTGTTTTCGTATGTAATTAGCAATGACGAAGCCTTCTTCCTTCAGCCTCCTTGTGAGCAGAGCCATGAATCTTCCACGGAATTTGTCGCTCATGCCATGCACGGGAAAAAGGAAGTCACTCTTTTCACAACCGTTGAGATGATGCCACACACCGAGCTTGTCTATCCCTCCACCCGGCACAATGCAGTGAATGTGCGGATGGTAGAACAGATTGGAACCCCACGTATGAAGGATGGCTGTCATGCCTGTACGCAGCCCCTTGTCGCCAGCAAAGTCGTGAATGGTAGCCCAAGCGGCCTTGAACATGCAATCGTAGAAGGCAGCCTGATGGTTAATGGCTATAGGATGCAGGCAATCCGGCACCGTGAATACCACATGGAAGTACTTAGTAGGTATAATCTCCTCCCTGCGGAAAGAAATCCACTGCTCACGCTCCTTGTTCTGACACTTGGGGCAATGACGGTCTCGGCAACTGTTGTAGCTTATCTTGATTTCTCCGCATTCGGGACACACTTCCACAT
>NZ_NPJG01000074.1 GCF_002251245.1 Prevotella sp. P5-92
GCTTTATGGGGTAAGGGGATTTTGTGTCTGCGACATTTCTGTTGTGCAAGAAATATGTACAATAAAATGAATTTTGTCGCTTTGCAAGCAAAATCCCACTAAACCCTATAGGTTGCGGATTTGAGGTAATATAAAAAAAATAGAATGATATGAAAACACTCACGTTGACAAGAATAGCGAAACGAGCTGATTACACTATCGGCAGACTGGAGGACGAGAATGGGGTAAAGATATGCGACACGCTGGAACCCACATGGCGTGACTTCAAGGGTGGTGAACTGAAGGTGCCGCGAAAATCGGCCGTGCCTGAGGGCACTTATCCCGTGGTGGTGACAAAGTCGAAGAAGTTTGGCAAGTATCTGCCTCTGCTCGTTGGAGTGCCTGGATTTGAGGGTATTAGGATTCACTCGGGGAACACGGCCAACGATACCGAAGGATGTATTCTCGTGGGACAAAACCTGATAAAAGGAAAGGTGCTGCTGAGCAGGCTCACCCTTGAGAAACTAATGAGACTAATAGAGAATGAAAAAAGAATTTTCTTGACGATAAAGTAACATTTTTAAAAAACACATTTCGAATATGAAGAATATTTTTAGAGTAGTAAACCAGAGCGCTGTGGTAAACATACAGCGACAGGACGGCACACAGACGCAGAAATGCCAGTTAGTGATGCAGGAGATGGGTGGAAAGTATGAGAACTGCTTCGTGGCTACGCTCCTCGGAAATCTCGCACAGATGAAGCTTGCGCAGAATGACCTGGTGTATGCAGTGTTAAGGTTCACGGCGCGTGACTATAATGGGCAGACATACATGGACTGCATGGTGCAGGACATTGTGAAACTAACCGAGGGCTCCATCTTCTGAATAGGGACGACGACAATGTAATAATAATGTAAAGACAGACGGATTATGAACCATACAAAAAACAGTAAGGAGATGACACAAAACGAAATGCCAATATTGTTTTCTGAAGAGGCGGGGGCGC
This sequence comes from Prevotella sp. P5-92, assembly GCF_002251245.1. Taxonomy (GTDB): domain Bacteria; phylum Bacteroidota; class Bacteroidia; order Bacteroidales; family Bacteroidaceae; genus Prevotella. Next base: position 986 of record NZ_NPJG01000074.1, read on the forward strand.
AAGGCCTTGCCTCTCAGGAGACTGAACAAGGAAATGACGCCGACAAGGCGACGGCTAACGACGGGCTGTCAGAGCCAGAGGACACGGAAGAGGAAGAGACGGTGAAGAGACCGTTGTACCCGCTGCCAAGGGACTCAGACCTGCCTCCCGTGATACGCGAGCTGATACAGATAGCTCCGGAGGCGTTTAAGCAACCTACGTTTTTCGCTGCTGCCACATGCTTGGCTTGTCTCGCAACAAGGGTGAGGGTGTATTACATCTTCGACGGCATGAACGAGCACGCACTGCTGCTGCAGACGGTGATAATGGGCGAACAGAGCTCGGGAAAGTCGTTTGCACGAAACAATGTGGAGAGAATAATAATGACGAGGATGAAGGAACGCGACGACCAGCAGAGACGCCAGGAACAGGCTTACCGCGAGATGAAGATGACGGCACCGAAAAACGAAAAACTGCCCGAACCACCTCATACGGTGATAAGGACCTGCCCCGTGTCGATATCGATAGCGCAGCTAATAAAACGTGCCGACGCGCCGATGCGATACTACGGAACTCCGATGACGTTGTGGACGTTTACCGACGAGCTGAGCACGGCCGTGGAGAGCAACAAAAGGGCGTTCTCGAACATCAAGTCGATAGCTCGCACAAGCTACGACCTGCATGGCGAATATGGTGTGGACTACCTCTCAGACAACTCGTACTCGGCCACGGTGGATATACTGCAGTGCTCGCTTTACCTCTCTACACCCAACGCCTTGGACAAGTATGCCGACAAGGACTTTGTAGAGGGGGGTGGCGTGACACGCACCATACTCGTGCCTCTGAACGACAACCTCGGCGAGGAAGCTCCCGTCTTCAAGATCCTCACCGACAAGCAGAGGGAGGTGATCAACCGCATACTTGACTTGATGGACAAGGACGTGTATGGAGAGGGGAATGACCAGGTGATGCCTGAGATGTTTATCGACATGAGCTGGCTGGACAAGACCGTGACGGACTGGTGTAGAGACCAAAACAAGCTGGTGCTGCGCTCGGGCAGCAGGGCTCATAACACGTTCTACAAACGCTCGTCGGTGTCGGCCTTCCGCATTGCCACACTATGCGCCTACCTCTACGGACTGGAGTGCGGGACGAAGGAGCTGCCTAACGGATTGAAACGACGCGTGAAACGCATCTATCTCTTCGCCGCACAGTATATACTCGACCAGATGCTGGGGAAATGGGGAAAGAAATATAACGACCTGATGCAAAACCGAGTGGCTGGCGACAGCAATGTGAGGCTGCCGGTGTTCGACCAGCTGTCAGGCACCTTCACTACCGACCAGCTCAAAGAACTCCTTACACGTAACGAACTGACGACTTCTGCCAAGGTGTTCCTCTCGAAGTGGAAGGCCAAGGGATGGATAATGAAAGTGAGTAAAGACGTATATAAAAAGAATGAAAAAGATGATTCCACAATGTGACATTCAAAGGCTCCGCGACATTCCAATACGGGACGTGGCGGAGCGTCTCGGTCTTAATCCAGGAAGGGGCAAGTGCAGATGCCCGTTTCACGACGACAAACATCCGTCGCTGACGCTCAACAAGGCGCGAAATTCATACCATTGTTTCGTGTGTGGGGCTAAGGGCGGAGGACCCATCGACCTCGTGATGGGGTGTCTGAACAAGTCGTTTGTTGACGCCTGCCGATGGCTTGCCGACGAGAACAACGTGATAATAGCCCAACAACACCGGCAGAGGGCGCAGGCGACCGACAGCATGGTGACGACCGACGTGGTGCATCTGAACAGGTTGATGGAGAAAAAGGTGCTCAACGACGACGCACGACGCTTTCTCTTCGACGAGAGAAAGATAAGCCGCGAGGTGGTGGAAAGGGTGGGGATAAGCAGTATCAGCAGTCCTGTGCCCATGAGCCGAAACGTGAACGGGGGATGGTTTATCGCTCCCTCGCTGCTCATACCTTACACCGACATCGACGGCAACCTGCTGAGTGTGCAGGCGAGGTATTTGGGAGGGGAGAAGGGCAAACCGAGGTTTCTGTTTCCGAGGGGAAGCCGCTGCGGGATTTTTAACCTGCAGGTGCTGAGGGATCTGGAAGACAACGAACCGATATTCATTACCGAGGGGACGACAGACTGTCTCGCCATGCTCTCGGCTGGACATAAGGCTATAGCCATACCGAGCGCGACGATGCTGAAACAGGACGACGTGGCTCTGCTGAGACGGTTTAGGTCGTTTCATACCAACTGTCATATCTGTCCCGACTGCGACCGTCCCGGCGAATGTCTCTATCTCGACCTAAAGGCCGTCTTCCCCAGTTTAGTGAGGCACCAGTTGCCCGCGGGATTTAAGGACTACGGCGAGTACTGGAAGGAGATGGGACATAAAAGGTTAACTTGTTAACGGTTAACTGGCAACTTTTTCTTTGCACAAATCAAGAAATGGGCACTGTTGAGATAATTCAAACTTGAATATTGTATTGTTTGCGAAAGATTCTATACCTTTGCACTCATCAATATAGACACAGTTTTCAGGATTATATGGTAAGACAATGTTTTATTCTATTCGGTTGCCTGGCTTTGGGCGAACTGATAGTAAGGTTGACGGGGGTGAAGCTGCCGGCGAGTATCGTCGGCATGCTGATACTTACGCTTTTGTTGAAACTGAAGGTCATCAAACTGGAATGGGTGCGTGGCCTAACGGATTTTCTCATAGCCAATCTCGGCTTTTTCTTCGTGCCGCCAGGAGTGGCACTAATGCTCTATTTCGACTTGATAAAGGCTGAAATAGTTCCTATCGCCTTGGCAACACTTTTGAGCACCATCATCGTACTGCTTATCACTGGTCAGACTCATCAAGCAGTGAGCAAGGGAGAAAACAAAGTGCGTGAGAAAATACAAATAAAGAAACATAAATGACATTATGAAAGAGATTATCAGCAACGAATATTTTATGCTCGCCCTTACCTTCGGCGTGTTTTATGCAGCCAAGACCATACAACGACGTCTTGGTTGGGTGCTTTTCAATCCCATACTTGTAGCTATAGCTATCATTATAGCCTTTCTTCTTGTGATGGACATACCCTACGAGACTTATCATGACGGAGCGAAGTTGATAGAGTTCTGGCTTAAGCCCGCAGTTGTAGCCCTTGGGGTGCCTCTCTATCTTCAGCTCTCATCTATCAAACGCCAGTTCTTGCCTATATTGGCTTCGCAGATGATGGGATGTATCGCGGGTATAGTGAGTGTGGTGATAATAGCCAAGGTGCTCGGTGCAAGCGACTCTGTTATCATGTCGCTCGCAAGCAAGTCGGTCACCACTCCCATTGCCATGGAAGTGACACAGGTGCTGGGCGGAATACCATCGCTCACTGCTGCCATTGTGGTGATAACAGGTCTCATTGGTGCCATCATTGGTTTCAAGACGCTTTCTGTAGGTCATGTCCATAATCCCATGGCTCGCGGTCTGTCCATGGGAGCCGCCTCACATGCTCTCGGAACATCTGCCGCCATGGACCGCGACCAGTTTGTGGGTGCATACGCCAGTCTTGGTCTTACCCTCAATGGCATCCTTACCGCCCTTCTCACTCCTACAGTTATAGAAGTAATCAATACGTTTTAATGCAAAATGTCTAAATCTTTTATTCCTTAATTACAAGAAATAGTAAAATCTTGCACAGATAAATACAGAACCAACAAAGCATGACAAACAGTCAGCAAAGATTAAAATATTTATACTTTGCCGACATTAGATTTAATTTGCTTCTTGAAGGAATACACTGAACGAGGCAATTTGTGTCCAATACGATTTTACTCATACTGTTATCTTAGATATGTGCGTAAATCTTTGCCTCGTATTTCGTCCAACTTATTTTGATCGAGGATGCCTGCATCCCAAAGGCTATCCATTTTCGTGTCTATTTTATTAGACAGATAGTCAGCCAATACAGTTTTTATTTCTGCAAGTCTGTTTTCATCCCCATCGTATGCGAACATCCTCAATAAATGTTGTTGTACCGGATTGAATACTGTCGCTTCCATAATATATTTCTTTAATAAATTACACATTTTGCGCTGCAAAGTTACGATTTCTTTTCCAAACCGCCAAATGTTTTTGGGAAATAATATGCAGTTTATGATAAGATAAATAATTATTTTGAGTATTATCTTATACTACACTTTCTTCTCTCCGTAGAGTTAAGTCACTCGCAAGCAAGTCGGTCACCACTTCCCATTGCCATGGAAGTGACACAGGTGCTGGACGGAATACCATCGCTCACTGCTGCCATTGTGGTAATCACAGATCAGTTCACTCTCGGGTCAATGTACCTGTCCCCATGATTCTGTTCTTCTAGAGTCATTATTTCTTTTCCACCTTGTCGAGATGCAGCAGGTCATAGCCTTTAATTTGGGGGTTGCGCTCTCCCTCGGTAGTCCTCCGTGCGCAGTTAAGTCATTGTTATATGAAAGTTTGTTTATCCAATGGCTTTCGGAAGAATGAAGAATGAAATGCAAAAAAAAAATAAAAATTAGGCAATAATTATACAACTTATGAAATTATTGCCTAATTTTGCATCCGAAAACATGGGAGCTGTAACAGGCTGTTTAAAACACTAGTTGTGCAAACGATTGTGCAGAATATTCAGTTTGTTTTAATACTCTTTGTTGCTACATAAATGAAAATGAAGTAAATTTGCAGCGAAAAAAAATAACGTATTAGGTTGAACCAATAAAAATATTAGTAATTATGCGTTTCCAACATTTAACCATCGCATCAGTCGCTATCCTGCTTGCTGGATGTTCATCCAACTTAGGCGACTACATTGCTCCGGAACCAGAAAAGCCGGAGGTGGTTGAGAAGGAGTACAACACATTCAACTTCTCAACAGAGAACTCACAGTCTTACGTCAACTTGTCGTACAATACAGGCGTGAAGACCAACATCTACTTTGAACTTTTTGACGAAGAGCCAGGAGAATGGGCTGACAACGGTAAATACTATAAGAAAGAGGGCATATTGCCTATCTATTCGGGATTCACCGACGAGAACGGACAGTTTAAGTCAAATATCTCTCTGCCCTCATACGTGTCTAAGCTCTATGCCTACACACCGTATTTCATCGCCACCCCTATACTTGAGACAACCATGGAGGGCAACACCGCCACATTCGTTGACAACAAGGAGTATTCCACCCGCGCTCTGACAAGGGGGGCAACTGGAGGCGAAAAGAGCTATATGGTTTGCCCTACAAACGAGATACCTAATAATCTCAGTAGCTATGCCTCGGAAAAGCGTTGGTATGACAGCGACGTGGATTATGACGCAAACGGACGCCTCAGTGAATTATTCAAGGGGGAGAAAAATCTTCCACTTATCCCTCAGGACAAACTGGATAATTATTTGAAGACCCACCTCGCTGTATTCCCTGTTGACAGGTCTTCGTTCCCTGAGGATTATATAAAGCAGGCAGATATCACCATCACCAAACCAGCTGAAGTTGCTGTGACAATCATTGGCGGAAACACATGTTGGAACAGCAGTATGGGTTACTACTATTATCCAGAAGGACAGAAGCCCGCATCGTTGGACGAGGCAAATGTTATCCTTCTCTTCCCAAACACTCAGAATGGAACATACGCCGGCTCGGCTTCTTCTGCCGGTGTGAGCAATGGTGACTGCGTAAAACTGAAGTACTATCCCAATATCGCCAACAACGGTGACAAAAGCGGTGCTACAGACATATTCCCCGCAAACTATCGCATAGGATTCGTTCTTGCTGCAAATGCATGGTCGAAAAGATTTGGCAATTGGACACACGACAGAAAGCAGCGTTCCGCCACATCTGCCGACATGAGCAAGGATATTAACGGCAAGGCATACAGCAAGCCAATGAGTGCTGTGTATAACATCGACGGACAGGTGCTTGTGTCATTCGAGGATGACAACAACTACGACCACAATTACAGCGACCTCGTGATGACATTCCAGACCAACCCAGTGGATGCCCCTGGAGAGACTCCTGATCCTAAGTACGAATTCAGAAAAACAACAGAGAACGTTGGTTTCTATATCTTCGAGGACCAGTGGCCTTCGAAGGGTGACTACGATTTGAACGATGTCATCTTCAATGCAACATACACAAAGGTATATTCCACTACCAACAATGCCATCTATGAAGAGGGTTACACCTTCAAGACCTACACCAATGCCGCCAAGGCTGAGAAACTCAAGAGCGGAGTGGCAGTGAAGGTTGAGGGATTGCAAGCCACCGACCAGATTGAGTTCTTCGTAAAGAAACCAGGTAAAACAGAGTTCACAGCTGCCAACTTCGAGCGTGACACAAGGAACAACATCATCTATCTGACCGACAACGCAAAGAGCAATATTGGCACTGAGTATATGTTCAACGTGAAGCACGACGAGGCTCTTGGTGCGCTTAAGGATAAGAAGGTGAAAATCAAACCGTTCATCTATCGTGACGTGGATGGCAAGCGACTTGAGATACACATCGCTCAGGAAGCTCCTACAAAAGTGGCAGAAAGGTCATTCTTCGGTACAGAGGATGATGCTTCGCAGCCCGACAAGAACATCTACTATGTGCGCAGCGGAAACTATCCATTCGGAATCTTCCTCGATGGTGCCACAGAGAGCGACATGACGAAGTTGTTTGACGCTGCCAATGAGACAAGAGCTATCGACGAAGACGAAGTATATCCAAAGTACAAGTCATGGGTAGAAAACAAAGGTAAACAGTACAAGGATTGGTATAAGTAATTAATACTTATATTATTAATAATGCCATACAACCTGTTATTATGGGTTGTATGGCGTAAGTTCAACATAGAACTGCAATTTTTTTGTAGATGAGAATAAATAATCTAATACCAGAAAACACCGAGGGATTTGGGGGAGCGATGCCCTTAAAACAAAAAAAAATAACCCACTGGAAATCAGTGAGTTATTTAAAATAATTGTGGAGCTGGAGGGAGTCGAACCCTCGTCCAAACAGGGAAACCATACGCTTTCTACATGCTTATTCCAGCCTTTGGTTTTCGAGCGCCGACAAGACCTGGACCACCAATCGTCGCCTTATCCTCTAAGATTTCATCAGCCGCACGAGGCTACGGCAGACTATTTCCGATTTTCCTGCACCGCTTGACCAGCCTGATTCGGAACAACATCCAGCTGAGCGATGTCTCGTCCTGTCACCTTGTGACGGGATAAAGCCAGTAATCTACTGTACTTCGATTAGGCAGCGAGAGCGTAGTTGTTTTCGCCAATTAAATTCTTGTCCACTATGATTATGGAGTTAGCCGACGAGACTCCGCATGCTTACGTACCATTTCTGCCCGCTGTCAAATCCAGTCAACCCCATGGTAACGTATGTTTGGGCTGCAAAGTTATGAAAAATGAGCGAACGATGCAAGACACTGCACGTTAATTTTTCTTAACCGCGCCTATTCTCCGGTCTATTTTGCCTATTTTGACGCTTATTTGCCTTTAGACGGTTTGTCCTCCCCTTCCTTCGGGAATACGGGTATGTGTCGCATCTCGCGCATGATGCGTGTCTGCCGTTTAAGCATATAGGCCGATGGTGCTGCAGAGTTGAACTTGCGCGGATTGGGCAGTGTGGCGGCTATCAGGGCGCACTGGGCTCGCGTGAGGTCTTTGGCCTCGCAGTCGAAGTGGTATTCTGCCACGGCGTCAGCTCCATAGATGCCGTCGCCCATCTCTATCGAGTTGAGATAGACCTCCATGATTCTCTGCTTGCTCCACATCAGTTCGATGAGACTGGTGAAATACGCCTCAAGGCCTTTTCTCACCCACGTGCGTCCTGGCCAGAGGAAGACGTTCTTGGCGGTCTGCTGTGAGATGGTGCTGGCACCGAGACGGGGTTTGTCTTTCTGTTTGTTGCGCTTGGCGGCATACTCGATGGCCTTGAAGTCGAAGCCGTGATGATCCATGAAGCGCTGGTCCTCGCTTGCCATGACAGCCACGGGGAGCGATGGGGAGATCTGTTCGAGCGGCACCCAGTGGTGGTGCATCTTGAGTTGCTTGCCGTCGCCCGCCTGCTGTGCCAGACGTATGAACATCAGCGGAGTGAAATACACGGGCACGAAACGTAGCGCCACAACAGCAAGAATGGTGGAGCCGAAGAAGGCTACCACCACCCATTGTATTATAGACTTTACTCTTCCCAGAAGGAATTTAGTCACTATCATTGCTAACAGAAAAAATGTTGGAGTATTAGTTGAGAGTTCCGTTTTCTGCAGCCTTGATCATGTCCTCGCTGGCGTACATGTAGATCTCCACGCGACGGTTCTGTGCCTTGCCGGCAGCAGTAGAGTTGTCGGCTACGGGGTTCTCCTCGCCAAAACCATCCACGCTCTTGATCTGTGATGATGAAACGCCGAGGTTCTTCAGGTATGTAGATACAGACACTGCACGGTCGAGCGAGAGGGCTTTGTTCTTCTCTACGCTCTGAGCTGGTGTAGAGTTCTTCCAGCCGGCATTGTCGGTATAGCCCTGGATGGCCACGTCGCAGGCGGCGTTGTTCTTCAGCACCTGAGAGAACTGCTGGAGCGAGTTCTTGGCAGAAGCGGCGAGAGTTGACGAGCCGGTGGTGAAGAGGATACCAGAGTCGAAGGTGACCTTCACTGCCTGGAGGCCGTTAGCGTCGGTAACAGACTCCACCTGTGCGTTTTTCACAGCCTCAGCCTCAGCCTTAGCCTTGTCCATCTTCTTGCCGATGAGTGCGCCAGCGCCAGCGCCTACAGCACCGCCCACAGCAGCTCCGACGGCAGTGTTGCCGGCGATCTTGCCTACTATTGCGCCGAGCAGAGCTCCGCCACCGGTACCGATGAGAGCACCTTTCTGAGTGTTGTTACATCCTGCCATGATGATTCCGAGGCAAAGAGCGAACGAGAATGTCTTGATTTTTTTCATGTTTACTACTATAAATTTAATTTGTTAATGATTTTTTCGCATTTGTATAAAGATACAACTGATTTCGGGGTGCAAAGTTAGTAAGAAAATCTGATTTGGCGAAAAAAAAGCCCCATCTTTTTTTGTTTTTTTGAATTATAAACGCACAAAAGAGAAATAATTGTCGATAAACACGCTCGATTAAATATTTTTTTTGTACCTTTGCACCATAGAAATATACATTTAACAGCAAAACAAAAAATGGCTAAAGAATTAAAGGATTTGACAAAGAGGGCCGACAACTACAGTCAGTGGTATAATGACCTCGTGGTGAAGGCCGACCTGGCAGAACAGTCTGCCGTCAGAGGCTGCATGGTGATAAAGCCATACGGCTACGCTATCTGGGAGAAGATGCAACGTCAGCTCGACGCAATGTTTAAGGAGACTGGTGTGCAGAACGCTTATTTCCCCATGCTCATCCCGAAGTCGTTCCTGTCGAGGGAGGCAGAACACGTGGAGGGCTTTGCCAAGGAGTGTGCCGTGGTGACACACTACAGGCTCAAGGCTAAGGAAGACAAGAGTGGTGTGGAGGTTGACCCCAACGCAAAGCTCGAGGAAGAGCTCATCATACGACCCACTTCTGAGACCATAATATGGAACACCTACAAGAACTGGATACAGTCGTGGCGCGACCTGCCACTGATGTGCAACCAGTGGTGTAACGTCATGCGCTGGGAGATGCGCACCCGCCCTTTCCTGCGCACAAGCGAGTTCCTCTGGCAGGAGGGACACACTGCCCACGCCACACGCGAGGAGGCCGAGGCCGAGGCACAGAAGATGCTGCACGTCTATGCCGACTTTGCCGAGAAATGGATGGCAGTGCCAGTGCTACAGGGCGTGAAGAGCGAGACCGAGCGTTTTGCCGGTGCCCTCGACACATACACCATCGAGGCGATGATGCAGGACGGCAAGGCGCTGCAGAGCGGCACAAGCCACTTCCTCGGACAGAACTTCGCCAAGGCCTTCGACGTGACTTATCTCAACAAGGAGAACAAGCCCGAGTATGTATGGGCCACCTCGTGGGGCGTGTCAACACGACTCATCGGCGCCCTCATCATGACCCACTCTGACGACAACGGACTCGTGCTTCCTCCACGTCTGGCTCCTATCCAGGTGGTGATCATTCCTATCTCGAAGGGCGGCGAGCAGCTGCAGGCCATCGACGCAAAGGTGCAGCCCATAGTAGATGCACTGAAGCAGAAGGGCATCAGCGTGAAGTACGACAACGCCGAGAACAAGCGTCCGGGATTCAAGTTTGCCGACTACGAGCTCAAGGGCGTGCCAGTGCGCCTCGTCTTGGGAGCACGCGACCTGGAGAACGGCACCATCGAGGTGATGCGTCGCGACACACTCGAGAAAGAGACCGTCGCCCTCGAAGGCATTGCCGACTACGTGGAGAATCTCCTCGACACCATACAGGACAACATCTTCGAGAAGGCACGCAAATACCGCGACGAGCGAGTGTATGAGTGCGACAACTACGAGGAGTTCAAGGAGAAGATCAAAGACGGCGGCTTCTTCCTCTGCCACTGGGACGGCACTGCCGAGACCGAGGCCAAGATAAAGGAAGAGACACAGGCCACCATACGCTGCGTCCCCTTCGCCTACGAGCAGACTCCGGGCGTAGATATGGTCAGCGGAAAGCCCGCTAAATGCAGGGTGATCATAGCAAGAAGCTATTAAAGCTAAACAAATAATGAAGAGGTTAGCAGGCAGGGCTGCACTACCCCGCCCGTCTAACCTCTTCACACTCTACCCCACCCCCACCTCTCACTCCTATCACACACACACATCCTACATCCCCCTATGAAACAATACCTACGATACATAATCAAAAATACAGTACTTGCGCTCGCCGTGACTCTCGCCAGCTCACTGCCAGCCGAAGCCCAGCAGATAAGGGCAGCCCTCTCGCACTACTCCACCGACGACGGACTGTGCTCAAATGCCGTGTCAGTCATTCAGCAAGACGGATACGGATATATCTGGGTGGCCACATGGAACGGCCTGTCGCGTTTCGACGGGTTCTCGTTCTACAATTACAAGACGGGCGGACAAAGCCGCGTACCCCTACTCCACAACCGCATCCTCGACATGAAGATTGACGGTATGCAGAACGTATGGATGAGGATGTACGACAACCGCGTCTTCGTGCTGCAACGCTCCACCGACCGCATCATCAACCCCTTCAAAGACGTGTCGGGATACAAAGAGCTGCGCTCGTCGCACAAGCTCACAGCCACACACAACGGCGACATCCTCATCATCATGGACGGCGTGGGCATCTACCGCATGCACAGCACCCGCGACAGCATATCGAAACGACTCATCTCTACCGAAAAATATAATGTCACCTCGATCGTCGAGGGATATAAGGACGACATGTGGGTGGGCACCAACAAAGGCATACACCAGCTCAACACCAGCAACGAACAGATAGACAACGTGGGCATAATGGAAAACGAGAGCATCACCTGCATGTTCTCTAACGGATACAACATCTATGCCGGAACAGAGTCGGGAAAGGTGGTGGAATGTGCCTACGGCGAAGACCCAAACATACTGCTCGACACCGGTGTGTCGCTGCGCACCATATACAAAGACTCTAACGGACATCTGTGGTTTGCCACCGACAAGCAGGGCATCTCGCGACTCGACGCCACGACAGGACTGATAAAAGACTACCAACAGGTGGTCACCGTGCCAGAATACGACCAGCACACAGCCATGGTGACAGAGATAGGCGGACGCATCTGGGTGAACATGAACCACGGAGGCTTCGGCTACTACAACCGCGAGACCGACGAGATAGAGTATTTCCACAACAACCCACTCAACACCTGGGAACTGTCTAACACCCTCACCTCGTTTCTCGCCCTGCAGGAGGGAGTGATATGGGAGGCTACAAGCCGAAAGGGACTCGACAAACTCGAGATACTGAAAAAGACCATACGCCACTTCCCGTTCTTCGAGACCGGAGGCGACCAGAGCATCAACGAGACCCGAGCATTGTATCACGACGCAAAGCGCAAAATAACCATCATGGGCAACAAAAAGGGATGCCTGAAAATTACCGACGGATTCAACCACCATTATATCAACGACGTGGGCGGAACGGGCGACTTCGGACGCGTCTATGGCATCGACCGCGACAGCAAGGGCAACTACTGGATCAGCACCAAGGGAACAGGACTGATACGCATGACGCCTACGGCCAACGGCTACCAGTACAAGCGCTACCGCACGATAGCTAACCACCCCATGTGGCTCAACAACGAAAACGTCTATTGCACCGTGGAAGACAAGCAAGGCAACATCTGGATTGCCACCTACGGAGGCGGTGTCAACATCCTCACGAAAGACGCTAAGGGACGGGAGGTGATCGTCAACTGCAACAACTCCATACGCCACTACCCTAACAACGAATACCAGAAGGTGCGCACCCTCGCACTCGACAAGCGGGGACGCGTGTGGGCTGGCACCACCGACGGTATCATCATCATGTGGAAAAACGGCAACCGCATCAACTTCCAACGCGTGGAAGACAACGAAGAGGTGGAATACAACCTCAACAGCAAGGACATCATTGTGCTGAAATGCGACAGCAAAGGCACCATGTGGGTGGGCACTAACGGAGGCGGACTAAGCCACTGCCTGAACACCGACGCCAACGAAGACTACCACTTCGAGACCCTCGGCAGCGCAGAGGGATTACCGTCAGAAGAGATAAAGAGCATCACGTTCGAGAAAAACGACAACCTATGGTTTGCCACCGACCACGTGCTCTGCTCCTACGACAAGAAACGGAAGGTGCTCAGCACATACACCATACAAGACGGCGTTGACGACTGCATCTGCTCTGAAGGCGCCGCCATCACCACAGCAAGGGGAAACATCATCTTCGGCACGCAAAAGGGATACTACGTCGTAGATAAGAAGAAACTCACCGGCGCAGGAGGCTTATTCCTCAAACTGCAACTCACCGACTTCTACTACAACGACGAACTGCAGTCGCCACGCTTATCCGACAAGTTCAGCCACTACGTCCCCGACTCGAAAGAGGTGCGCATGCCCGACCACTCGTGCCGGTTCGCGTTCCGCTTCGCCTCGCTCAACTACCAGCTGCAGCACCGCGTCCACTACCAGTACCTCCTCGAAGGCTACGACTCGCACTGGCAGACGGCTACAAAGGAGCGTATGGCCACCTACGAAAACATACCTACGGGCACTTACAAGTTCAGGGTGAGGGCGTCGCTCATCGAGTCGCCCGAGAAATTCGACGAGAGGGTCATCACCGTCGTCATCCCGCCTACATTCCTCCTGTCAACCTCAGCCATCTGGATCTACATCGTCCTCGTGGTACTGGGCGGCGTGGCTTACCTGCTGTGGAAACAGAAGCGACTGGCTGAAGAATTAGACGCCAATGGCCACAACACTGCTGACAGAAATGACAACGGCAATGCATCAGCTGCAGACGGCGACGCATCAGCTGCAGACGGCAACGCATCAGCTGCAGACGGCGACGGCGCTGCCCAAGAGACGGGAGCCGCCGACGACGACGTGATCGTCATAGATGCCGACGACATAATAGTAGTGGAAGACGAAGATGCAAATAAAAGCTAAAAAATAAAGCTTTTCTTGCATGATTAAGATAATATGCGTAACTTTGCATTAGAAAAAAGACATAGGACCGTGTTTGAAAGATAAGGATACTCATCAAATAATTCAGAAAACCCGGACTTACTTCCTTTGCCAATGGCGGGCCACATTCGAAAGATAGCCGTCAGGCCGGTGGATTACAAAAGCAAGGAGGAGTCCAAACCTTATTCAATAAGGAGTTTTCATCATCTTCGAATGCGGTCCTTCTTTTTTTTACACCTTATTTATATATAGACAACGACAATCATGTTTTCTGGAATAATTGAAGAATTTGCAACCGTCAGAGCCGTGACGCACGACAGAGACAATATCGACCTCACGCTCACATGCTCGTTTGTAGGCGAGCTGAAGATAGACCAAAGCGTAGCCCACAACGGCGTATGCCTCACCGTAGTGAAGATTGAAGGCGACGAATATGTGGTGACCGCCATGAAGGAAACCCTCGACCGAAGCAACCTCGGACTGCTCAAGCCGGGCGACAAGGTGAACGTGGAGCGATCGATGATCATGAACGGAAGGCTCGACGGACATATAGTGCAAGGACATGTCGATCAGACTGCCGTTTGCACGGAGGTCACCGACGCCAATGGCAGCAAGTATTTCACTTTCAAATACGACTTCGACAAGACAATGGCAAGCAGGGGATACTTCACCGTAGATAAGGGCAGCGTCACCGTCAACGGCGTGTCGCTGACGGTATGCAACCCCACGCTCGACTCGTTCCAGGTGGCCATCATCCCCTATACCTTCGAGCACACCAACTTCCGCGACATCACAGTGGGAACGAAGGTGAACATCGAGTTCGACATCCTTGGCAAGTATATAGCAAGACTAAGGGAGTGCTCTGAGGCATAACGACTTGCGTCAACCTCTTTCAGCACAGAAGGAGAAAAAACGGGTGTCCCCCATTTATTCAATACATTTCTCTATCAGGAGCAAGGTCAAGAAGCCTAAAAGCAAGGCGTAAGTAGCTTGCTTCTGGTAGCCATGGGCATGCGTCTCGGGGATCATCTCGTCGCTGGTCACGTAGAGCATGGCTCCACCGGCAAAGCTGAGCATGACGGGCAGCAGCACCTCTGACACCGCACCTAAGGCAAAGCCTATCCACACGCCCACCACCTCGAGCAAGCCTATGCCCATGGAGATGACGAAGGTGCGCAACGGCTTCACTCCGGCCATGATGAGAGGCGCGATGATGACCATTCCCTCTGGCACGTTCTGCAGGGCAATGCCAAGGCTCACGGTCCAGCCGCCCGAGTCGAAGTCGCTCATGCTCACTCCAGCCGCTATGCCTTCGGGTAGCTTATGTATGGCTATGGCCATCACGAAGAGGAGCACGTTGTTGAGCTTTGCATTATGGTGATGTTCCGTCTCGCCGAGACCAGTGATATGGTGCAGATGGGGCGTGACGTAGTCGAGCACGTTAAGAAACAACGCTCCCGCCATCATTCCCAACGATATCACCCACCAGCTCATTCCCATCTCAGACATTCCCATCTCGAAAGCGGGCACTATCAGTCCGAGGGTTGATGCCGCAAGCATTATTCCGGCACAATAACCCAGTATCATGTCGTTCCATTTGTGTGGCAACTCCTTGATAAAGAATCCTATCACACTGCCTATCACTGTTGCACCGCACAGTCCGGCGGCACTTATCCATACCTGTGTCATATCAAAATATTTGTTCTTTTATGTTTTCAGAAGCAGATCCTAAGATAAGAAACGTCGTCTCAGCTCTTCCTCATACTGCTTGGCATCGACAAAGACGATGCCGTCCATGCCCATGCGTCTCGCTCCTTCGATATTTTCCTCGCGGTCGTCGGTAAACACACATTCTGACGGCTCGAGACCATATCTGTCAAACAGCCTTTGGTAGATCTCCGGCTCGGGCTTCACCACCTTCTCCTCCGACGATATCACCCATCCGTCAAGCAGCGTGAAGATGTCAAACTGGCTGATGGTGATGTGCACCTTACTGCACCAGTTGGTCAGGCCATAGAGCTTGTAGCCCTCAGCCTTCAGACGCCTGAGCAGGTCGCCCATGCCGTCTATCTCCTTCGTCACCAGTTCAGGATATCGCTCTATGAAGAAGCGTATCTCCTTCTCGTATTCCTTGTTTTCGTTCACTATGTCCTCCATGATTTCGTCAAACGGACGTTCCTCACGGTCGAGGAGGAGCTGAAGCCTTTCGTTATATATCACAGGTGTAAAAGCCTTACACCTCTCAGCGTCGGGGATATACTTCGAGAAAAACGACACGAAGTCGTAATCCACCAGCACTTTTCCAAAATCGAATATCAGATTCTTAATCATGCTGCAAAGGTAGTCAAAATATGTCAATCGTCCAAACTGAAGGGAAGTTTTTCTTGAAGCAGGACGTGTTTTGGAAGTTTGGAGAGTTAAAAATGTTAATTTCCTTGGAAAAACTTGAAAAAGCGCCTACCTTTGCAGCAGATTTACATATGCATGTAAATTTATAAGAAATATTAATGGTTAATTAAGGGTGGCTCGTGATGAGTCGCCCTTTTGTTTTTTTCTTCCAATCTGCTCTCATGCTTCCCATTACTACCGAAAACTGAGTTAGTATCTATAGAATTACTACAGAAAGCTGAGTTAGTATCGATACAATTACTACCGAAAACTGAGTTAGTATCGATACAATTACTACAGAAAGCTGAGTTAGTATCGATACAACTTGAAGTGTTGAATCTCAAACAGACCGGCGGGAATACGCACGTGGCGGCCCTGGTGTGTCTGGTCGCCATTGAGGCGTCTGAAGGGTTTGAGTGCTCCCCGTTCGATGTTCACCGCCTCACACAGTGCGAGTCCGATGCATGGGTCGCCTTTCTTCCATGTCTTCCCGGACTTAGCGTCGGTATAGGTCACCACCACTCCGCTACCTATCACGAGATAGTCGGCCTTGCCGAGTCTCAGTATGATGCATGCCGCTTCGGGCCACACCTCTTCCTTGGCTCCCGGCTCCCATCCTAACGAGTAGCTGTGTCGCACGGTGAGGCGGATGCCGTCGGGAGTGACTATGTCTTGTTCTCTCTCTTCGTTGGTCAGCAGCACGCCCTCCATGTCGGCGGTATTCTGTCGTGCCACGATGAGCGGTTCGGCTTGTCGCAACAGACGGTAGCAGGCGGCGAGGGGCGAGAGGTCGGCGGTCTTTGCCGAGAAGGCGTTGAGCTGGTCGTCCTTAGACAGGTCTATATTCTTCCAGTCGTCGCCCTTGGCATTGGAGTAGAGCGGATAGTCCTCGATGCTGAACGGACAGAAGCCCATGGCGTCGTGATGTCCGAAGGCGTAGAGCGCATACATGGCGTCCTTGTCTTCGAGTCTTATCTCGGGCACGAAGAGCGGGTTGTTAGCCAAGTGATATTTTGCCACCCAGTCCTTATATCCCTTGTCGTAGATGTCCACCCCGAGCACGTCGATGGCTGGCGCTGCAGCATGCCAGATGTCGATGAGATGAGCCAATGGTCCGCCCGAGGGATATTCGCCGGGCTTTCGTCCGCGACTGTTCAGCGCCACGTTGACATACATCGGTATATCGTAAATAGCGCGTCCGGCAGCGGCAATCTGCTGTGTGTAAGTGGCATAGGTCCATGTCTGGAAGATCTCTTCGCCATAGATGTCGTCGCCAAACACCTCGCTCCATGTCTTCCGTCCACCGTCGTGGCGGTAGCGTTGCGCCATATAGGGGTGAAGGGTCTTCTTGTGTTTGTCGAGATAGTCGGTCAGCGACTTTGGGACGGCCGAGCGGTAGAGCTTGGTGGCGTCAGGAGCATAGTCGCGTGGCACGTTCACCATGCCTATCTCGTTTTCCACCTGTACCATCACTACGGTCTCTTCCTTGTCGTTGTCGCGCAGGTATTCCATTATCTTGCAGAACGCCTTCTTGTCGGCTTCAAGCACGTTGTCGCTCAGCGAGCTGGCCTCTTCCACGGGTTTGCCTTCGTGTGTCATGGCTCTCGGGAATCGTTTTGTGTCGCGTTTAAACCATTCCGGAGCATAGCAGCTCATGGAGTTTTTCCATGCGCCAAACCATAGCAGCACGAGTTTCATGTTGTGACGTCGGGCTTCGTTGAGGAGATGGTCGAGCGTGGTCATGTCGAAACGGCCTTCCTCTGGTTCGATGAGTTCCCACGACACTGGCGCGAGCACGGTGTTCAGTCCGAGGCGTTCGAGATGTGTGAAGTGTCGTGACACGTCGTCGAGTGTCGAAGCCGACGAGTTTCCCATCTCTCCTCCTATCATGAGCATGGGTCTGTTGTTTGCCACGATATGCGCAGCGCTCCCCACCCTCTCTAACTTTGGTTGAGCCGAGAGCGATGAAGAAAATGCTGACAATAAAAGCAATGTTGTTAGTTTGTTCATAATTGTTTTTTCCGATTTTATTTGTTTGTTCCTTTTATCTTTTGCCGAGATGCAGCTTATCTTTTGCCGAGATGCAGCTCATCTTCTGCCGAGATTCACTTATCTTTTGCCGAGATGCAGCTTATCTTTTGCCGAGATGCAGCTTATCTTCTGCAAAGATACTACTTTTTTAGAAAATGAATGAAAAATGGCATAAAAAAGCATATTTTTTATGTTAGTTTCAAAAAAATATCGTATCTTTGCATCGCATAGCAGGCTTATCTCTCCTGCAACGAGATAAAACGAATATGAAAAACAATACTATCAGAAATAGCATTTATCAAAGGACTATATCCAATGCCCTGGAACGCATCCAACACACAGACGACATCGAGGAGGCCTTCAGCGACGTACTACACGACGTGCTGAACTACTTCAACGCCGGACGTGTCTCTATCATGGCCTCAGACCACCGCAACAACGACCTGCAGTTTTGCGTCTTCGAGGTGGTGGCAGAGGGAATCACATCGTCGATGACCGGACGCGAGGAGTGCTTTCCGAAACACAGATGGTGGTATGACAAGCTGGAGAGGGATGAGTGTGTGGTGGTGGACGACATCGAGACAATGACATGGGACGACCCCACGGCACGACAGCTGCTCGAAAGCCTCAACGTGAGGTCGCATCTCGGCGTACCCATCAAAAGCAACAAGGTAGCTATGGGATTCCTCGCCATCGACATCATCGACCGGCCATACCACTGGACAGACGAAGACCTGCTATGGATAAAAGACCTCTCCAATCTGCTGATGCTATGGCGACGCCTGCAACTGAAACGGGAGAATATCGCCCTCGAACGCAACAAACTGCATAAGGTGCTGACCGATATGCCTATAGGCCTTTGCCTCTACGACACAACGGGATACATTTCCTTTGCCAACGACAAGGCACTGAAGATGTTTGGCGTGAAGTCGATAGACGAAGCACGACAGTTCAACCTCTTCAAAAGCACACTGCTGAGCGACGACGAGAAACGGCGCATCAGGGAGGAGGAGATGGTGGACGCATCGTTCACCTACAAGTACGGACAGCTGCCTTTCATGCAACAAATGGCTGACGACGACAAACGACACAAGGTGATAAGTATCATGGCGAGATACAGCAAGATTTACGACAACGATGGCATGCTGAAGTCGTATCTCGTGGCTTATATCGACAAGACTCACGAACTAAACAACGCGATGAGAATACGCGAACTCGACGAGATAATATCCATGACCGCCGACTTCGCACAGTTAGGGTATGCTCGCATCAACGCGGTGACTAACACTGGCTATGCCACCCGACAGTGGTATAAGAACAACAACATGAACATGCACGGTGCAAAGAGCAACATCTCCGACTTCACCAAACAGCTACATCCCGACGACCGCAAGCTAAGCCAAGACTATCGCAATGCCGCCCTATACGGACTGCAACGCACGTTTAACCATAGGGTCAGAGTGAGAAAAGACGAGGAAGGAAAGGAATGGGACTGGCTGCAGGTGTATTCAGTGGTGACGAGATACGAACCACAAGAGGGATGCGTGGAGATAAGCACCATCACGCAGAACGTCAGCCGACAGGTGGAACTGGAACAGAACCTCGTAGCGGCAAAGGAAAAGGCTGAGGAGACTGACAAACTGAAGTCGGCTTTCCTCGCAAACATGAGTCACGAAATACGTACTCCGCTGAACGCCATCGTAGGCTTCTCGCAACTGCTCTGCCAAGACGGATGGGACCACGACGAACGGACAGACATGATGAGGGTGGTGAACGAAAACAACGAACTGCTGCTGCAGATCATCTCCGACATCCTCGACTTGGCTAAGCTGGAGTCGGGCACGATGACATTCGAGGACAAGACGACCGACGCCACATACACTTGCCACTCTGTAGCACAGTCTATAAAGATGAGGGTGAAGGAAGGCGTGGAGATCGTTCTCGACTGCGAAGCTGAGAAATGCGAGATAGTGTGCGACTCTAACCGCCTGAAACAGGTGCTTATCAACTTCGGCACCAATGCGGCGAAGTTCACTTCCCATGGCTCTATCACCATTGGCTACTCATGCCCTACGGCTGACAGAATACGCTTCTTTGTCGCCGACACTGGCGTCGGCATCGAACCGGAAAAGAGACAGAAGATCTTCAATCGCTTCGTCAAACTCAACAGCTTCGTGCAAGGCACTGGCTTGGGGTTGCAGATAAGCAAGGAGTTGGTGACACGCATGGGTGGCGTGATAGGCGTGGATAGCGAGGTAGGAAAAGGCTCCACGTTCTGGTTTGAGATTCCAAAGAAAAAGGGATAATAAAAATGTTGACAAGAAAACAAGTTGGCAAATTCGCCAACTTGTTTACTCGCCAACTCGTCAACTTGTCAACTCGTTTACTTGTCAACTCGTCAACTATTCTACATCGAAAGAGCTTAGAACTCTTTCGTCATTTCTGCTACTTGGTCGTTGATAAACTTCGCAAAGTCTTCCATAGACATGATCGACTGTTCGCCGCCGCCCTGTGGACGTACGGCCACGGTGCCGTCTGCCTGTTCCTTCTCACCCACGATGAGCATGTATGGAATGCGCTTCAGCTCGTTGTCGCGCACCTTACGGCCAATCTTCTCGTTGCGGGCGTCGATGGTGGCACGCACGCCAACGGTATCGAAATACTTAGCCACCTTGGCGGCATAGTCGTTATACTTCTCTGAGATAGGAAGGATGGCTACCTGGTCAGGGGTGAGCCAGAGTGGGAAATGACCGCTGGTATGCTCGATGAGCACAGCCACGAAACGCTCGAGCGAACCGAACGGAGCACGGTGTATCATCACCGGCGTCTTCTTCGTGTTGTCCTCGTCGGTATATTCGAGCTTGAAACGCTTAGGAAGGTTGTAGTCCACCTGGATGGTGCCCAACTGCCAACGACGGCCAATGGCGTCTTTGATCATGAAGTCGAGCTTCGGGCCGTAGAAAGCGGCCTCGCCATATTCTACCTTGGCGTTGAGACCCTTCTCTTGACATGCCTCCACGATGGCTGCCTCTGAGCGTGCCCAGTCTTCGTCGCTACCCACGTATTTCTCTGTGTCGTTAGGGTCGCGGAGAGAGATCTGTGCCTCGAAGTTGAAGCCGAAGGCCTTGAGCACGATATTGATGATGTCCATCACGTTGAGGAACTCCTGCTTCACCTGGTCGGGACGGCAGAAGAGATGGGCGTCGTCCTGAGTGAACGAACGCACACGGGTGAGGCCGTGGAGCTCGCCGCTCTGCTCATAGCGATATACCGTACCGAACTCTGCGATACGCAGTGGCAGGTCTTTATACGAACGTGGCTTCCATGCGAAAATCTCGCAGTGGTGAGGACAGTTCATCGGTTTGAGCATGTATTCCTCGTCCTCCTCGGGAGTATGGATAGGCTGGAACGAGTCCTTGCCATAGTGTGCGTAGTGACCTGAGGTGACATAGAGGTTTTTCGAGCCTATATGCGGGGTGATCACTTCCTGGTATCCAAAACGCTTCTGCACCTTGCGCAGATGGTCCATGAGGCGAAGGCGAAGCTCGGTGCCCTTCGGCAGCCAGATTGGCAGACCCTTGCCCACCTTGTCTGAGAACATGAAGAGCTCCATATCCTTGCCTATCTTTCGGTGGTCGCGCTTCTTTGCCTCTTCAATCATGACGAGATACTCGTCGAGCATCTTCTTCTTGGGGAATGTGATGCCATAAAGACGCTGCATCTGCTCGCGGGTGGCATCGCCACGCCAGAAAGCACCGGCCACATTGGTGAGCTTGATAGCCTTGATGGCACCAGTGTTGAGCAAGTGCGGACCCTTACAGAGGTCGGTAAACGCACCCTGTGTATAGGTGGTGATAGTGCCGTCCTCAAGATCCTGGTCTATGTGTTCGCACTTGTAGGTCTGTCCGGCTGCGCCAAACTCCTTCAGCGCGTCGGCCTTCGACACCTCTTTGCGTACCACGGGCTCTTTCTTACCGGCAAGCTCTTTCATCTTTGCCTCAATCTTAGGGAAGTCGGCCTCTTTTATCGACTCGCCATCCTTGAGCAGCACGTCGTAGAAGAATCCGTTCTCGATGGCTGGTCCAAAGCCGAACTGGATGCCAGGATACAACTCCTGCAGTGCCTCGGCAAGGAGGTGGGCTGATGTGTGCCAGAAGGCGTGCTTGCCTTCTTCGTCGTCCCATTTGTAAAGCTGCACTTTCGAGTCTTCATTAATAGGGCGATTGAGTTCAACGGTCTCACCATTCACTCCGCAAGCAATGACGTCGCGTGCCAAAGCCGGTGAGATGCTTTCGGCAATCTGGAGTCCTGTGACGCCCTGTTCGTATTCGCGAACAGATCCGTCGGGAAAAGTTATTTTTATCATATCTACAATATATGTTTAGTGTTCTTTTTTCTTTGTTGACAACTATACGAGTTTTTCCATCCAATACAAACAACTCGTCAACTCGTCAACTGAACAGAATCAACTCGTCAACTTGTCAACTGAACAGAATCAACTCGTCAACTTGTCAATTCGTTAACTCGTCAACTTGTCAACTCATTTTTTCAGATATTCCGACACGTTTTTCTCTATACGTGAAGCGATATCTCCTTCTACCTCAGCCTTGTTAAACTTCTCACCGGTGATATGCTCATAGAGTTCAATGTAGCGCTCGCTCACGCTCTCAGCATATTCGTCGGTGATCTCTGGCATCTGCTGTCCGGGCTCGTTCATGAAGTTGTGCTCTATAAGCCACTGGCGCACAAACTCTTTCGAGAGCTGGCGCTGTGCCTCGCCCTTCTCAAATCTCTCTTCATAGCCTTCAGCGTAGAAGTAGCGGCTGGAGTCTGGTGTGTGTATTTCGTCGATGAGATATACCTTGCCGTCACGCTTGCCAAACTCATACTTGGTATCTACAAGGATAAGGCCACGCTTTGCTGCAATCTCCTGTCCGCGGGCGAAAAGACGGCGTGTGTAGTCTTCCATCACGGCATAGTCCTCTGCGCTGACGAGACCCTGGGCAATGATCTCTTCCTTTGAGATGTTCAGGTCGTGACCTTCATCGGCCTTGGTCGTCGGGGTGATGATGGGTTCTGGGAAACGCTCGTTCTCGCGCATTCCTTCAGGCAGAGCTACGCCACATATCTCGCGGCATCCTTTCTGATAGTCGCGCCATGCCGAACCGGTGAGATAACCGCGGATGATCATCTCCACACGGAAGCCCTCGCACTTCAGACCCACTGTCACCATCGGGTCGGGAGTGGCGAGTTTCCAGTTAGGACAAATGTCGCTCGTAGCATCGAGAAACTTTGCCGCTATCTGGTTGAGCACCTGTCCCTTGAATGGGATTCCCTTTGGCAAGATGACGTCAAAGGCTGAGATGCGGTCTGTTGCGACCATCACCATGACGTCGTCGTTGATGTTGTACACGTCGCGTACCTTTCCGTGGTAAACGCTTTTCTGTCCTTCGAAATTGAATTCTGTCTTTGTTAACGTTTTCATATCTTATGTATTTATTTTCATTACCTCTTTGTCATGTCTCTCAAACGCATTGACGATACGCGTCACGAGCTTGTGTCTCACAATGTCCTTTCTCGTCAGCTCCACCACTCCTATACCTTCTATTCCGGTGAGGATGCCGAGGGCTTCTTTCAGACCACTCTTCTGTTCCCTCGGAAGGTCTATCTGTGTCATGTCGCCGGTGATGATCATCTTCGTGTTCCAACCCATGCGGGTGAGAAACATTCGTATCTGGGCACAGGTGGTGTTTTGAGCCTCGTCGAGAATCACCACAGCGTCGCTCAGCGTGCGTCCTCTCATGAATGCCAACGGGGCTATCTGGATGACGTGCTTCTCCATCATCTCCTGCAGCTTGGCCTGTGGCAACATATCCTCAAGAGCATCGTAGAGTGGTTGGAGATATGGGTCTATCTTGTCTTTCATGTCGCCGGGGAGGAAGCCGAGCTTCTCGCCTGCTTCCACTGCCGGACGGCTGAGTATAATCTTCTTTATGGTCTTTTCCTTCAATGCCTTCACGGCAAGGGCTATGCTCAGATAGGTCTTTCCCGTGCCTGCCGGTCCTACGGCAAAAACCATGTCGTTGTTGTTAAAGGCATTTACGAGTTGTAGCTGGTTTTCAGTACGTGGCTTCACGGGCCGTCCTGCCATGCTGTAGAGGAGCACTCCCTCGGGCAGCTCGTCCTTGGTGCGTTTCCCCTTCACTATGTCGAGAATGTCTTCCTCTTTTAGCGAGTTGAATTTCAGTACATGCTTTCTCAGCATCTCTATATTGTCTTCAAAGGCACACATCTGTTCCTCGTCGCCAAGAACCTTGACGACATTTCCACGTGCCACTATCCTCAACTTAGGATACAATGCCTTTATCATCTGCAAGTGGACATTGTTTGCACCGTAGAAAATCACGGGGTCTATGTCCTCAAGTACTATATGTTTCTCTGTCAATTTCTACTTTTTTATATATGTTTTATGTCAATTACTATCTCCTTCCAGATATGTTTTTATGTCAATTTCTATCTCTTTTTAAAATTCACGTGCAAAATTACAGAAACTTTTTCAATAAAGTGCTCTAATTACGATGTTTTTTTGTAATTTTGCACAAAAAAGTAGCATCAATGAAAAAGAACACATATATTAAGGGCTTTTTTGCCATCGTAGCAGTGCTCGCAGCAGTTAGATTCGGATTTAAGATCGGCGGCAACGACATCGGGGCCGACAGCCCTTCCGAAACCACTACCGCATCTACAGTATCTCCGGACAATCCGGAAAACCCGGAAAACCCGGAAAACCCGGACAATCCGGGAAACCCGGACAACCCGGACAACCCGGACAACCCGGACAACCCGGACAACCCGGCCCTCCCGAGAAACCCGCTCCCCTCAACCACCACTCCCCACCCCATTTACAGCGTCCCCTCTTTCAAGAACACATTTCCCGACATGAACGACGTGCAGATGGCGGCTGCCACCAAGCATGGCGTGTCGCCTGTGAAAAACCGCGAGGAGGCGGAAAAGAGGATGAAAGAGCTGGTGTATGTGGGAGCCAGTCCATATTTCCATATCGACAAGCTCAATAGCAGCATTCCTTATCTCGTGCCAAAGGCGGCATTGCTGCTCCACGACATCGGGGCGGCTTTTTTCGACAGCCTCTATGTCAAGGGCATACCGCTACATAAGATCATCGTAACGAGCGTGATGCGCACAAAAGACGACGTGGTGAAACTCCGCAACCGCAACCAAAACGCCACCGAAAACAGCTGCCATCTCTATGGCACCACCATCGATGTGTGCTACAACCGCTATATGACAATAGAAGACCCCGAAGGTCCCCGACGACGCGCCGTAAGAAACGACACTCTCAAATGGGTTCTCTCCGAGGTTCTACGCGACTTCCGTCAGGATAATCGCTGCCTTATTAAATATGAGGTGAAGCAAGGTTGCTTCCATATGACCGTCAAGTGATAGTTGACAACAAAACAATTAGTTTGTCTTCGAGCTCTCAAACTCGTCAGCTCAAGCTCGTCAGCTCAAACTCGTCAGCTCAAACTCGTCAGTTCAAACTCGTCACTATTCTTCATCCACATAGTCTTCAAGCGACCCTGCCTCCTCATCGGGATCGGATTCGATGACAAACGTGGTGCGATAGTTGTCCTCGTTGAGATCCTCATCGCTGAAGTCGGTCGGCTCGACAATCTCGTCGTCGTCATCGTGGTTCTTATAGTCGTCGATAGGCAGGTCGTCTTCCTCTTCGTTGTCGCTGTGACTCTGAAACTGCATACGCAGCTTCTCCTTCTGCGGTTTCACCTTTACGAAGATAGCCTCAACCCATGTGCCCTTCGGCACCTCGAGGACGTCGAATCCGTCAGCTACTTTCTTTTCATACATGCCGCCCGGCTTGTGCAGACGGTTCTGGGGAAGCGTAGTGGTGGATACGTCAAATCCGCTCTCAATGATGTCTTGTATGCTCTGTGGCAACGAGTCCCAACCACCGCCAAAGTTGCGTTCAAGCACTTCTACAAGCTTTGCAGCCGAGATGTGCTGGATGTTCTCGTAGGTGAGGTCGCTCACACGCATGATGGGACGTTTCTTCACGGCCCATGTCAACTTCGTGTTCTCGTCGAGTGCCACCGTGGCTATCTTATAGCCCATCTTCTCATATTTTCCTCTCACAATATTGCTGTCGTCTTTCAGGTCTTCGAGGAGGAAAGCAGCCTTGATGATATCCGTATAACGACGCAAGTTTTCAATCACCTCTGTATCTTTCTCTGCACCTTCCAACATGCGGAAGATATCGTTCTCCTGAATGTCCCACACGTTACTCTTTGTGAGTGTCTTCAAGGACAATGCCTTATTGTTTGAATCTTCTTTCATGCAATAGTTTTTTCTTGTTATTTCTTTTTTTCCGTGCAAATGTATATACTTTATTTTATATATACAAGATTTTCACCCATAAATTTTATAAAACACACTCTTTTTTCTCTTTTCCGCAACATTCGATACCATTTATCCGCCACTGGCATCCACCTATTATCCTTCAAACAATAAAAAACGAAAAAAAACGGGATAATAATTTTGTATTCTTCAAAACTTATATTACCTTTGCATAAAGTTTAGCTGCACTCGGCAATTTGAGAGTAAACTCTCATTGCGCTCATTTGCAAAACCTTTGCATAAAGTTTAGCATAAAGTTTAGCATAATCTTTGTAAACAAAAACTTAAAAAACATGTCACAACCACTGGCAGAAAGACTGAGACCAAGAACGCTCGACGAATATATAGGACAACGACACCTGGTAGGCGAAGGGGCTGTGCTGCGCAAGATGATCGACTCGCGGCACATCACCTCTTTTATATTATGGGGACCACCGGGAGTGGGAAAAACCACACTCGCACAAATCGTAGCCAACAAACTCGAAGTGCCGTTCTTTACACTCTCGGCCGTGACCAGCGGAGTGAAAGACGTGAGGGAAGTGATAGAGAAAGCACAGAAAAACCGATTCTTCAACACGGCCTCACCAATTCTCTTCATCGACGAGATCCACCGCTTCAGCAAGTCGCAACAGGACTCGCTCCTCGGAGCCGTAGAACGGGGCATTGTCACACTCATCGGAGCAACAACCGAAAACCCGTCGTTTGAGGTGATACGTCCACTACTGTCGAGATGCCAGACCTTCGTCCTCAAATCGCTCGAGAAAGACGACCTCCTCGACCTGCTCCACAGGGCACTGACAACAGACGTGGAACTGAAACACCGACGCGTGGAACTAAAGGAGACCGATGCCCTGCTAAGATATAGCGGGGGCGACGCACGCAAACTGCTCAACATCCTCGAACTCGTCATCGACTCTGAAGGAGAAGGCGAGGTCGTCATCACCGACGACCTCGTGGCACAACGGCTGCAACAGAACCCTCTTGCCTACGACAAGGGAGGTGAGATGCACTACGACATCATCTCGGCGTTCATCAAAAGCATTAGAGGCAGCGACCCCGATGCCGCCCTCTACTGGCTCGCAAGGATGATAGAAGGAGGCGAAGACCCGAAATTCATCGCCCGCCGACTGGTCATCAGCGCAGCGGAAGACATTGGACTGGCAAACCCTAACGCTCTGCTGCTGGCCAACACCGCATTTGATGCCGTCAACAAAATAGGATGGCCCGAGGGACGCATACCACTGGCCGAGGCCACCGTATATCTCGCCACCAGCCCCAAGAGCAACTCGGCTTACCTCGCCATAGACAAGGCCCTCGAAGTAGTAAGGCAGACAGGCAACCAACCGGTACCGCTACACCTTCGCAACGCGCCTACCAAACTAATGGCAGAACTCGGCTACCACGACGGATATAAATACCCTCACGACTACCCGGGACACTTCACTCCACAACAGTACATGCCCGACGAACTGCAAGGACAACAGTTGTGGACTCCGCAACACTCGCCCGCCGAGGACGTCCTGGCACAGAGAATGAAAAACTATTGGAATAAGGAAATTTGAATAAGATAAATTCTCAGCATTATGAATAAAGACATTAAAATAGTAGTAGTGGATGGCTACGGCATGAACCCTGGCGACCTCTCGTGGGACGCTCTACGACAACTGGGTGATGTCACCATCTACGACCGTACGGCAGAAGACGAGGTATATTTGAGATGCCAAAAGGCCGATATCATACTCACCAACAAGGTGGTATTCAACGCAGAACTCATCTGGGAACTGCAAAACCTGAAATACATAGGAGTGCTCGCCACCGGATATAACGTCATCGACACACAGGCGGCAAGCGACCGCGGCATCGTCGTCACCAACATCCCCGCATACAGCACCGAGAGCGTGGCGCAAAACACTATCGCACACATGCTCGCCATCGCCAACCGCGTGGAACACTACACCGAACTCAACAAAAAGGGACGGTGGAGCACCAACCCTGACTTCACCTACTGGGACACTCCGCTCTTCGAACTGGCAGGAAAAAACCTCGGCATCGTTGGCCTCGGAAGAATCGGAATGAAAGTGGCCGAGATAGCTCACGCCATGGGTATGAATGTATATGCAGTCACAAGCAAGAGCGCTATCGAACTGCCCGACGGCATCCACAAATGCACCATGGAGAATATGTATGCCAACTGCGACTTCATCTCGCTCCATTGCCCACTACTGAAACAGACCACCGAGATGATCAATGCAGCGACAATAAGCAAGATGAAACAAGGGACGGTAATCATCAACACAGGACGTGGACCACTCGTCAACGAAAACGATGTGGCAGAGGCTCTGCACAGCGGACAACTCGGAGGATACTGCGCCGACGTGATGTGCGAGGAACCGCCAGCAGCCGACAACCCGCTACTCTCCGCACCCAATGTCTTCATCACACCTCATATCGCCTGGGCGAGCCTTGAGGCAAGACGACGGCTGATGAGCACCGCCGTCAACAACGTCAAGGCATTCCTCGAAGGAACACCCATCAACGTCGTAAACAAATAATAGAGGACGACGATGCTAACATCTCTTTGGGATATCTCCATACAACAGATCATAGAGTTCCTCGGTACATTCGCCTTTGCCATCTCGGGAATAAGACACGCTGCAGCGAAAAACTTCGACTGGTTTGGTGGATATGTCTGCGGCATTGCCGTGGCCATAGGGGGCGGTACCATACGCGACGTCATGCTCGGCACCACACCATTCTGGATGACCAGCCCGTTCTACATGCTTTGCACAGCACTGGCACTGCTCTTCGTGGTGACATTCGCCAAACACATCGAACCGCTGAAAAACGCATGGTTTGTCTTCGACACACTCGGACTCGCGCTCTTCACCATCGCCGGCATACAAAAAAGCATCATCATGGGACAACCTTACTGGGTGGCTATCATCATGGGATGCATCACCGGTGCTGCGGGTGGCGTGATACGCGACGTGCTGCTCAACAACGAACCCGTCATCTTCCGAAAGGAGATCTACGCCATGGCAAGTCTCATGGGAGGACTGGCTTACTGGATCACCATGTATCTCGACAACAGCATCGAACTCTCGGTGATCGTCAGCTTCTCCATCACATGCCTCATCAGGTTCCTCGCAGTAAGATACCATCTCTCATTGCCTAAGCTGAAAGGACTTATCGCGGAAGAATAAGTAACAAGTGCCTTGCGCGGAAGAACAAGTAACGAAACTATTGCTAATGACTCAAAAAATCACTTATAACGACACCGTCATAGAGACATTTATCTACGACGACGGCAAAGGGGTAAAGGAAGCACACGTGATGATTCACGTCTCATGCCCCACCCTGCCATATCATCTACAGCTCGATGCGCTGACAAAGGCCTTCGCCTTCGTCAC
The DNA here is from genome assembly GCF_002251245.1 of Prevotella sp. P5-92. Lineage (GTDB taxonomy): Bacteria > Bacteroidota > Bacteroidia > Bacteroidales > Bacteroidaceae > Prevotella. The sequence goes on from NZ_NPJG01000074.1 coordinate 30,871, forward strand.
GTCAAGCGAACTGCCGTCGTTCGTGCCCGTATTCAAACGCTACTTCCTCAGCGACGCCGCCAACCAGGCCGACCTCGTACATGCCACCGAGACGGAAGCGTCACACTGTGCAGTCTCCGCCGTACAGCAACCACCTCTCGATGGCACCAAAGTAGCACTATGGTGCTACCTCGCTACCGACATCACCGTCACCACGTCAGAGAGCGGACTGTATGCCGTTAGCCACTCTGCCTACAGACACCTGTGGGGCGGAGGAGCACGCAACACGGCGAAAAACTCAGAATATCAGACGCGACTGCTCTTCAACGAGTATGTCACGCAACTCGCTAAAGAACAGTGTACGCTACGCGACAACTGCATACGCACATGGTTCTTCGTCAACGACGTTGACCTGAACTATGCCGGTGTGGTCAATGCCCGCAACAGGGCTTTCTTCACCCAGGGACTCACCTCCGACACCCACTTCATCGCCAGCACTGGCATCGGCGGACGGGGAGCTGAGAGCGACGTACTCGTACTTATGGATTCCTATGCCATCAGCGGCATCCTGCCCGAACAGGTGTCGTGGCTCTATGCACCCACTCATCTCAACCGCACCAGCGACTACGGTGTGAGCTTCGAGCGAGGCACCATGGTTGACTACGGCGACCGTCGCCACGTGTTTATCTCTGGCACCGCAAGCATCGACAACAAAGGCCGCATCATGCATCCTGGCGACATAGTCAGTCAGGCACATCGCATGACGGAGAATGTTGAGGTGTTGCTTGCTGAAGCCGGTTGCGATTTCTCAGATGTCTGCCACCTTATTATATATATACGCGACACGGCCGACTACACCATAGTCAACAGCATCATCAGCGAGCGATTCCCCGACATCCCAAAGGTCATCCTACTTGCTCCCGTATGCAGGCCGGGATGGCTCATCGAGATGGAGTGTATGGCAATAAAGCCCGTCACTACATCCTTCCCTGGCTTCTGATGCTAAAGAAAAACCTGTCGATGCTAAAGAACATGATATAAACATAGCGGCGCCAAGGCAATTGCCTCAGCGCCGTCTTTTTTATGCCAGTTACAGTCTTCCACTTACCGCTTCCTCAACGTTGCTATAAAAAAAAGACTTCGTGAGTCATGGTAGTACCACGGATAGTGTCACGACTGTTCCACACCTATTATCACGACTGTTCCATAGCTATTATCACGACTGTTCCATAGCTGTGGTACGACCGTGACACACGAGTATCCACATGTCTTCTGAAACGGGTATTCAGCAGTCGGCTGATTGGGCCTTCTGAAGCCTCTTCACCCAAGCGATATGACGGCAACTAACCAGCCGTTCTGCTGCTTTCCTAATAGGGGGATATGACGGTATGACACCACGTTTAATATTTTTTAGCATCAAAGAAGAGGTGAGGTATTCATTTTTTTTGTACTTTTGCACACATGAGAATAGACATTATATCAGTTTTGCCCGAAATGATAGAGGGATTCGTACACGAGTCGATACTCGCAAGGGCACAGAAAAAAGGATTGGCGGAGATCCACCTGCACAACCTCCGCGACTACACACTCGACAAATGGCGTCGCGTGGACGACTATCCTTACGGCGGATTTGCAGGTATGGTGATGCAATGCGAACCTATCGACCGTTGCATCTCAGCCTTGAAAGCTGAACGCGAATACGACGAGGTGATATATACCTCGCCCGACGGAGAGAAGTTTGACCAACATATTGCCAACGACCTCTCACTGAAGGGAAACCTGATAATACTCTGCGGACACTATAAGGGCATCGACCACCGCATACGAGAACACCTCATAACAAGGGAGATAAGCATAGGCGACTACGTGCTCACGGGAGGCGAACTGGCAGCCGCGGTGATGGCTGACGCCATAGTGCGCGTGGTGCCGGGAGTGATAGGCGACGAACAAAGTGCACTGTCTGACTGCTTCCAGGACGATATGCTCTCAGCTCCTATCTATACACGCCCCGCAGACTACAAAGGATGGAAGGTGCCGGAGATTCTGCTCAGCGGCAACGAGGCAAAAATAAAGCAATGGGAGTTTGACCAGGCCATGGAACGCACCAAGCGACTCAGACCCGACCTGCTCAAAGAATAACTGCTGACTTTGTCATAAAAAAACAACTGCTGACTTTGTCATAAAAAAAATTACCTGCCAGCAGATTCACTCTGACAGGTAACTCTCGCAGAACTCGTCGCCCAGACGGAAACCTTCCTCATAAAGGGCTTCGAGCTTCACGGGGTCTTTCTCTATACGGTCCACCTCCAACGGACGCTCGGGACGTATGCACAACACCTCGCCGCGAGCTTCCATCTGCTCCACCATCTCCAACTGGCGGTTATACTCCTTGATACGCCTGCTGAGCACCACTCGCAAGCGGGGATAACGCCTATATATAAAAGGTGGAATCTTAAGGTCGCGACCCGTCTTGCGATAACCGCGGTTGCGAGTAAGCACAAGCACATTGCGCTCATGCCCAGTCTCTATGGCACGCATCACGGGAATACTATCGACAATGCCTCCGTCGAGATAAAGCGACCCATCAACATCGATTATCTTGCTGACATAAGGCAGACTGCTGCTCGCACGGCAGATGTCGAGAAGACGCTGGCGATTGCCCTCGTGCTCCTCCAGATACTCGGCACGACCAGTAAGACAGTTGGTCACGACCATCTCGAAAGTCATGTCGTTAGAGAAATATGTATCATAGTCGTATGGAATAAGCTCGTTGGGAAAACGGTCGTATAGCAGTTCGGGATCAAAGATACAACCCTGACGGATGAGATGCTTCAAACTGAGATAGTCATACTTCACAAGCATGTCGATATTCGACAAACGGGCACGACGCGGCTGATGGCTGGCATACGACAGACCATTGCAAGCCCCAGCCGACACCGCCACCACATAACGGAAGTACAGCTGATGCTTCATAAACGCGTCGAGAACACCACTCGTAAACACGCCTCTCATGCCTCCACCCTCAAGTACAAGCCCCGTTTTTCTGTTAATTACCATAATTATAGCCTATAAATATTAAAAAAACAGTGCAAAGATACTGCTTTTTCACAAAAAACCACTACCTTTGCTTCAAAATGAATAATAATTCACTAAAAATTAACAAAAATGTTTAGCAGAGAAACCTATATTAACCGTCGCGCCGAGTTAAAAAAACTCGTCAAAAGCGGCGTCATCCTGTTCTTCGGCAACAACGAGTCGCCGATGAACTATCCAAACAACACTTACTATCCATTCCGTCAAGACTCGTCGTTTCTCTATTATTTCGGACAGCATAGAGATGGCCTCGTAGGAGTTGTCGATGTTGACAACAACCGCGAGATGCTTATCGGCAACGACATCGACATAGAGGACATCGTATGGTACGGATCCGTTGACAGCGTGGCTGAACTCGCCGCAGAAGTAGGCGTCGCTGACTCTGCGCCAATGAAAGAACTGAAAAACATCTGTGACGAGGCGGCCAGCAAAGGACGCAAGATACACTTCCTGCCTCCATACCGCCACGACACAATGATACAGATAATGGACCTCACCGGCATACACCCAAGCAAACAGCGCAAGGAGGCATCGCTCGAGCTGATAATGGCTGTAGTGAAACAACGCGCCACTAAAGAACCTCAAGAAATAGAGGCCATAGAGAAAGCGTGCGACGTGGGATATCTCATGCACACCACAGCCATGAGAGTGACAAAGGCCGGACTGACAGAGAAATACGTGGGAGGCATCATAGACAGCGTCGCACTCTCACACGCGTCAAAAAACAGCTTCCCCACCATCTTCAGCCAGCATGGAGAAATAATGCACGGCATACCACGACTCGACGTGCTGCAAGAGGGCAGACTGGCACTCTGCGACTGCGGATGCGAACTCAACGACTACTGCTCTGACAACACTCGAACATTCCCCGTAGCAAAAAAGTTCACACAACGGCAACTGGAGATATACTCCATCGTAGAAGCATGTCACGACTACGCCATTGAGGTGGCTAAGCCCGGAGTGAAATGGATGGACGTGCATCTCAACATATGCCGTATGATGACAGACAAACTCAAGGAACTCGGACTGATGAAGGGCGACACCGAAGAGGCCGTAAAGGCTGGCGCTCACGCCATGTTCATGCCTCACGGACTGGGACACATGATGGGTATGGACGTACATGACATGGAAGGCCTTGGACAGACTTACGTGGGATTTGACGAGGAGACACAGCCAAACCTCGAACAGTTTGGCACCAACTGCCTACGCATGGGACGCCGACTGCAAGAAAACTTCGTGATGACCGACGAACCAGGTATCTACTTTATCCCCTCGCTCATCGACGAATGGCGAGACAGCGGACACTGCGCCGACTTCCTTAACTTCGATAAGATCGAGACCTATAAGGACTTCGGTGGCATCCGCCTTGAAGACGATATCCTCATCACCCCCAACGGCTGCCGCTTCTTAGGAAACAAACGCATCCCTTACCACCCAAAAGACGTGGAAGCGTATATAGAGGAATATAGAGAGTAATACTTCCGGAAGCCCCGGAAACTCCGGAAAACCCGGAAACTCCAGAAGACCCGGAAACTCCAGAAAACCCGGAAACTCCGGAAAACCTGGAAAACCCGGAAACTCCAGAAAACCTGGAAAACCCGGAAAACCCGGAAGCCCCGGAAACTCCGGAAAACCCGGGAAACCCGGAAAACCCGGAAAAAAAAACGATCAAAACAATAAAAATTACATTATTAAATTACATTATTAAAAATGAAGAAAATCATGTTGCTTTCGCTCGCTGCCCTTCTTACACTGGGAGCAAGCGCAGAAGAAAAGAAAAATGGTGAGAACAAAAACAAGCCCGTGTTCACCACCATAAAAGAAAACAAAATCACAAGTATCAAAGACCAAAACAGGAGCGGCACGTGCTGGGACTACTCCACACTCAGCTACTTCGAAGCTGAGATACTCAAGAAAACCGGCAAGACATACGACCTCTGCGAGTCGTTTGTAGCCAACAAGACTTATATGGATCGCGCAGTACAGGTAGTCCGCCTGCACGGCGACTGCCAGTTCTCGCAAGGAGGCTCTTGCTACGACCCACTCTACTGCATGCAGCACTACGGCATCTGCCCAGAAGACGCAATGCCTTTCCCAGGCTCGCTTTACGGCGACTCGCTCAACAACTTCAACGAGTTCTTCGCCCTCATGGAACCATACGTGGCTGCCGTAGCTAAGGGCGACCACAAGAAACTGTCGTCACAGTGGAAGGTGGGACTGCAGGGCATCCTCGACGCTTACCTCGGCAAGTGCCCTGACACATTCACCTACGAAGGCAAACAGTACACCCCACAGTCGTTCGTGCAAAGCCTCGGCATCAACCTCGACGACTATGTGACCATCACCTCTTACACTCACCACCCATTCTACACACGCTTCGCTGTGGAAGTGCAGGACAACTGGCGCAACCCACTATCTTGGAACCTGCCAATGGACGAGATGATGCGCGTGATTGACAACGCCATCAACGAGGGCTACACCATCGCATGGGGAGGCGACGTGAGCGAAGAAGGATTCACACGCAAGGGACTCGCTTATGCCTACGACGTGAAGGAAATGGAAAGCTTGCAGGGCAGCGACATGGCAAAATGGATGAGACTGGAGAAATCCAAAAAGACAGCTCTCATCGACTCGCTCGGATGCACCGTGCCTGAAATCACACCTACACAGGAACGCCGCCAGCAACGCTACGACAACTGGGAACTCACCGACGACCACGGCATGCTCATCTACGGCATCGCCAAAGACCAAAACGGCAAAGAATACTATATGGTGAAAAACTCATGGGGCGAAACCGGCGACTATAAGGGTATTTGGTACATGACCAAAGCCTTCATCGCTGACAACACCATGGACTTCATGGTAAACAAAAACGCCATACCAAAGGATATCAGAAAGAAACTCGGTATCTAAGATTGAATAAACAGTTATTGGATAAGCTGTAATCAAGATTGAATAAGCTATTATCAAGATTGAATAAGCTATTATCAAAGATATATTTCGAAGAGTGAAGAACGATGATTTCTTCACTCTTCTTATTTTCTCATCATAAACTCATCATTGACCCATCATTTACTCATCATAAACTCATCATAAACTCATCATAAACCCATCATTGACTCATCATCTACTTCCCTTCATTAAAAAAACAAAAAAAAGCGGGGGATCTTGCTTTTATATTAAATATTATTCGTAACTTTACACGCCAAAATGTACCTATACGTACGTTTTGCACTGAAGAAGAAAATAAAAAAACAATATAAATGCATTTCAAATGGAACATAGAAACACCATCATCCGAAAGAAAGCAGGCAGCTAAGGAGCTGGCAGACAAGATCGGAATGAGCCCGATACTTGCCGACCTGCTCATAAGAAGAGGCATAAAGACAGAATCGGCTGCCAAACGCTTCTTCCGACCGATGCTGAGCGAACTCATCGACCCGTTCCTCATGAACGACATGGACATCGCCGTTGACCGACTCAACGACGCCATGGGACGTAAGGAACGCATCATGGTCTATGGCGACTACGACGTGGACGGATGCACTGCCGTCGCACTGGTGTATAAGGTATTGCAACAGTTCTACTCCAATATCGAATACTATATACCAGACCGATACGACGAGGGTTACGGAGTGAGCCGCAAAAGCATCGACGAAGCAAAGGAAAAAGGTGTAAAACTAATCATAGTTCTCGACTGTGGCATAAAAGCCATAGACGAGATAGCTTATGCAAAGAAGCTCGGCATTGACTTCATCATCTGCGACCATCACGTCCCCGACGACGAGATGCCGCCAGCCGTTGCCATACTCAACCCGAAGCGAAAAGACTCCACATACCCGTTCCACCACCTCTCTGGATGTGGCGTGGGATTTAAGTTTATGCAGGCTTTCGCTAAAAACAATGGCATCCCGTTCTCACGACTCATGCCCGTACTCGACTTCTGCGCCATCAGCATCGCGTCAGACATTGTGCCCGTGACAGGCGAAAACCGCACGTTGGCTTTCCACGGACTGAAGCAGCTGAACCAAAACCCGTCGGTGGGACTGAAAGCTATCATCAAGATATGCGGACTCGCGGGAAGGGAACTCACCATGAGCGATATAGTGTTTAAAATCGGACCACGCATCAACGCATCCGGAAGAATACAAAACGGCAAGGAAGCTGTTGACCTGCTCGTGGAACGCGACTTAAAGACGGCACTGCTGCAGGCAAGTCAGATAAACGGATACAACGAACTGAGAAAGGATATCGACAAGCAGATGACGGAAGAAGCTAACCAAATCGTGGAAAAGCTTGAAAACCAGCAGCATCTCTCGTCGATAGTGCTCTATGGCGAAAACTGGAAAAAAGGCGTCATAGGCATCGTGGCTTCACGACTCACCGAGCTCTACTTCCGTCCAACAGTGGTGCTCACCATTGTCGATGGCATGGCAACGGGATCGGCACGCAGCGTGGCGGGATTCGACATCTACGACGCCATAAAGAGCTGCCGCGACCTTCTCGAAAACTTCGGCGGACACACTTACGCCGCCGGACTGTCGATGAAGAAAGAGAATATCCCCGCCTTCAGCAAGCGGTTTCAAGCATATGTCAACAATCACATCCAGCCAGAACAGACTCAAGCCCTACTCGATATTGAGGAAGAGATAGACTTCAAGGACATCACCAAGAAGATGCTTACAGACCTGAAGAAATTTGCGCCTCACGGTCCGTTCAACCCCAAACCGCTGTTCTGCACTCACAACGTGTATGACTACGGCACAAGCAAGGTGGTGGGAAAGATGCAGGAACACATCAAACTCGAACTCGTTGACAGCAAGTCGAGCAACGTGATGAACGGCATCGCCTTCGGACAAAGCAGTTCGGCTCTGTTTATCAAGAGCAAACGCAGCTTCGACATCGTTTACACCATAGAGGAAAACGCTTATAAGCACGGCGAAATTCAACTTCAAATAGAAGATATCAAACCTTCGGGGAATGAAGAATGAAGAATTCTTTTGCAAACGAGAGGAGAACCGAGCTCGCTCGAGCTATCCCGAGTGCAGGTAAAGAATCGACGAAGTCAATGAAGTGTGAAATGTGAAAAGCTAACGAATCGACGAAGTCAATGAAGTGTGAAATGTGAAAAGCTAACGAATCGACGAAGTCAATGAAAGATAATTATCGCGAGATACTGAGGAGATATTGGCACTACGACGACTTCCGCGGCATACAACTCGACATCATCGAGAGCATCGGACAGGGACGCGACACCCTCGGCCTGATGCCTACAGGAGGCGGAAAGTCGATAACGTTTCAAGTGCCCGCACTGGCTTCTGAAGGCTTGTGCCTCGTTGTCACGCCTCTCATTGCACTGATGAAAGACCAGGTGGAGAACCTGCGGCGACGTGGCATCAAAGCGGCGGCAATATATTCCGGCATGACCAACGACAAGATACTGATGACGCTCGAGAACTGCATCTTCGGTGCCTACAAGTTGCTCTATGTCTCGCCCGAACGACTCACCTCCGAATTTTTCATCGCCAAGATAAGACACGCCCGCATCAGCTTCATCACCGTCGATGAGGCGCACTGCATCACGCAATGGGGCTACGACTTCCGTCCGTCGTATCTGAAGATTGCGCTCTTCCGCAAGCTCTTCCCCGACACTCCCGTCCTCGCACTTACCGCCACAGCCACGCCTGCCGTGATAGAAGACATACAGGTGCAGTTGGGATTCAAGGAGAAGAACGTGTTCCGCATGAGCTTCCTTAGAGCCAACCTCGCCTATATGGTTTTTCATGCCGCAAACAGGCTGGAGGACATAAGAACATTATTAAATAAGGTGGGAGGCAGCTCGATAGTGTATGTGCAGAAGAGAAAAGACTGCGACGAGCTGGTTGACTACCTCACGCAAAACGGCATCTCAGCCACTTCCTATCACGCCAGACTCAACGACGTGGACAAAAACCAACGGCAGGAAGCATGGAAGAGAGGCGACATCACTACCATGGTGGCCACCAACGCCTTCGGCATGGGCATCGACAAACCCGACGTGAGACTGGTGATACACAAAAACAGTCCCGCCAGCCTCGAAGCATACTTCCAGGAAGCAGGACGTGCTGGACGCGACGGCAAGAAAGCTTATGCCGTGATGATCTACAACGACGACGACAGGAAACGTCTCCTCATGCAGCTCAGACACTCTTTTCCCGAGAAAGACTTCATCAGGCAGGTGTATAACGAGCTGGCTTACTTCTACCAGATTGCCGTGGGCGACGGCTATAACTGTAACTTCGAGTTCGACATCAACAAGTTTTGCCGCACATATCGCCACATGCCAGAAGACACACTCTCAGCAATTAAAATCCTCATGCAGTCGGGATATGTGGCTTATACAGAAAACGACGACTATGCCTCGCGGGTGATGTTCGCCCTCGAACGCGACGACCTCTACCGCCTGCGCAACAACAGTCAGAAAGAAGACCTCCTGATAGAGACCATGTTGCGCAAATATCCAGGACTGTTCTGCACGTGGACATTTATCAACGAGGCTGATCTCGCCTCCATCCTTGGCATGGAACAACGAGAGGTGTATCTGCTGCTGAAAGGTCTCGACGACAAGAATATCCTCAACTACATCCCTCAGAAACACATCCCGCACCTGCGCTTCACTCAGCGCCGGGAAGACGGACACCGCATCACTATCCCCAAAGAGGTGTATGAAGTGATGTATATGAAAGCCGCCGAACGTATCGACGCCGTGCTGAAATACGCACAAGACGCCTCCACATGCCGCAGCCGACAGCTACTGGCATATTTCGGCGAGACGAAGAAAGAGGATTGCGGCGTCTGCGACGTGTGCTCGGCGAAAAAGCCACAGGAGAAGAAGACGGAGAAATGGATGGAGGCATACGACATGGTCATGGCAAAGCTGGCTGACAAGAAGAGACACGACATAGCCGAGCTGTGCGATACCGACATCCCGCTCGAGACGGTGGCTGACGTCATCACTTATCTTACCCATCAGCAGACAATAGGCAACGACGGGATATACGTGTTCATGAAATAACACGTCTAAAATGTAGGAATACTTATTCATGAAATAACACGTCCAAAATATAGGAAAAGCTGATAAAAAGACAGAAAAAAGACACGAAAACAACTTTTTTCATAGTAAAACACAAAAAAAAGTCACTTTTTGTTTGGAGTTTCAAGTAATTTGTGTACTTTTGCAGCGGTTAAACAATAAAAACAAAAAAATAATTATGAACAGTCTGTACAATACAACATCATGGTGGTGGCGCGGCTCGAGATTCAAATAATCGCGGGACACGAAGCTGTGTATTGTATAAAGGACAAATAACACAAGGCTCATCGTTAAACGCGATGAGCCTTGTTTGTTTTTAAAAAAAGAATAATAACACAAAAAAATAGAAAAGATGAAGAAATCGTTTTTAGTTGACGAAAATGGATTCTACGGAGATTTCGGCGGATCGTATGTGCCGGAAATACTCTATGCCACAGTGGAGAAACTGAGAGAGGAATATCTCGACATTCTCGAGTCGAAAGAGTTTCAGGACGAGTACATGTCGCTGCTGCGCGACTATGTGGGACGCCCGTCGCCCCTCTACCTCGCCAAGAGGATGAGCGAGCGCTACGGCTGCCGCCTCTACCTCAAGCGCGAAGACCTCAACCACACGGGAGCGCACAAGATAAACAACACCATCGGACAGATACTGCTGGCAAAGAAAATGGGAAAGAAACGCATCATAGCAGAGACCGGAGCCGGACAGCACGGCGTGGCGACGGCCACAGTGTGTGCGCTGATGGACATGCCGTGTGTGGTGTATCAAGGAGCACTCGACGTGGAACGACAGCACACTAACGTGGAACGCATGAAGATGCTCGGTGCAGAGGTGAGACCAGTGAAGACAGGCAACTGGACCCTCAAAGACGCCACCAACGAGGCGATACGCGACTGGTGCTGCCATCCACAAGACACCTTTTATATAATAGGCTCCACCGTTGGACCTCATCCCTACCCCGACCTCGTGGCACGTCTGCAGAGCATCATCTCGAAAGAGATAAAAGAGCAGCTCGAAGAGAAGACAGGACGCGACTATCCCGACTATCTCATCGCTTGCGTGGGCGGCGGCTCTAATGCTGCTGGCACCATCTACCACTATATCGACGACGAGCGCGTGAAGATTGTCCTGGCAGAAGCCGGCGGACAGGGTGTGGAGACAGGACACACTGCCGCCACCATTCATGCCGGACGACTCGGCATCCTGCACGGATCAAGAACACTCGTCATGCAGACTCCCGACGGACAGATCATCGAGGCTGAGAGCCTCTCTGCCGGACTCGACTATCCTGGCATCGGACCTATGCACGCCAACATCGCGTCGCAACACCGCGCCACCGTCTATTCCATCAACGACGACGAGGCCGTGAAGGCGGCGTACGAACTGACACGCACCGAAGGCATCATCCCCGCCCTCGAAAGCGCACACGCTTTAGGAGTGCTGCCAAAGATGAAGTTCAACGCCGACGATGTGGTCGTGCTCACCGTCAGCGGACGAGGCGACAAGGACGTGGAAACATATTTGTCTCACAAAGAAATGGCAGGAGAATATGGAAACTTTTAACTACAAGACATCATCGCGCACACTGCTCGCCGACCTCTACACTCCGGTGGGCATATACATGCGACTCAGGGACATCTATCCGCAGAGCGCACTCATGGAGAGTTCTGACTATCACGACTCGAACAACAGCCACTCGTTTATCGGCATCAACCCGATAGCGTCGGTAGCCATCAGTCATGGCGAGGCCATTTGCACCTTCCCCAACGGCGACACCACACGCCACGAGGTGAACCGCGACTACCGCTCAGACAAGGCCATCAACGCCTTCATCTCTCGCTTTAAGGTAGAAGGAGAATACGCTTCATACTGTGGACTTTACGGCTACACATCGTTTAATGCTGTTCGCTACTTTGAGGACATCGCCGTCAAGGACACCACGATGGAAAAGAACGATGCACCCGACATGATGTACATCCTCTACAGAGACATCATCGTGTTTGATCATTTCAACAATAAGCTCACCATCGTCACGCTCGGCGAAGAAAGCGCACTCGACGACATCTACCGGCAGATGAACAAAGCCAACGTGCATGCCTACGACTTCCATCCCGTGGGCGACACCACCTCGCCGCTCACCGACGAGGAGCACAAGGCCAACATACGCCGCGGCATAAAGCACTGCCTCAGGGGCGACGTGTTCCAGATAGTCATCGCACGCCGCTTCATCCAGCACTACGAGGGCGACGACTTTAAGCTCTATCGAGCGCTGCGCTCCATCAATCCCTCGCCTTACCTCTTCTACTTTGACTTCGGCGGCTTCCGCATCTTCGGCTCCTCGCCCGAAACACACTGCCGCATAGAAGGCAGGAAGGCGTATATCGACCCAATAGCCGGCACCACACGGCGCACAGGCGACGAAGAGGCTGACCGCAAGGCAGCCGAATACCTGCGCAACGACGCCAAGGAAAACGCCGAACACGTCATGCTCGTCGATCTGGCGCGCAACGACCTCAGCCGCAACTGCCACGGAGTGAAGGTTGACTTTTACAAAGACCTCCAATACTACTCTCACGTGGTGCATCTCGTATCGCGCGTCAGCGGTACGCTCGACGACGGCGCCGACCCCATAAAGGCCTTCATCGACACCTTCCCCGCCGGCACCCTGTCGGGAGCGCCCAAGGTGAGGGCTATGCAGCTCATCAGCGAGATAGAGCCACACAATCGCGGTGCTTATGGCGGCTGCATCGGTTTCATCGGTCTCGACGGCTCGCTCAACCAGGCCATCACCATACGCACCTTCGTCTCGCGCAACGGCGAACTGTGGTTTCAGGCTGGCGGCGGCATAGTGGCAAAGAGCGACGAGGACTACGAGCTGCAGGAAGTGAACAACAAGCTCGGCGCGCTGCGTAAAGCCATAATGATGGCTGAGAAGATGTAATTTACTGATTCATATTATTCGACTGACAATGAACAAGATAGTTATTATAGACAACTACGACTCGTTTACATACAACCTGAGTCACCTGATAAAAGAAACCGGTGCCGACGTGACGGTGATACGCAACGACAAGTTTACGCTCAACCAGTTGGAACCGTTCGACAAGATAGTGCTCAGTCCCGGACCGGGCATCCCTTCCGAGGCAGGACTGCTGCTCGACGTGATAAAGGCTTACAAGGGCAAGAAGCCCATCCTCGGCGTGTGTCTCGGCCATCAGGCCATCGGCGAGGTGTTTGGCGGCAAACTCGAAAACCTCTCCGACGTGTTCCACGGTGTCGCCACCGAGGGCACCCAGTTCTCTAACGACTACATCTTCGACCATCTGCCCAAGCGCATCACCATGGGGCGCTACCACTCATGGGTGGTGAGCCGCGACAACTTCCCCTCCTGCCTTGAGATCACCGCCGTGAGCGACGAGGGACAGATTATGGCGCTGCGCCACAAGCATTACGACATCCACGGCATACAGTTCCATCCCGAGAGTTTGCTCACGCCCGAGGGAAAGACCATAGTAAGAAACTTCATTCTCAAATAAACATCAAAAAATCGACACAACTATGCAAACAATGAAAGACATCCTCAACCGCATGCTCAACCACGAGGAGTTGACACGCGAGGAGACAAAAAACATACTTATCGGCATCACACAGAGCGAGTATCCCAACGAGCAGATCACAGCCCTGCTCACCGCGCTGCAGATGAGAGGAGTGACCGTTGACGAACTGTTAGGCTTCCGCGACGGAATACTCGAGACGGGCGTGCCAGTGCCACTCGACTGCGAACGCTATATCGACGTGGTGGGAACGGGCGGCGACCGCAAGAACACGTTCAACATCTCCACCACATCGTGTTTCGTCATCGCCGGAGCCGGCTACAAAGTGGCAAAACACGGCAACTATGCCGCCACAAGCACCAGCGGAGCCTCTAACGTGATAGCCAACCACGGCGTGAAGTTCACCGACGACATCGACCGCCTCAACCGCTGTATCAACGAGTGTGGCATCGTCTATCTCCACGCCCAACTCTTTGCCAAAGCCATGAAGTTTGTGGGTCCGATACGCAAGGCGCTGCAGTTTCCCACTTGCTTCAACCTGCTCGGCCCTATCGTCAACCCGTCGAAGCCTCAGTGTCAGCTGCTTGGAGTGGCAAACCTCGACCAGATGCGCCTGTATAATAATGTGTATCAGAAGATTGGCATCGACTACGGCATCGTCAACAGCATCGACGGCTACGACGAGATTTCGCTCACGGGCGACTTCAAGGTCACCACAAACAGCTATGAGCGCATCTTCAAGCCTTCAGACCTTGGCTTCAACATCATCAAACCCGAGGAACTGCGCGCCGGTGCCGACGAGAAGGAGGCTAAGCAGATCTTCGACAATGTGCTGGCCAACAGCGCTTTGCCTGCACAGAAAAACGTGGTGCTGGCCAACGCTGCTTTCGGCATCCAGGTGCTCGAAAAGGGAAAGAAAGATATCGAGGAGTGTATCGAGATTGCACGCGAGTCTATCGACAGCGGCAAGGCTTTGGCTACATTCAAGAAGTTTGTCGAACTCAATAGCTGACACGCAAGACTATGAGAGACATTCTTGAAGAGATAGTGGCTCACAAGCGCCAGGAGGTGGAACAGTTTAAGAGCGTGGTGTCTGAGCGCGACATCCACAAGCAGGTGGAAGCCATCATGGGCGGCGAGGTGCCTTCCATGCGACAGGCCATCAGCCAGTCGGCATCGGGCATAATAGCCGAGTTTAAGCGCAAGTCGCCGTCGAAGGGCTGGATAAAAGAGGACGGACAGGCGGAAGTCATTCCCCTCGCCTATCAGCATAACGGCGCTGCTGCCGTCAGCATCCTCACCGACGAGATGTATTTCGGCGGACGCGACGAGTTCATCGTCAGGGCTCGCAAGGCTGGCGTCACCATACCTGTGCTATACAAGAACTTTGTGATAGACGAGTATCAGCTGTTTCAGGCGCGTCTGTGCGGCGCGTCGGCAGTGCTGCTTATCGCCGCCGAACTGACCAAGGCAGAATGTCGCGGGCTGTTGCGCACGGCTCACGACCTGCAGCTCGAGGTGCTGCTTGAGATGCACAACGACAACGAACTGGAATATGCCGACCTCGACCCCGACATGTGTGGCATCAACAACCGCAACCTCGGCACCTTCGTCACCTCGGTGGAAAACTCGTTCCGTCTCGCCTCGCAGTTGCCAGCCGACGCGGTGAAGGTGAGCGAGAGCGGCATCTCGCATCCCGACACCATCCGCCAGCTACAGTTGGCTGGGTTCAAGGGATTTCTCATCGGTGAGTGTTTTATGAAAGAGGCTAACCCTGGCGAGGCTCTCGCCCAGTTTATCTCCGCGATATGATAATCAAGGTGTGCGGAATGCGCGAGCAGCAAAATATCAGCCACGTGGCGGCTACGGGCATCAACTGGATGGGGATGATCTTCTGGAACCGCTCGTCGCGCTTTGTAGGCGACATGGCTGCTGCGGCGGCAATCCCTGAGGGGATAACGCGTGTGGGCGTGTTTGTTGACCAGGACGCCAACGAGGTCAGCGAGAAGGTCATAGGCTGTTCGCTGCACGTCATACAGCTGCATGGCGGCGAGTCGCCGTCGTATATCAACGCCCTTCGCCCGCTGCTGCCTGCCAGCACTAAGGTAATGAAGGCCATCAGCGTGGGCTGTGAGGCCGACATAGAGAAGGCGGCCAGCTATGAGGGCACGGCCGACTATCTGCTGTTTGACACGAAATGTGTCACTGTGGGCGGCAGCGGACGTCAGTTTGACTGGAGCGTGCTCAGATCATATCGTGGCTCCTTGCCGTTCTTGCTCAGCGGCGGCATTGGTCCCGGCGACGCTCTCCGTCTCGCGTCGTTCAGTCATCCGCGTCTGATGGGCATCGACCTCAACAGCCGCTTCGAGCTGTCGCCCGGACTGAAAGACAGCGCCGCGCTATCTGTGTTTGTAGAAGAACTGAAAAGAGCCACTCGCTCAAAATAAGAAAACATGATAAAAAAACAATAGAAATTATGAACAAGATAAACTCACTCTTCGCCAATAGGGGCGACAAGAAGTTTCTGTCGCTCTATTTCTGTGCCGGATGTCCTCAGCTGGACTGTACCGGCGACGTGATAAAAGCCATGGAACGCCGTGGCATCGACTTCGTAGAGGTTGGCATTCCTTTCAGCGACCCCATGGCCGACGGTCCTGTCATCCAGGACGCCGCCACCCGCTCGCTGAAAAACGGCATGACGCTGTCCACACTGTTCAGCCAGCTCGAAGCCATCAAGCACGAGGTTAGCCTTCCGCTTATCCTCATGGGTTATCTCAACCCTATCATGAACTATGGCTACGAGGCGTTTTTCAGCCGCTGTGTGGAGACGGGCGTGTCGGGTGTGATCATTCCCGACCTTCCTTTCAAGGACTATCTCGACCTCATAAAGCCTGTGGCAGACAAGTACGACATCCGTGTCATCATGCTCATCACTCCCGAGACCAGCGAGGAGCGCATCCGCTTCATCGACGAGCATACCGACGGCTTTATCTACATGGTGTCGTCGGCTGCCACCACGGGAGCGCAGAAGAGTTTCGACGAGACCAAGCAGGAGTATTTCCGCCGCATCAACGGCATGAACCTCCGCAATCCGCGCATGATAGGTTTCGGCATCTCCAACCGTCAGACGTTAGAGAGTTCGCAGGCTAATGCCGCCGGTGCCATCATCGGCAGTAAGTTTGTAACGCTGCTCAACGAGAGCGCATCTGCCGACGAGGCTCTCGACAAACTCTTCGATGCCTTGAGCAAATAAGAACTCTTCGATGCCTTGAGCAAATAAGAGTTCAGGATACAAGATAGAAAAAAACGAAGCCCCGCACTCGTCGTGAGTGTGGGGCTTTGCTATAAGTGTCACGGTGAGGGGTGAACGGGTCTTCCCCCTCGCCGGTTTATTTTATTGTCGAGCCTTCTTCGGGAGAGTTGTACCACTCAATATTGTTTGAGTTGGCGCTCCAGTTGGCAAACTGCCGATAAGCGTCCTCAATGTTCACTCGCTCTTTTGGCCAAGCCCATGTGCCTGGTACGCAGAACATCTGCGGTGCGAGTCCTGAAGTAGGAGCGGTGATGGTGATGGCGTTAGTGTGTGTCCTCACCACCTGTATGGCAAAGCCGCCCATGTTGTTAGCCATCGAGAAGTCTGACGGTACGTTCACCGGGATTTTCTGTCCTTGGGCAGTGATGCTGTATGTGTTGATAATAGGATAGCTTCCGTCAGCCTTTTTGTCTGATCCGAGCAGCTGATGCGTCTCGCCCAGCTCTGTATTACCATAAATGATGTATGTCTCCAGCACACCACCGGCAGCCAACGGAGTGACATAGGCTGTTGTCTCGCCAGCCACATGGCTCACCTTAAACACCACGTCGTTGAAGTCGTAGTCGTTGGTGTCACCGAGGTCCTCGCAAGCTATTATCCACGATGGTGCTTCGGGATCCTCACCAATGTCTGGGATGTCATCGTCCTTCACATTACCTTTCACGAAGAAGAGGATGTCGTTCATATCGTCGTCGCCACCTTCGTCTTCCATACCGAGCACAATCTGTCCACCCCACTTATAGGTTACGAAATCTTTCGCTGAATCCTCCACTTCATAACTTGGATGGTTCTCATAATTCTTGTAATAGAACATTTTGTTCATCCAAGGGAGCGAATAACGGATATGGTATCCATATTCTGTTTCTGATTGCTTGTTACCGCCATCTATTATCTCAAAGAACACGATATGAGTGCCCGCAGGGAAATTGTCGCTTGGCGTGCCCGTCCCGTCTTCTCCGAAATATGTGAGTTTGTATGTGGTTCCTGTAAGAAGGCAATCATTACCATTGTACATTTCATAGCCTGTTACCAAACCTGGCAGTTTCATGCCATCTCCGCTGCCCATTGCCACTCCGTCAACCTTTACGTTTCCCTGTGGGGTTGCATCTTCCATCAGGATGTATCTCGGTGCGCGTAGTATCTCGTCCTGCGTAGCTCCGTTCCGATAGTAAAGATAGCCAAATTTGTTTTTCTTGACTGTACCTCCATACATGAAGGATATTTCCATCGGTCCAGCGCTTTCCATCACGTATTCAACGCCCTGAGATGGCTTCAGCTGCGCTTCCCAATGCTTGCGATTACATTTTCCCTCGCTGTCCTTGCCTTGCTCGCCAAACACGCCATTTTGTCCGACAATGTCAATGATGTCGCTGATTTTACAACTTGACGCATCTCTTGTCTGCACGCCATTCAACCTGTAGAGCGAGAACACCTTGTTAAAATCTATTGCGGGATTCCATTGATTATCCCAAAGTTCCGATGGCCATAAATGATTTTCGTCTCTGAAATTTCCGAAAGCCGAAATATTCGTCGCCAACGACACCGATCGTGTTGTGATGGCTCTTGTCTTGGCCTTGTTTCCTGCAGACACATTCACGTTTCCGTCTTCCACGGCATAGTAATCGGCAAGCACAACATTGCCTTTAGCGTCTTTTGCCACGACATAAACGGTGCTTGTGCCTTTGGCAATGTCAAAGGCCATATTAGCCGTGCCCAGGCTGAACTCGGCCATCTTAGTCGAGTTAGCCGAACCTGGCAAGGAAGAGTACACCTCCACCGAAGTTGCTCCGATGGCAGTCAGGTTGATATTCACAGTTGCAGTGGTAGCCAAGTTCCAGTCTTGGTTCTCGTCGATGTTTCCGAACTTGTTGTCCCATCCATTGGAGTAGTCTTGGACCACTTGGTTGGGATTAATGAGTTCCACCTCTCTGGAGCAGGAGCTCATGATGGCGGCGGCAGCAGCTATGGCTACGAGCGAGCCGCTAAGTGCAGTCTTCTTGATTTTCATACGTTTACGTAATGTGTGGTGAGTTTGCATTATTATTATTTTCAGCTGCAAAGATACGAATTTTATTTTAAAATCAAGGTGTATTTTCCCGAAAAAGTGACGCAATATTACCATCATTTAACATTTCCTCCGTTCTCCGTCGCTTGCGACCTACTCTTTAAATCCATAAATCTCTATTTACCTTACCTTTCGGACGGTGACCGTTGGTTCTCTTTGTCTCTGTGGTTTAAATAAAACCCTTATACAATGGGAGTTACCACTTCCGAACCAACGGTCACTGGCCGAAGGGTAAAGTAAAGTTGAATTATAATATTGCTCCCACGCGTGGAATTTATTTTTTCCTCGCGTGGTAGCAAAACGCCACCCTGTCGCCACCCCTTCCTCTTATGGCCTTTGAGAGTGGAAGCAGTGTGTGGGGAGAAGACCGGAATGTTAACAACCGTGAAAAAGTTAACTTGTTAACGGTTAACTGGTAACTTTTTTAAGATGACGAGTGGAATGTTCAGTTGACGAGTTGATTGCGGTATTGTCCGCCGCTAATCTCCAGTATTGTCCGCCGCTAATCTCCGCTGTAGGGTCTTACCTCGTGTAAGACCGCACCCCGATTTGCGGTGGTTTTGTACACCGATTTGCGGTGGTTTTTCGGCGGCGATAGGCGGGCGGTCTTACACGAGGTAAGACCCTACAACGGCGGGCGTTGTCGCGGATTGTCGCGGATATGCACCGAGATTTGTCGCGGCAAACCGGTTGTCATTGAACATCTCGTTTTCTTCCTTCGAATCTGCTTCCCCTCTCAAAGGCCTTTGAGGGTGACAAGTCAGAATTGAAGACATTGTCTCGAATTGACTTGTTCAGATTCTGTCTTTCTTTCAATCTACTATTTATAGTAAGATATAATAAATTATATATTTATATATAATTTATTATATAT
>NZ_NPJG01000075.1 GCF_002251245.1 Prevotella sp. P5-92
TATAAGATAAAATTGGGAAAAAGCACACCGTTTAAAATCAAACTGTAATACTGTAATACTGTATTCATTTTTGTCTTTTTGACTGTCTTTTCCTAAAAACAAGATTTACTCTGATTTATCAATTTGTTTATGTTCACACGTCATTTCTTGACCTTCTATCAAGTGAATGTTTACTTTTTTCCTAAAGTATTTTACCCTATGGAATGAACCAGACTTGCACCCTTAGAGCTTATAATTTTTGGTAGCCTCGATTCAATCGAGGTTACCACTGACTGACACTGACAGAAGGGAAAAGTCAACTCTGATTCATAACCTTCTGATATACGGCCATAAGGTCTTGGGCAAGTGTCGAGGCGGCGAAACGGCGCGAGTAAGACAGACCTTCGGAGATCATGGCGCAGCGAAGGGCGTCGTCAGACATGATACGACTGATGGCCGCCGACATCGCCTCGACATCGTCGGGCGACACATATAGCGACGACGGACCGCCTGCCTCTTCAAGACACGACCCCGTGCAGCCTATGGCAGGCACTCCGGCCGTGATGGCCTCGAGCAGCGGGATGCCGAAACCCTCCACACGCGACGGATAGACAAAGGCCGAGGCAAGACGATAGAACGACGGGAGATCGGTATAGCCCACTCCGTGATAGACGTGAAACAAGTCCTCGATACCTTCTTCCGCCACACGGCGCTCTATCTTGTCGAGATATGAGGTGCGACGACCCACGGCCACAAGATGCACTCGTTCGCCACGAGCCGCCAGACGCGCCACAGCCTCAACGGCGAGAAGGAGGTTCTTTCGCTCCTCGATGCTTCCCACATAGAGCAGAAACTGCTCGGGCAACGCATGGCGCCTTGCCACGTCGATAAGACGCGACTGGGGAACAGGGACGGCAAACACAGGGTCGCAACCCTGATAGACAACGTCTATCTTGTCTGCCGCCACGCCATAGCGCTCCACTATCTGCCGCTTGGTGTAGTGGCTGACGGCGATGATGCGGTCGGCATTGACACAGGCACGGCGGAACTTGAAGTCGTAGATCTTTCGGTCGATGAAATGATAGCAATGAGGATGGCTGAGAAAGATGAGGTCGTGGATGGTGACCACCGACTTGCATGAAGCACGACGGATGGTGAGAGGCAGCTCGTTGCTCAGTCCGTGGAAGATATTGACGCCATCGGCCTTCAGCGCCCCGCTCATGCCCCACACTCGCCACAACGAGCGCATACGGCGCCACAACGCCTTGACAGGGAAGACGACGCCGAGATTGTCGCTGGGCGGTATCTCGCCGAGGTATTCGGTACGCCGCTCGTTGGGGACGTACATGAGGAAACGGCTGTCGGGGAATGTCTCCGACAGACTGCGAATGACGAAACGGCTATAGTTGCCAAGGCCTGTGCGGTTTTGTGCTGCCCGCTTGGCGTCAAATCCTATTATCATGAGTGCAAAGTTGTTTTGCGTGCAAAATTAGCAAAAATTATTCAATTTTCCCTCCTTCGATATATAAAAATGGTGAAATACAAAAAAATAGCTGACGACAATGTGGTTATTATCAATATTTTTTTGTATCTTTGCATAAGATAAAAAAATAGATAAGGAAGATTCATGAACGCAATAAGATTAGTGTTAAACCTCGCGCTGGTGTATGTGGCATATGGGATATGCCGCCTCGCATATATGGCGGAAAACTGGAGCTACTATGCCGACACGATGACTTGGGGAGCATTTCTCGACATCTGTCGCGGAGCGTGGTTTTTCGACACCTCTGCCATACTCTACACCAATGCCCTCTTTGCCCTGATGCTCCTCCTGCCGCTGCACGTGAAGGAGTGCCAGGCGTGGGACAAGGCCGCGAAATGGGTGTTTGTAGTGGTTAACGCTATTGCCATAACAGCTAACCTCGCCGACTCCGTATATTTCAAATACACCACACGCCGCACGACGATGACCATCTTCTCCGAATTTTCAGAAGAGGGCAACCTTGCCGGCATCGTGGGCGTGGAACTGCTGCGCCACTGGTATCTCGTATTGCTCTGCGCGGCCATGGTGTGGGCACTGTGGCGATGCTACTTCGAAAGGCCGCGGACGAGGGTGACACCTCGGCTCAGATACTACGCCATGCAGGTGGTGAGCCTCGCACTGTTTGTACCACTATGCATCTGCGGCATGAGAGGCGGCGCCACGACGGCCGTAAGACCCATAACGATAAGCAACGCCAACCAGTATGTGGATCATCCCACCGAGGCTGCACTGGTGCTCAACACGCCTTTCTCGCTCATCCGCACCATAGGGAAGAAGGTGTTTGAGGTGCCACATTATTTCGACAAGGCTGAGATGGAAGCCATCTACTCGCCCGTACACCAGCACAAAGCCGACTCGGTCAACACGACGAGAAAGAAGAAAAACGTGGTGGTGTTTATCGTGGAGAGCTTCGGACGCGAGTATATAGGAGCCTACAACAAATGGTTGGACAACGGGCGGTATAAGGGCTATACGCCTTTTGTTGACTCGCTGATACAACACAGCCTGACGTTCCGTTACTCGTATTGCAACGGAAGGAAGAGCATCGACGGGATGCCGTCGATACTATCGTCGATACCCATGTTCCTCGAGCCGTTTTTCCTCACTCCGGCATCGCTCAACGATGTGAGCGGCATTGCCGGACAACTGAAAGACAAAGGCTACTACTCGGCCTTCTTCCATGGGGCGCAAAACGGGTCGATGGGCTTCCAGGCATTTGCCCGTGCCACGGGCTTCGACGACTATTTCGGGCGCACCGAATATAATGCCGACAAGCGCTTTGGCGGCGACGACGACTTCGACGGCATGTGGGCGATATGGGACGAGCCGTTCCTGCAGTTCTTTGCCACCAAGATGTCGGAGTTTAAGGAGCCTTTCGTGTCGGCCGTCTTCACCGCCTCGTCTCACCATCCTTACAAGGTGCCGGAGGAATACAAGGATGTTTACAAAGAGGAAGGCATCGTGATACACAAGTGCATAAGATACACCGACAACGCGCTGCGGCGCTTTTTCGACAAGGCGAAGACCCAGCCTTGGTACAACAACACACTCTTCGTGATCACGAGCGACCACACCAACCTCAGCGACCACGATTACTATCAGACCGACCTTGGCGGTTTCGCCTCGCCCATCATCTTCTTCGACCCGAGCGGCGACCTGCAGCCTGGCATGCGCGATGCCATTGCGCAGCAGATAGACATCATGCCCACCGTATTGTCATATTTAGGCTACGACAAGCCCTACGTGGCCTTTGGCAACGATCTCCTCTCCACCGCCGACGCCGACACATGGGCAGTAAACTACCTGGGCGGCATCTACCAGTATGTGAAAGGCGACTGGCTGCTGCAGTTTGACGGACAGAAAGCAAAAGCCCTCTACCGCTTCCGCACTGACCTCCTCATCAAAGACAACTGTCTCGGCAAGCATCCCGACGTAGCGAAAGCCATGGAACGCGAACTGAAAGCCATCATACAGCAGTATATGACGAGGATGACGGAGAATGAATTGGTGGTGAAGGGAGTCAAGATGAGATAACTCCAGAAAAATTACACTAGAATTATATGACTTAAAATTATGTCAGAACAGAGTAATAAAGTAACGGTGGTCACGGTGTGCCGCAATTGCGCCCGTATGCTGGAGAAGACGATAGAAAGCGTTGAGACACTATCGTATCCCGATATAGAGTATGTGATAGTTGACGGCGCGTCAGACGACGACACGCTGAACGTGATAAAGAAACACGAAGGGAAGATAGACCAGTGGGTGTCGGAACCTGACAGAGGCATCTACGACGCCATGAACAAGGCTGTGACGATGGCAAAAGGCGACTGGGTGATATTCATGAATGCTGGCGACGTGTTTGCGTCAGACGACTGTGTGGAAAAAGCCATGGCATGTGCCTATGACGCCGACGTGGTAAATGACATGTTCTCATGCAAGTGGAGAGAACGAAAACAGATATTATTCAAATAATAAAAGAACAAACATATATATGATTCCAAAGACAATACATTACTGCTGGCTGTCTAACGATCCTTTCCCGCGGAAAATAAGGAAGTGTATGGATACGTGGAAAAAAATTCATCCTGACTACGAGGTGAAGAGATGGAGTACGCAAAACTTCGACATTGACTCCGTGCCATACGTGAAAGAAGCCTGCGAGGCAAAAAAATGGGCGTTTGCTGCCGACTACATTCGCATGTATGCCCTTTACAACGAAGGTGGCATATACCTCGACTCCGACGTGATGTTGCTGAAACCTTTCGACGAGTTCTTATGCAACTCATTCTTCTCGTCTATGGAGTATCACCCGATACAGATTGAGAAATGCGGAACTATGCAGTATATTGACAGCAACGGAAAGCGTATTGCCGACAAGTTTATTGAAGGAATACAGATACAGGCCGCAGTGATGGGAGCCGAGAAAGGTTGTGCGTTTGTAGGCGAAGTGCTGGAATGGTATAAGGACAAACACTTTGTAGACAAAGAGGGAAACCTGAAGACCAACGTGCTGTCTCCTTACATCTATGCCAGAGTGGCTGAGAAAATGGGATTTGTGTATAAGGATATTGACCAGTGCCTACCTGGAAACGTGAGGATCTTTCCTTCGGAAATATTTGCCGGAAACAAGCACGAGGTGACTCCAAACAGCTATGCCATACACATGTGTGCCCACAGTTGGCATCTCACTCCTATGGAGAAGATAAAGAAATGGCTTAGTGCTTTTTCACGAAAATAGAGGTGGCGCTATTAAAGCGGATGAAGAACGGAAGATGGTGCTTCAGCAGATATGCCCTCAGACGCTGTTTGGCGTTGAGACGGCTATAGTCTATA
Source organism: Prevotella sp. P5-92 (assembly GCF_002251245.1). Lineage (GTDB taxonomy): Bacteria > Bacteroidota > Bacteroidia > Bacteroidales > Bacteroidaceae > Prevotella. The sequence goes on from NZ_NPJG01000075.1 coordinate 4,856, forward strand.
GGCATATTACGCAACTCTTCCGACACTTCTTCCACCGACTTCAACTTCTCGGCGTAGGATATAGGTGAGCGGGCAATGTCTTTTGCCACCTTGATGACGCTGTTCACATATATTGCCTTGCACTCTTCCTGACGGTCGGGAAAGAGGTGCTTCTCCTTTATGACCGACATGCGAATGTTTATGGCTTTGTACATCAGCAGGTTGTGGTTCTTGACTGGCTTGTGAAGCAGGCTGTCGGGATTCATCCTGTAGTGGTAGAGCGCACGCGAGAGGTATGCTGTGGTGCGGGCGTTTGATGCCCATGAGAAGAACGTGCCATGATCCTCAAACGACCTCATGTCTGGAAAGAGAGAGATTATTTCGCGCTTGAAGAGCGTAAGCCAAAGGTAGCTCGGCATTTCATTAGTGAAGATTTTCCATAACGTCTCTTCCCGGTTGAGAATGGTGACGCTTCCGTCGTTGTTACCTTTTATCACTGATTTCTTTTCTTCTTCCACTATATGCTCATATACAACCATGTCTGCGTTAGTCTTTTGCATGGTGTCTGCTAAAGAGGCAAGTGCGTTGGGTTCAAGCCAGTCGTCGCTGTCTACAAAGTACACCATATCGCCATTACATTTTCTGATGGCGTTGTTTTTTGCCATGGCAGTTCCCTGGTTGTTTTGGTGTATCACCTTTATTCTCTTGTCCTTTGCAGCGTATTCGTCGCAGATGGCAGGAGAATTGTCAGGACTGCCGTCGTCTACTATCCACATCTCCCAGTCGTTGAATGTCTGCTGAAGAATGGAGTCTAAACATTGTCTAAGGAATTTCTCTGTCTTATATACTGGTACAATTATGCTAATCATCGTCTTTTTTAATGAGGTGAAAGTAATGAATATTTTTCAAATGATTCTCTTGAAGAGGTTGTCGAAAGTGTCGAATTTGAGTTCTTCATCGGCTGACATAATCCATGCCAACGGCAGGTTGTGATACATGGAGGCCACGAGCGAGAAGGTGCTGGGAGCTCCTATTATGTAATCGCATTCTGAGAGCATGCAGAGGTCTTCGGCAGGATTGCCGTGAGGAATTATCACTCTTATGTTCGGATCAACCACTGAGCGTATGGAGTCAAGATTGGGGTCGTTGCCGCAAACATATAGTTCTACAGGTTTTCCGCTATGGCTGTTGGCAAAGCGTCTTACTGCTTCGGCATATTGGGTGTCGCTATACCAGTAGCGTCCGCCATGCCATGTCTTGTAGTCGCCGCGCCTGATGTGAAGTCCCAGTTTCGTTGCGTCAGTCTTTCCCATCATGCCTTTCACCTTATTTATTATATTAGGGTTGAAGGCAAAAAGATTAATTATCTCTTGCTTGTATTTCAGGAAGAGATCGTAGTATCTTACTTCCCATCCTTCCACTACAATATTATGATGGTTTTCGAGCAGTTGTTGCGCTTCTGGATTGTCGCCCACATTATGGAATCCAGCCACAGGCAACATTCCCATGTTTGCTGCGTATTTTGCCACAGCATAGGTGAGGAAGTTGTGCCATCGTGTGTGGCAGATGTGAAAATACTGGTATTTATATGCAAAACGCATCGACACAGCCTTGCGGTCGTGCTCCCTTGCCCATGCATAGACATGTCCGAACTGCAGGATGTTGTTACACATCCTGCCTTTATCTCTAACGAATATCATTCTGTCGGTTATATTCAATAATTTTTGCCACTGTTATAAACTTGTAGAAAGCGTAGAGCACGGAGTTAATAAAACCAGCCTTACCCCTTCTAATGCCCCCTTTGAAGAAATAGCTGCGTATGAAACGCCAAAGAGGCGAAACCAGGAGGGCTGTTGCGCCGTAGTGTTTTCCAAAGCGTTTCTTCACCTCGTTGTCGGTGTAGAGGTCGGTCTTTTTTAGACGCATGCTTATCGTGTCGTCTGCCAAATGGATGAAGGCAAGTTCCTTACGCTCCTTTGGCAGGTAGCCGAGTGGCCCGTTGACTTGAGGAAAGGTGTGGACATAAGGAGGCCAAGTGGTGCCTTCCTTTATGAAAAAGCGGAGCTGGTAGTCGGGATAGTCAAACAGACGTTGCATGAAGTAGTTCTTTCGCGGTATGTAAAGGCCTGCAGGACAGTCTGGCTGCGAGATGCGTGAATAGAGATAGTCTCGAAGCTCGGGTGTAACCAACTCGTCTGCGTCGACAACGAGAACCCAAGGCGACTGGGCTGACTGTATGGCAAAGGTGCGGGCAGGTTCAGCACTTTTGTGGTCGGCCTTTGGAAAAGTCACCACCTTCGCCCCGTGTTGGCATGCTATCTCCACGGTGGCATCAGTGCTCTCCATGTCGCACACGACAATCTCGTCGAAGTCTTTCACCGACTCCAACACTTTTTTCAGCAGCCTTTCGGCATTGTAGGTGTTGATTACAACCGATATCTTCTTGTCCATAACACTTATCCTTTTATTCCCTTTCGTCGTTTTATCTCTTCAAGGTCGCCAAGATCCACGCGACCTGTGGCGGCGTCGTAGCGGATGTTGAATTCCTCATGAGTGCGTTTCCATCGATTGTGGGTCCAGAGATAGAAAGCTGGCTGGCGGCATATGCTCTGTTCGAGGAGATGGAAATAGCTGCGTGTGATCTCCGTCTCAGGCTGGTGTGCGGCGTGTTCAGCCATCAGCATGTAGTTGCCCACGTAATATCCTCTCTTCTCGCGTCGCATGTCGAGATAATAGACATCGGCGTCGAAATTGCTTGCTATGCGTTCTCCTCCTGTCAGCACAGGAGTGTCGTGATGCAGGAAATCGAGCCACAGATGGATATTATTCCAGAAAGGCACCTGGTCGGCAATGAAACCCACGGTCCACAGCTTTCCCTCGCGCTTTATGCCGATGAGGCGGCGTAGAGTCTCAGCCATAGGGATGCTTTCCGCACCATGGCGTCCGCGGAGATAGAGGAAGAGGCGGTCCATAGACTCGTTTTCGAGCTTATGGTAAATCTGTCCGAACACCACGCGGTCGAGATGTTCGGTAAACACGAGAGGTGTCGATGAAACCCATTCCCAGTTGCAGTAATGGCCGAGATACACCGCCACATTTCTGCCCTCCTTATAGCTCTGTTTCACTCTCTCTACGCCTTCGAAACGCATCCTCTTCATAAGGTTTTGCCGTGATATGCTGAAGAGCTTCAGGGTCTCGACGATATAGTCGCAGAACCAGTGATAATAGTCTTTTTCTATCTTCAGCAGTTCGCTGTCGCTCTTTTCGGGGAAGCTGTCTCTCAGCTGTTTTCTCACGAGAGCTTTCCGGTATCCCCAGATGTGATATGCCACGACATACAATGCGTCGCTTATCACATACAATATCCAGAATGGCAGCAGGGATATGAGATACCACGACAGAAACAGGATGACATATAGTGCTCGTTTCATGCTTTTTTCCGTTTTTTTTATGAATGGTGGCAAAGGTAATGCTTTTTTATGAAAAAAAGGCTTGGCGAGCAAAATATTTTTCTGTTTTCGCGTATTTTATTGTGTTTTCCCCGTTAGCAGTCGAGTTTCTGTATGCGGAAGAGGATAGAGTGCTCGAGTGTCAGCGGACGGTTGTGCATGAAAAAGATGGTGCCGTCGGCAGGGCTTTTAACTTCTTCTATCACGCTGCTGTCATAAGGATCGAGGATGTGTGCCAGCGTCGCTCCTTCCTTGACATGGTCGCCCACGTTGGCCACACGGTAGAAGATGCCGGCGCGGCGCGCCTTCACGTTAATCAGCTCAGATTCGTCGAAAACGACAGACTCATAACCTGCATTCTGTATGCGGTATTTTATTATCCTCGTCTTTTTCATAAAACGGAGGATGGCGTCGGTGGTCTGTGTGACGGCTTGGTGTTCGATATGTGAAGTCTGTCCGGCATAAATTGAGAAAGCCTTTGTGCCCCAGATTTGCCAGTTGTAGTTGAGGAGTGTGGTGTCGAAGGGTAACGGCTTTCGTGTGGTGACATAAGGCATGCCAAAGAGGCAAGCCGTCTGCACGTCTTCATAGCCGGTGCTGAGCATGCGCACGTGCGGCACGAAGTCGCCCGACATGTAGAAACTTGCCAACTGCATGCCGTAAGCGAAGTCTTTGATTTGTTCAAACAGCGCCGCAGCTATGCGTTGCGTGGTCTCTCCCTTGTCGTAGCCAGGAAACATACGGTTGATGTCGGTGCCGTCCATTGCCCAGAAGCGTTTCGACACGTTCATAGAGAAGGGATTGCACGACGGGATGACAAGGATGCTCTTTCCGTCGGCAATGCCTCCGCGGCGCTCTATGTCCTTGAGCACAGCCACAAGGCGTGCGCAGATGTATTGCTGCTGTATCTCGTCGCCGCGCATGGCACCGACGATAGCCACTGTCTTTTCTCCTTCGCCAAACCAGTAGCCTTCGATTATGAAAGAGCCACGATAGGGCGATTTCATCTCAAACAATATTTCTTTTCTCATCTTGTTGTCTGCATAATTAATTCTTTTGAAGTTCCCTTAACTTCCTCAACTCATTTAACTTATTTAACTTCCCATCCTGTATATCCTCGCCATCAGCGATCCCTCATACACAATTGGGTAAGCTCTGATGGTGAAGAGATAGCCTTCTACGGGCGACACCACACGGCTCAGGATGGCTCCTGTGAGAGGTTCGACGATCTGTCCTATCTCCTCACCATCAGCCACTACCACGCCACATTTCAGTTCGGTGATGAAGATGCCCGACGTGGCGGCATTGAGAAATTCCACGTTGTCGCCTTTGCACACTATAGGGTTTGAGATGGCATTACGGTTTACGATGCCCTTCCACATGCCCATCTCGCGCATGAGGTTGAAAATGCCATCCACAAGACGATAACACATCTTGTGGTTGATGCGCTGGCCCACGCCCATCTCTACCACCACACACGGTGTGCCCGTGGAGTTGAGCGAATGGGCGAGTGTGGCTTCAAGCACCGTCGCCGCGTCGTGTATCCACACGAAGTCGAGATTGAGAAGTGTTGCCACAGGCACGAGACGGTCTTCGTCGAGGACGTTGATTCGTGCCTGTGGCGTTTCACGGAGATAGAGATTACTTGAATGAATGTCGATTACGAGGTCGGCACCCTTTAGATCTTCGATGATGGAGAATGCCATCTGCTCGGCTACCGAACCCTCGGGATTGCCGGGGAAGATGCGGTTCATGTCGAGGTCAAAATTGGGTATTCCACGTTGTATGGTGTCGATGCCGAGAGGGTTTAGTGCGGGATAGATCTCCACAACACCATCAAGCGACCCGATGCTCTCGTTCAGTCGGCGTGCCATCTCGTAGCACACCATTTGTCCTTCGAGTTCGTCGCCGTGTGTACCGGTAACGATACACAGTCGTTTGCCTGGCTCTGAGCCGGCGATGACATTTTTCTTTATCGCAAGCCGCTCGTCGATGGGCAGTTCTGTTGATGTTACTGTCTGTATCATAGTTCTTTAAGTGTCACGTTGATTTGAGTTTGCTGTATGGCGTTGCCGATATACACGCCGCGGTTTACGGGGCAGTCGGCTGCGTCGCGACCATGTGCTATCTTCACGTATCCGTATGTTATACGGCAGTCGTTGGTGGGGTCGAATCCTATCCAGCTATAGCCGTCGTGTATCTCCACCCAGGCATGTGTCTCGCCTGTGCCTTCCACAAATCCAGAAATATACCTCGCCGGGATATTCTCCAGTCGACAGAGGGCTATCATGAGGTGGGCATAGTCCTGACACACGCCACGCCTACTGTCGTATATCTCGCTTGCGGGCGTGTCGATGGTCGTGGTGAGAGGCATGTATTCCATACATTGGTAAACGTCGTGGCAGATGGTCATCGCCTTGTCGGTCACTGACGTCCCGGGCTCGAACTTGTTTATCGACTCCCTTTCAGCCTGTTTCAGGCTGAGCAACGTGAGCGGGGTCGGGATGAGATATGCCGACGAGATGCCCAGCGGAGTGCGGGTCATATAAGGCGACATATCGACGATGCCAGTGCTGACGTATGCCAAAGCGCTGTGTTCGTCGCGTTGTCCACCATAAACGATACGGTTGCCGAAGGCATCCACACCGTGCGACACGTGGAATCCATGCGGCACCACGAGATGTTCCTCCTCAATGCTCATATATGTTCCCGTCATGGGTTGACACCGCAGCAGGATATGATGGTCGGTCACGGGTTGGCTGAAGGAGACTATGGTCTCATAATTGTAAAGGTATCGTTTCATACGCGTACCAGTTGGTTCACATATTTTATCAATTTTATCTTATACTCTTCGTTGGAGAGATCGAACGCCTCGGAAGTGATGAGCTGGTCGAGCTGCCCACCAATATTGTCGTCGAGAGCTCCGTTCATCTCGCGGCAGTAGCGTTTCAGCGAGTCGTAGGCCAATGCCACCCTACGGAAAGGATAGCCGAAGCGCAGCTGCATGTCAAGATTCTCTACGTTGCGGCCTATCATCATTATGTTCAGTGCCTTGTGGTTTTGCAGACGCTGTTCTGATGATCCCCAGAATGCCAACGACCAGTCGATGATGGGCTGCATATGGCTAATGTTTACCGTTGCTTCGAGCTTACACTTCTTCAGGTGTGCCACGCTCATCTCAAGATAGCTGAGCGTCTCCGACATGATGTCCTCACGAAGAAGTATGGCATTGTCCATGGCAAACCTCAGGGCAGAGAGCACCGAACTGGGATTGTCCTCGTCGTAGAGCATGCCGTAAGTAAACTCCTCGTCGGTCTTGTATCTTCCCGACGAGTCGAGCTTGAGCCAGAAGTCGGCATAGTTTTCGGGTTCGCCGTCGATCATCTCGTCGAAACACTTGTTGAGCTGGTGAAGTGTGAGATATACACGGCACACATATCTGCCCAACCAATATAGCCTGTTTGCCTTTGCGGCTGAAATAATATCGCTTTTTACCATTGTTGTTGTGTTGCTATTCTTTCGTTATCCAATTTATTACATCGTCGTTTTACAATCCTTGTCACTCTGTCAACACCCATGTATCCTTGAAGCCACCACCCTGCGACGAGTTGACGACAAAGGAATATGGGTTGCGTGAAAAGCGTGTCAAGCCGCTTTTCCACACCTTTGTCTCTTTGCCTGTGACAACAAAAGCACGAAGGTCGGCTTTTCGCCATACCAGCTTGTCGTCTTCGAGAATCTCGAGGTCCTTGAAATCGATGACCTCCTGCGCTATCCAGCGGCGCGGATACTTCACTATCAGCTGGCGCAGCTCTTCGAGTTTGTCGGGAGCAAGGTCAGAGCCGAATACTACGCCGTATCCGCCCGCCTCGCTCACGTCCTTTATCACCAATTTGTCGATATTATCCATCACATAGTCATAGTCTTCCTTGAAATACGGCAGATAGGTGGGAGCATTCTGCAAAATTGAGTTCTCGCCGAGATAGTACTTCACCATCTTAGGCACAAAATAGTAGATGCCCTTGTCGTCGGCCACGCCGTTGCCTATGGCATTGACCAAAGCCACATTGCCCTTGCGGTATGCCTGCATGATGTTGGGCACGCCGAGAAGCGAAGAGGGCTCGAAGGTGAGAGGATCCATATACTCGTCGCTTATGCGGCGATAAATGCAGCCCACACGTATCTTCTCTTTATACATACCGCCATAATAAACCTTGTCGTCCTCGACAAAGAGGTCGCCAGGATAGGCAAGCGTGGCGCCTGTCTTCTCGGCGAAATACGAATGTTCGAAAAACGCCGAGTTGTAACGTCCAGGGGTTAATATCACCGATATGCCACGATGCTCGTTCATATCATCCATCATGTCGCGTATCAGGTCGGCATAGTCGCGGTTGTCTGCCACGGCGTTGGTGGCAAAGGTATTGGGCGACACCTTACGGGTGATCTTACGCGCCATCATCGGATAGCTCGCTCCCGACGGGATGCGGAGGTTATCTTCCAGCACATACCACTGACCATCCTTGCCTTCCACAAGGTCGATGCCTGAGATGTGGGAATAAACCTTGCCTGCCGGATTTATGCCCTCGCATATAGGCATATAACCTTTCGACGAATAGACAAACTCCTCTGGTATTATTCCGTCCTTCATTATCTTCTTCTCATGATAGATGTCCCATAAAAAAAGATTCAGTGCTTCTACACGTTGTTTAAGACCTCTCTCAAGATAGTCCCAGTCTTGCTTGCTGATGATACGGGGAACGGAGTCGAACGGGAACAACTGCTCGTTGAATACACCTTTCCTATATACTCCAAAACGTACGCCAAACCTTTCAAGCAACTTGTTGACAGCATCACGGCTGTCGGTTAGATCCTTAATATTCACTTCCATAATTCTATCTCCTGTGTTTGCGTTGTTGTTATCTCCGATTATGTCTCTTTATTATCTCATATTATACTCATTAAATTACTCTCTTCAAGTTGACACTATGTATTGTTATTCGCTGCAAAATTATACAAAATGTTAGTGCAAAACAAGAAAATTACTTACTTTTGTTATTAGAATGTTTATATATCTAACATAATGTAATATTTAACAGGATATCCTTTCACATTGGCATACAGAAGCGACTGAATGCTTACAGATTGTAAGTAAGAGGGAAATCGGCGGAAAAAAACAAAAAAATGTGTACTTTCATTCGCTAAAATAAAAAAAATGTATTAACTTTGCCGCAAAATAACAAACATTAAAGAAGACAACGTATGATTCTCTTTTTCAGAACACCATCAAAGAGCGTGATCGCCACCGAGGCAGACCACCAACTCAATCAAAGTGAAATCGACGAACTATCATGGCTTTACGGAGACGCAAAGCTTGAAGACGGCGAGTGTCTTGAAGGATATTTCGTCGGACCACGACGCGAAATGATCACTCCTTGGAGTACGAATGCCGTAGAGATTACACAGAACATGAATCTCCACGGCATTCTGCGTATCGAGGAATACTTCCCGGTAGAGTCGAAAGACGCGGAATACGACCCTATGCTTCAGCGCATGTATGACGGCATCGACCAGACGATATTCACCGTCAACCATCAGCCTGAGCCAATAAAGCATGTGGATAACCTTGAGGAGTATAACGAGAAGGAAGGACTCGCCCTCTCGCCCGAGGAAATAGAATATCTACACAAGGTGGAACAACAGCTCGGCCGACCTCTCACCGACTCCGAGATATTCGGTTTCGCACAGATCAACTCCGAGCATTGCCGACACAAGATATTCGGCGGAACATTTATCATCGACGGAAAGGAAATGGAGTCGTCGCTCTTCCAGATGATAAAGAAGACCACACAGGAAAACCCAAACCTAATCCTCTCCGCATACAAAGACAACGTGGCTTTCTCGCAAGGTCCCGTGGTGGAGCAGTTCGCTCCGGCCGACCAGTCAACAAGCGACTTCTTCCGCACGAAACCTATCGAGAGCGTCATCTCGCTGAAAGCTGAGACTCACAACTTCCCGACAACAGTCGAACCGTTCAACGGTGCCGCTACCGGCACAGGAGGAGAGATTAGAGACCGTATGGGCGGAGGCGTTGGCTCGTGGCCAATAGCAGGAACAGCCGTATATATGACTTCTTACCCGCGACTCGAAGGAGGACGCGACTGGGAGGATATTCTGCCTGTGAGAAAATGGCTCTACCAAACTCCCGAACAGATTCTCGTCAAGGCGTCGAATGGCGCCAGCGACTTCGGAAACAAGTTCGGACAACCTCTCATATGCGGTTCGCTGCTCACCTTCGAACATCAGGAAAAAGGCGACACACGATATGCTTACGACAAGGTCATCATGCTCGCCGGCGGCGTGGGATATGGCACAAAACGAGACTGCCTGAAGAAAGAACCTCAGAAAGGCAATAAAGTAGTGGTGGTAGGCGGCGACAACTACCGCATCGGTCTTGGAGGCGGCTCGGTGTCGTCAGTAGATACAGGACGATACAGCAACGGCATAGAGCTTAACGCCGTACAGCGCGCCAACCCAGAGATGCAGAAAAGAGCATACAACCTGATAAGAGCTCTGTGCGAGGAAGACACCAATCCCGTTGTCAGCATCCACGACCACGGCTCGGCAGGACACGTCAACTGTCTCTCGGAACTTGTAGAAGAATGTGGAGGAAAGATAGACATGGCAAGTTTGCCCATCGGCGACAAGACGCTCTCGGCAAAGGAGATTATCGCCAACGAGAGCCAGGAACGCATGGGACTGCTCATCGACGAGAAACATATTGAACACGTAAGACGCATAGCCGAACGAGAGAGAGCACCTCTGTATGTAGTGGGTGAGACAACTGGCGACGCTCACTTCTCGTTCGAGCAGGCTGACGGCGTAAAACCATTCGACCTCGACGTGGCACAGATGTTCGGACACTCGCCAAAGACCGTAATGGTGGATTCTACCGTGGAACGCCACTACAAGGACGTGGAATACTCGAAAGAGAAAATCGACGAATACCTCAACCGCGTGCTACAGCTCGAGGCTGTGGCTTGTAAGGACTGGCTCACAAACAAGGTCGATCGCTCGGTGACAGGAAAGATAGCAAGACAGCAATGCCAGGGACGACTGCAATTGCCTCTCTCTGACTGCGGTGTAGTAGCTCTCGACTATAGAGGGAAACAAGGTATAGCAACTGCCATCGGCCACGCGCCACAGGCAGGACTCGCATCGCCAGAGGCTGGCTCGGTGCTCTCAGTGGCCGAGTCGCTGACAAACATCGTCTTCGCTCCTATCGTCAACGGACTGGGCGGAGTAAGCCTCTCAGCCAACTGGATGTGGCCTTGCCGCTCGCAGGAAGGCGAGGATGCACGCCTCTATAGCGCTGTGAAGGCACTGAGCGACTTCTGCTGCGCGCTGAAGATCAACGTGCCGACAGGCAAGGACTCGCTCTCCATGTCACAGCAATATCCAGACGGACAGAAAATCATCGCTCCAGGTACAGTCATCGTCAGCAGCGGCGGACAGGTTACCGACGTGCGCAAGGTGATAGGACCAGTGATGGTGAACGACAAAAACGCGAAATTCTATCATATCGACTTCTCGTTCGACGAGCACCGACTCGGCGGCAGCGCCTTTGCACAGAGCCTCGGAAAGGTGGGCGACGACGTGCCTACGGTAAAGAACCCGGAATACTTCGCCGACGCATTCAATGCTGTCAACGAGATGATATCACAACGACTCATCTACTGCGGACATGACATCAGCGCCGGTGGTATCATCACCACACTCCTCGAGATGACATTCGCAAATATCGAGGGAGGAATGGATATCGACCTATCCGCAATATGCAAGAACGGCGACATCGTGAAGACTCTGTTTGCCGAAAACCCAGGCGTAGTGGTCGAAGTATCGGCCGACAACGACGAGGCTTTCAGAAACTATCTCGACCAGCAAGGCGTGGCTTATGCCATGATAGGCCGTCCAACCAACACTTCTTCACGCAACATCGCGGTGAAGATAGGAGACTGGAGCCACAACTTCGACATAGAGAAGCTGCGCGACACATGGTACAGCACCTCTTATAAGCTCGACCAGAAGCAGAGCTTCAACGGCATGGCAAAGAAGCGTTTCACCAACTACAAGAAACAACCTCTTGAGATGATCATGCGCTCAGACTTCGACGGTTCGTTCGCACAACTCGGAGTGACTCCAGACAGAAAGGAAATGTCGGGAATAAGAGCCGCCATCATACGCGAGAAAGGCACCAACGGCGACCGCGAAATGGCATACTCGCTCTATCTTGCAGGATTTGATGTCAAGGACGTGATGATGACCGACCTCATCAGCGGACGTGAGACGCTCGAGGATATCAACATGATTGTGTTCTGCGGAGGATTCTCCAACAGCGACGTGCTCGGCTCGGCAAAGGGATGGGCAGGCGCCTTCCTCTACAATCCAAAAGCAAAAGAAGCTCTCGACAAATTCTATGCACGTGAGGACACTCTCTCGCTCGGTATTTGCAACGGATGCCAGCTGATGGCTGAGCTCAACCTCATCAATCCTGACCACAAGTACCAAACTCACCTCTGCCACAATAGCTCAAAGAAGTTTGAGAGCCAGTTCCTCACGCTGAGCATTCCACGTAACAACAGCGTGATGTTCCGCTCACTGAGCGGATGCAAACTCGGCATCTGGGTAGCTCACGGCGAAGGACGCTTCTACTTGCCTCAGCCAGAAGACAGCTATAACGTCATAGCAAAGTACAACTATGCAGAATATCCTGGCAATCCTAATGGCTCGGCATACAACGTGGCTGGTATTTGCAGCGACGACGGTCGTCATCTCGCCATGATGCCACACCTCGAGCGTGCCATCTTCCCATGGCAAAACGGATGGTATCCACGTACACGCCGACAGGACGACTGCACTCCATGGCTGGAGGCGTTTGTCAATGCACGCAAGTGGATTGAGGAGAAATTGAAAAAATAATGTAGTAAAAGATTGAACAATTGAAAGATTGATTTATTGTTTTGGATAAGTTTTATTCAACAAGTTTTAAAACATTCTTCAAGATTGGCGTATTCACCCTTGGTGGTGGATACGCCATGATACCTATTATAGAGAGCGAGGTGGTGGAACGAAAGAAATGGCTCACTAAAGAAGACTTTGTCGATACGGTGGCCATAGCGCAGACATGCCCAGGAGTGTTTGCCATCAACCTCAGCGTCTTTATTGGATATAAGATGCGACGCTTACGCGGTGCCATATTCACGGCATTGGGCACGGCACTTCCTTCGTTTCTCATCATCCTAATAATTGCCATGTTCTTTCACCAGTTTGAGGACAACAAGGTGGTGGCTGCCATATTCCGTGGCATTCGTCCTGCCGTGGTGGCGCTCATCGCCGTGCCAACATTCAAAATGGCAAAGACGGCGAAGATAGGATGGAGTAATTGTTGGATTCCCGTGGCATGCGCATTGGCAATATGGGCCATGAAGGTGTCGCCTATTCTGATAATCATATTGGCAGCTGCCGGAGGATATGTATATGGCAAATATATCAAACCCACGGAGTGAGAGGCTTGTTTCACGCCATAAGTCATCCAATAAAATAACACAAAAGATATGATATTCTTTCTTCTTTTCATAACGTTTTTCCAAATAGGACTATTTGGTTTTGGCGGAGGCTACGGCATGTTGTCGCTCATTCAAAACGAAGTGGTGTATAACCATCATTGGCTCACCACTTCGCAGTTTACAGATATCGTTGCCATTAGCCAGATGACGCCTGGCCCTATTGGCATCAACTCTGCCACATATTGTGGATATACAGCTGTCCACAATGCGGGATATGGCAATGCCTTATCAATGCTCGGTAGCGGAATAGCCACGTTTGCTCTCGTGTTGCCATCGTTCATTCTCATGATTCTCATCAGCCGCATGTTCCTCAAGTATATGAATACCACGATGGTACAGTCGGCTTTCAGCGGATTGCGTCCGGCGGTTGTTGGCCTTCTTGGTGCTGCCACGCTGATGCTTATGACTCCCGACAACTTCAGCCTTCCTTCTGTCAACCCATGGCAGTTTTGGATAAGCTGTTTCCTCTTCGCAGCGACGTTTGTCGGCACTTATTTCGTGAAAATCAATCCGCTGAAGATGATTGCCTGCTCGGCTGTTGCAGGATTAGTGCTATTGTATTAGTGACGAGAAATCACTCACAATATTAATTCTGCAATAACAAAACTCACGATATTTTTTCTGCGATGACAAACTATCGATTCAAACATGAGTTTTCTTCACCAAAAATAAAAAAACCACAGAGATCCAGATTCGGAGTCTTTGTGGTTTTTTCTGTTCACAGATTCGACTATATTCGCCGATTATCTTATTCAACTTAGTCGTCAAAAACTGATTCGACATTATTCGCCGAAGGCGGCAGCTTCAGCTGCAGCGATAATATCTTCACGCGACATTTGTTTTGGCGTTGCCGTAATGTCAGAGAGGTCAAACTCGTCGTTATTGTCGAGTTTATTGTTTTTCTTCTCGGTCATTTCGGTAGCCGTTGGCATTGTTTTCGCCTGTTTTGTCTGTTCTTCATCCGTTGTTGTAAAGATGATGAAGTCGTTCTTCTCTTCTGTGTCAGGAACATTGATTACTGGAGCTTCCTCCATTTTCGTCCTGTTAGCCTTTGCCTCAAAGATGGCATCGATGAACTGCGGTTCGCGTTTTAGGCGCTGCAATGTCTCTTTGGCAGCCAGTTGTTGGCTTTCCTTTTTCGAATATCCCTTTCCTTTGCTGCCTTCCAGTCCTTCGATACAAGTTTTGTAAACGAAGGTAGGACTACCTGTCTCGTCCTTGCTTTGGCTCACTTGCTGGAAATCGAGTCTCACCTTGTTTTTCTGGCTCCATTCGATGAGTTTGCTTTTGAAATTCACCTCTTTATAAGCCACCTTGTCTATATTGATGAGTTTTTTTAGTATTTGCTTCTGCATAAACCTCATACAGGAGTCGTATCCTCTGTCAAGATAGATGGCTCCGACGAGAGCTTCAAATGCGTTTCCTCCCACATAGCTGTTATGGCTATTGTTGTGTCCCGAAGAAAGGATGAGTTGGTTGATGCCCATTTCTTGTGCAAGACGGTTGAGTGTGTCTCGCTGTACGAGTTTGCTTCTTGTATTGGTGAGGAATCCCTCTCTTTTTCCATCAAAGTGCCGATAGACAATATCGCCTACCACGGCGTCGAGGATGGCATCACCCAGAAATTCCAATCTCTCGTTGTTTACAGGTTTTCCTTTAGCGTTTCTCCTTGCCACACTCTTGTGCATGAGAGCCATTTTGTAATATTCTATCTTTCTTGGATAGAATCCCAGTATTTGGTAAAGAGAAGAAAAAAGCTCCTTCTCCTTTCGGAAAGGGAGCTTTATTTTGTCAATAATGATATTATTCAGCATATTTCTTGAATACTACACAAGCGTTGTGACCGCCAAAGCCGAATGTGTTGCTGATGGCAGCACGCACTTCGCGCTTCTGTGCTGTGTTGAACGTGAAGTTGAGGTTGTAGTCAATCTCCTCGTCGTTGTCTCCCTCTTCGTGATTGATGGTAGGAGGAACGATATCGTTCTTTACAGCCAAGATGGTAGCCATAGCTTCAACAGCGCCTGCAGCGCCGAGCAGGTGACCTGTCATCGACTTTGTAGAGCTGATGTTGAGCTTGTAGGCAGCATCACCAAACACTTCCTTGATAGCCTTAGCCTCAGAGATGTCACCCACGTGTGTTGATGTACCATGCACGTTGATGTAGTCAATATCCTCTGGTTTCAGTCCGGCGTCAGCAAGAGCGTTCTGCATGACGAGACGTGCGCCGAGTCCCTCTGGATGAGAAGCGGTGATGTGATAAGCGTCGGCGCTCATTCCCTCGCCCACCATCTCAGCGTAGATCTTGGCACCACGAGCCTTAGCGTGCTCCAGTTCCTCAAGGATGAGGCATCCTGCTCCCTCGCCCATGATAAATCCGTCGCGTGATGCGCTGAATGGGCGTGAAGCTGTAGCTGGAGAATCGTTGCGTGTGCTGAGAGCGTGCATGGCGTTGAATCCGCCTACTCCACAAGCACAGATGGCAGCCTCTGCACCACCGGCAACGATGGCGTTGGCTTTACCGAGACGCACGAGATTGAACGCGTCGGCGAGAGCATTTGTGGAAGAGGCGCATGCCGATGTCGTTGTATAGTTAGGGCCGTGGAAGCCGAAGTGTATAGATATTTGTCCAGATGCGATATCTGCAATCATCTTTGGTATGAAGAATGGGTTGAACTTTGGACCATCCTCCTCGTGGACACCGTAGTATTTCACTTCATCCTCGAAGGTCTTTATACCACCGATACCCACACCGAAAACCACACCGATGCGGTTTTTGTCAACGCTGTCAAGGTCCATTGCGCTGTCCTTCACTGCCTGCATTGCCGAAATCATTGCCAGCTGTGTGTAGCGATCCATCTTGCGTGCCTCTTTACGGTCGATGAATTCGGTGATGTTGAGGTTCTTCACCTCGCATGCGAACTGTGTTTTGAACTTTGATGCGTCAAATAATGTAATAGGTGCAGCACCACTGACACCATTGACGAGGCTGTTCCATGTCTCCTCTGGTGTGTTGCCTACGGGAGTAACGGCTCCCATACCTGTTACAACTACTCTTTTTAATTCCATGTAAAAAAAATGATGTTGAAAAAGTTGAATGAAGACAATTGGGAATTTCAGAATGTGAAATTCCCAATTGACAATGATTCAAGATTATTTTGAATTCTCTTCGATGTAAGCGATAGCGTCACCTACAGTGCCGATCTTCTCAGCCTTGTCGTCTGGGATAGATACACCGAAAGCCTTCTCAAACTCCATGATGAGCTCTACTGTGTCGAGAGAGTCTGCACCGAGATCGTTTGTGAAGCTTGCTTCTGGCTTTACTTCTGCCTCATCTACACCGAGTTTTTCAACGATGATTTCCTTTACTTTAGATTCAATTTCTGACATAATTTTTTTGTTTAAAATGTTAATTAATAATTTCTAACTCAAAATTTCGGGTGCAAAGTAACTAATTTTTAATGAATTATGCAAATTTTTTTGTGAAAATCCGACATTTTTTGCACAAACACCCATATATTGTGCAATAATTTTTGCTCAAAATAGTGTATTTTGTGCACTCATTATTTGTATTTTAGTTTTCTGTCCGAAAGGGAAATCAGCATTTTTCTCGTCGGAGATGATAGTTTCCCCGTTGTTCCTCAAATGCCTCGGGATGTGCTTTCAGCAGCTGGCTGTCGTAGAGCGGATTGTACAGTTCCAGTGGGTCGCCGTTATAATGAAATCCTGCTGGCAGTTGTGGCGGTGTTATTTTTCCTGGATTATCCATTCCGAAGAATTTGCAGAGCGCTTCTATCACCATATTGTCGGCATTGACTTTTCCGTCTGCCGAGTATCCAGCAATGTGTGGAGTGGCAATATAAGCGCGTCGGAGCAGTTCTGGGTTAATGTTCGGTTCACCTTCCCATGTGTCGATGATGGCATGTGCCACTATTCCGTCGTCCATGGCGTGTAGTAGCGTCTTCTCGTCTATTACACCGCCCCTGCTGGTGTTGATTATCGTCACTCCTCGTTGTCCTATGTCATTCATAAACCGTGAATTGGCGAGATGAAATGTAGGATGTGTTCCGTCGTATGTCAGTGGCACGTGGAAGGTGATGATGTCAGCCTTTCTGCAAATCTCGTTGAGTGTGACGAGTGTGTCGTCATCGAGGAATGGGTCGTTGACGAGAATGTTCATTCCCATTTTTTCTGCCACCTTTTTCACCTCGTGTCCCACATGTCCATATCCTACGATGCCCAATGTGGCTTTTGCCGTGTCAAAGCCGAAGTCACGTTTCATTGAGATAAGAGCCGTTTCGATATATTGTCCGACGGAAGCTGCGTTACATCCCGGACAGTTCATCCACCTTATCCCGGCACGATCGAGATAGTCGGTGTCGAGATGGTCGATGCCAATGGTGGCCGTGGCAACAAATCTCACTTTGCTGCCTTCGAGCAGACGTCTGTCGCATCGCGTGCGTGTCCTCACGATGAGTGCGTCGGCCTCCCTGACGTCTTCGGCCGAAATATCAGCACCTTTTATATATAAGGTGTCATGTGTTATCCCAGAAAGAGCCTCTCGGATATATGGTATTTTGTCATCAACAATTATTTTCATCTCTTGTCAAATATTCCCCTTTTGCTGTGTTTTTTCTCGTATTTGGGCGCAAAAGTACATAAAATCTTGAAAAAATAACCAATTTTCTATGAAAATCTACTATTTTTGTTGGTGATTTAAAAAAGATTGCTTAGATTTGCAGATAAAAATAAAAAGAAAACAGAAAAATGTCATTTTCAGAACACAGCAACAAGATTTTCAATCAGGCCATTCGCGACTACCACTTGACCGACAATGTGGACACGCCCATGAACAATCCCTACGAGAGAGGCAGCATCGACTATAGCCTGTATATGAAATGCTGGATAGACACTGTCCAGTGGCACTTTGAGGACATCATTCGCGATCCGCACATCAATCCTGATGATGCATTGTCGCTGAAAAGACGTATCGACAGGAGCAATCAGGATCGTACAGACTTGGTTGAGGAGATAGACAGCTATTTCCGTCTTCAGTATAGCCAAGTAAAGCCATTGCCCGAGGCCCGTCTTAACACCGAGAGTCCGGCATGGGCTATAGACCGTCTGTCAATCCTGGCATTGAAGATATACCACATGGCAGAACAGGTGTCACGCGAGGATGCCTCGGCGGAGCATCGTGCCAAATGCCAGGCCAAGCTCGATGTGCTCAACGAGCAGCAGGTAGATCTTGGCACAGCCATCGACCAGCTTCTCGACGACATATCCGAGGGAAAGAAATACATGAAGGTCTATAGGCAGATGAAGATGTATAACGACCCTTCTACTAATCCTGTCCTTTACGGCAGCGTCAGGAAATGAGGAAGGAGCATCTTCTCATCATCAGGTTTTCCGCCCTTGGCGACGTGGCGATGATGGTGCCTGTCGTATCCTCATTGGCAAGGACTTATCCCGACTTACGCATCACGGTGCTGAGCCGCACCTTCGCGCGGCAGCTGTTTGACGACATCTCACCCAACGTCAGTTTCATGGGCGCCGACCTCAAGGTGGAATATCGTGGTATAAAAGGTCTTAATGCCTTGTATCGTAGGCTTACGGCGAAGAATTTTACTGCCATTGCCGACTTCCACAACGTGTTACGCTCTGATTATCTACGTCTTAGATTTAATCTTGACAGATACCGTGTGGCACATATAAAGAAAGATCGTGCCGGAAGGCGACGTCTCACCTCCACCGCTAACAAGTGTCTTGTGCAACAGCCGTCTCCGTTCAAGAAGTACGCCGACGTGCTTTCATCCTTGGGCTATCCCGTCGAGGTGAAGTTCCAGTCAATCTTCCCCGATGAAGGCGGCAATCTCAACCTTCTTCCAGCCGTTGTCGGTCCGAAGAAAGCCAATGTCAAGTGGATAGGCATAGCCCCGTTTGCCGCCCACCAAGGCAAGGTATATCCGGTTCGGCTGATGTATCAGGTGGTGGAAGGCATCGCAAGCGGTAATCCTGGTTGCCGTTTGTTTCTCTTTGGAAAAGGAGCCAAGGAGGAAAGCGTCTTCAACGAGTGGTGTCAGTCTGTTCCACAGTGTGTCAGCGTAGGCGCACATCTCGAGTCGCTGTATCAGGAACTCATCCTCATGAGCCATCTCGACGTAATGGTGTCGATGGACAGCGCCAACATGCACCTTGCCTCGCTCACCGCCACGCCCGTGGTCAGCATTTGGGGAGCCACACATCCGGTTGCCGGTTTCCTTGGCTGGGGTCAGAGCATGGATAATGTCATACAGCTCGACTTGCCTTGCCGCCCATGCAGCATCTTCGGCAACAAGCCCTGCCTCAGAGGCGACTATGCTTGCTTGAGAAACATTGCGCCAGAGATGGTTGTGGAACGCGTCAACAAGATTTTGTCCAAGACATAGTGAGCACCTAAAGTTGGAGAAACCACGTATTCTTCCGACGGTTGAGGAAAACGTATTCTTCCGATGGTTGAGGAAAACGGTTGAGGAAAACGGTTGAGGAAAACGGATACTGAAAAGCAGTTACGTATCAACGATTGCGAAATATCATTTGGATATTATTCATTTATATTTACCAACATTTAAAAAAATAGAAGATTATGAAAAAGTACATTTGCGACACATGTGGCTGGGTGTATGATCCAGCAGTAGGCGATCCCGAAGGCGGTATCGAACCAGGAACAGCATTTGAGGATATTCCAGACGATTGGGTATGCCCATTGTGTGGAGTAGGAAAAGACGATTTTTCTCCAGTAGAGGAATAATGTCTATGACAACCAAAGAACGCGAGAAAGCCATCTATCGCGTAACCATCGCCGGAAGCATCATCAACATGGTGCTCCTGGCGTTTAAATTTATTGCGGGCATCCTTGGCGGTTCAGCAGCGATGATAGCAGATGCCGTCCACTCGCTGTCAGATTTCCTTACCGACATCGTCGTGATGGTCTTTGTGCGCATCAGTTCTAAGCCTGTTGACGAGGGTCACGACTATGGTCACGGCAAGTACGAGACGCTCGCCACGTCGCTCATCGGCATGGGACTTCTTGCCGTAGGAGTGATGATTTGCTATAACGGCCTTCACGACATCTACCATGCCATTCAAGGCTACCATCTCCGTCAGCCAGGGTTCATAGCTCTCGCCGCAGCATTGCTGAGCATTGCCCTGAAGGAATGGGCTTACCAGTTTACTGCCCGTGTGGGACGCAAGGTTGACTCCAAGGTGGTGATAGCCAACGCTTGGCATCACCGCAGCGACTCCTTGTCGTCGATAGGCACAGCGGTGGGCATTGGCGGAGCCATTCTCCTTGGCGACAAGTGGTCTGTCCTCGACCCGTTGGCCGCCGTCATCGTGAGTGTCTTCATCATGAAGACCGCCATGTCGCTATTGCGGCAGTCGTCCGACGAGCTGCTTGAGAAGAGTCTTCCTTCAGATATTGAGGCAGAGATAGTAAACCTTGTCAACGAGGAGCCAGTGGCAAGCGAGGTGCATCATCTCCGCACCCGTCGAATAGGCAATAACATTGCCATAGAGATGCATGTGCGTATGCCAGGAGAGATAACGCTCTACGAGTCACATCTCTATGCCACGAATATAGAACGGCGATTACGCGAGCGGTTCGGCGCAAACACCCACGTAGGTCTTCACGTCGAACCGCTGAAAATTGACGGACATTACGTAGATCCGCGCCATCTTGATTGACGGTCGTTGATATCCACGTCATAGATGTTGACGAATCGTAATGTAGATCAGCTCGTTAATCGATATGTAAATCCGCTCGTTATACTGTATAGTCGAGGCAAGTGCGCTGTACGGTATAAGGGCGGACTTTTGTATTGGCCACTGCCACATGTTCTGGATGCGTGGCATAAGCCTTCAGTGCCTCGGTACTTTCGAGTGTGCTGTCGAGCATCACGTCGCAGTTAGACGAGTCGAGTCGTCCGTCGATATTCACTTTGACATCTATCAGTCCCGGCACCTTTCCCACCAGTTGCTCAAGACCTTCCTTTATGCCTTTTTTCACTTCTGTTTTCTTCTCCTCAGAGAGTTCTGGATTCAGAGTCCAAAGAATAATATGTTTTACCACGAGAAAAAAATTAATATTGAAATAATAAAAAATTGAAAAATTCGCGCGAACGCGGCCGTGATGATTGCGCGAACGCGGCCGTGATGATTGCGCGAACGCCGGCCGTGATGATTGCGCGAACGCGGCCGTGATAAATCTATTGATTAGCAAACCACCTCTACGGTGTGTTCTCCTGGAGCATAAGGGATCACGTTTCCATCCACGGCAACTCCATCTACGGTCATCTGTCTGATGCCCGACTGGCGTCCGTCAGGATTCTTCACTGTGATGGTATAACGAGCGTCGCGGAAGCATCGTGTGACGGTGTATTCCTTTGCTGTGTCAGGCAGGCACGGACGAATGGCGAGTCCATCGTAGTCGGGTTGTATTCCGAGAATATATTGGCTGACGGTGAGCCACATCCATGCAGCTGTTCCGGTGAGCCACGAGTTCTTTCCCTCTCCAGGCTTGTAGGCATCTTTTCCTGCCACCATTTGGCAGTTTACGTATGGTTCCACCTTGTGAAGCGTCTGATATTTCTCTTCCACGTATGAAGGCAATATCTTCGTATAGTGTTCCCAAGCCTCGTTACCCCGTCCAGCCACGGTCATACCGATGATTACCCATGGATTGTTGTGGCAGAAGATGCCAGCGTTCTCTTTGTATCCTTCAGGATAAGACGATATCTCACCCATTTCGACATGATAGACAGTGTATGCAGGATTGTTGAGCACGATGCCGTGTTCGCAGTCCATCATCTTCTCCACGGAGTCGATAGCCTTATCCACCATTCCCTCTTCGAGTCCGATGCCGGCCATCGTACACCATCCTTGGCTCTCGATGAATATCTTTCCCTCTTCGTTCTCTTTCGAGCCTATTTTGTTGCCGTAGAAGTCGTATGCTCGCAGATACCAGTTGCCGTCCCATCCGTGTTTCTTCACGGCTTCCACCATGGCGTTGACAGCTGTTTCCATGCGTTCAGCCTCATCGTTGAAGTTGTCGATGCCATATTTTGCGGCGTCGTCGCCCTGCTTATCCAGCTGACGGCATAGTTTCACATATTCTTTTCCTGTCACCACGAAGAGTCCTGCAATCATGAGCGATTCTGCTTTCGATCCCTTGCTGTTGTTCTCCGTTGTCTGGAACGACTCGTTAGGATCCCACGAGAAGCAGTTGAGGTTGAGACAGTCGTTCCAGTCGGCACGTCCTATGAGTGGCAGTGCGTGTGGTCCGAGGTTGTTGGTGACGTGTTCCATCGATATCTTCAGGTGTTCGAAGAGCGTCTTCTCGCTTCCCGGCTGATTGTCGAACGGCACTGGTTCGGCGAGGATAGAGAAGTCTCCCGTTTCCTTGAGATAAGCCGCTGTTCCGAAGATGAGCCAGCAAGGGTCGTCGTTAAATCCACCTCCGATGTCGTTGTTTCCCCTTTTAGTGAGAGGCTGGTACTGGTGATAGCATCCGCCGTCTTGGAACTGTGTAGAGGCGATATCGATGATGCGCTGTCGTGCTCGGCTTGGTATGAGGTGAACGAATCCCACGAGGTCTTGGTTCGAGTCGCGGAATCCCATTCCTCTTCCCACTCCGCTTTCGAAGAAGGATGCTGAGCGCGAGAAGTTGAAAGTCACCATACACTGATATTGGTTCCATATGTTTACCATGCGGTCGAGCTTGTCGTTGTCGCTCTTCACCGCAAACCGGCTGAGCAGTTTGTCCCAATACTGTTTTAGTTCGTCGAAAGCCTTGTCCACCTTTTCCGTTCTGTCGAATCTCTGTATGAGGTTGTGAGCTTTCTTTTTGTTAATTACCTTCTTAGCCACAAACTTCTCTTCCTGTTCATTTTCCACATATCCCAATAGGAAGATGAAGTCGCGGCTTTGGCCTGGATTGAGTTCCACTTCTATATAATGTGAAGCTATCGGGCTCCATCCGTGTGCGAAGCTGTTGCGTGGTTTTCCCTCTACGACGGCGTCAGGAGCCGATTTCTCGCTGTAGAGTCCCACGAATGTCTCTCGGTCGGTGTCGTAGCCCTGTATATCGGCGTTCACGGTGTAGAACGCATAGTGGTTACGTCTTTCGCGATATTCCGTCTTGTGATAAATTGTCGAGCCTTCGATCTCCACTTCTCCTGTAGAGAAGTTACGTTGGAAGTTCTCCATGTCGGTGGCAGCGTTCCAGAGGCACCATTCTGTAAACGAGAATAGTTTGATGTTCTTCACCTCTCCGGTAGTGTTTCTCAGTGTGAGTTTCTGCACCTCGGCCAATGTCTTCAGCGGCACGAAGAAGAGTGCTGACGCCTCTATGCCGTTCTTTGTTCCTGTGATACGCGTGTATCCCATGCCGTGTCGGCACTCATAGGTGTCGAGTGGTGTTCGGCAAGGTTTCCATCCTGGGCTCCATATCGTGTCGCCGTCCTTGATATAGAAGTATCGCCCGTCGTTGTCCATCGGCACGTTGTTGTAACGATAGCGAGTGATGCGTCTGAACTTAGCGTCTTTGTAGAAGCTGTACCCTCCTGCTGTGTTGGATATGAGGGAGAAGAAGTCCTCATTTCCAAGATAGTTGATCCAAGGCCATGGGGTCTTTGGGTCGGTGATGACATACTCACGGTTGTTGTCATCGAAATGTCCGTATCTTTTTTCCATTTTTATAAGTTAATGATTACTATTGTTTCATATCAATACTGTTGGCAAAATTAGTCTTTTTTCTTTATATGGCAAAACATTCTCGCTGATTTTTTTTATTTGCGTAGCAATAATGCTTTCAATATTCACATAAATCAAGGCAAGATGTTAAAATAGTATCAGTATTTGATATGTAATATTTTTGCTGTTTAAGAATTTATGGCTAATTTTGCACCCGACAATCAAAACATAACTAAAAAACAATAATTACGATGAAAAAGATTTTTTCTCTTATGGCAATTATGTTTGCAGCTTTCGCCTTCGTTTCGTGCAAGGGCGGCAAGACAGATTCGGCAGAGAAGTTTGTGCGCGTTGCCGATGGTCATTTCGTGCGCAACGGCAAGCCATATTATTATGTAGGCACCAACTTCTGGTATGGTGCCATTCTCGGTTCTGAGGGTCGTGGCGGCGACCGCGATCGTCTTCTTTCTGAGCTCGACTTCATGAAAGGCATCGGCATCGACAATCTCCGCATCCTCGTGGGCAGCGACGGCAAAGAAGGTGTTCTGACCAAGGTAGAGCCCACGTTGCAGAGGTCTCCGGGCGAGTATAACGACACTATCCTTGCCGGTCTCGACTATCTGCTCATGGAGATGGGCAAGCGCGACATGGTTGCAGTGCTCTACCTCAACAACTCGTGGGAATGGAGTGGCGGCTATGGTTTCTATCTTGAGCATGCTGGCGAGGGCGTGGCTCCTCGTCCTAACGAGGACGGCTATCCTGCGTATATGAATTTCGTTCGCAAATACGCCACTTCGGAGAAGGCTCACCAGCTGTTTTACGACTACGTGAAGTTTATCGTGTCGCGCACCAACCGTTATAC
Source organism: Prevotella sp. P5-92 (assembly GCF_002251245.1). Lineage (GTDB taxonomy): Bacteria > Bacteroidota > Bacteroidia > Bacteroidales > Bacteroidaceae > Prevotella. Next base: position 29,497 of record NZ_NPJG01000075.1, read on the forward strand.
AGGCGTGAAGTATGCCGACGACCCGACGATCATGTCGTGGCAGATTGGCAACGAGCCTCGCGCCTTTGGGAAGGAAGAGCTTGCGCCGTTTGCCAAGTGGCTGTCCGAGACGTCGTCGCTCATCCGTTCGCTCGACGCCAACCATCTCATCTCCATTGGCAGCGAGGGTGCTTGGGGTTGTGAGGGCGACTACACGACATACGAGACGATCTGTTCAGACAAGAACATCGACTATTGTAACATCCATATCTGGCCTTATAACTGGAGCTGGGCGCGCGCCGACAGCCTTGTCGAAGATTTGCCAGCAGCCTGCGACAGCACGCTTGAGTATATCAACCGTCATCTTGAGATATGCGACCGTCTTGGCAAACCGCTTGTGATGGAGGAGTTTGGCTATCCTCGCGATGGCTTCAAGTTCGACAAGGCGGTGAGCACCAAGGGTCGCGACGGCTATTATAAGTATGTCTTCTCGCTTGTGGCGGACAATGCCGAACAGGGAGGCAAGTTTGCGGGTTGCAACTTCTGGGCGTGGGGCGGCTTTGCCAATCCTCAGCACGAGCAGTGGCTGCCGGGCGACGACTATACTGGCGATCCTGCCCAGGAAGCGCAAGGTCTCAACTCTGTGTTCAGTTCAGACACGACGACATTAGACATTGTGAAAGTTCAGGTTGAGAGAATGAAAAAGTTGGAGGAGAAAAAATAATTCACTTAGGAATTAAGGAGTTAATCAGTTGTTATCTCCTTAATTCCTTTATTTTATCCTTATCAGCGTTAGTCCGTCCCTTAGCGGAAGGATGACTTTTTCCGCTCGCTTATCGTTGGCAATATAGTCGTTGAAGCGTCGTATGCCGATGGTCTGTTGGTCTTTGTCGTAGGCAGGATCGGTGACATGTCCGTCCCACAGCGTGTTGTCTGCGAGAATGAATCCTCCTTTTCTCACCACCTTCATCGCCATCTCGTAGGTCTCGATATAAGTGCGTTTGTCGCCGTCGATAAAGGCCATGTCGAACACGACGCCGAGCTTAGGGGCTTCCTGTATGGCGTCGCCGATGATAAACTCAATCTTGTCTGCCAGGTGCGAGCCTTCGATCCACGGCCGTGTGAAGTCTTCCTGCTCGTCGTTTATCTCGAAGGTATAGACCTTTCCTCCCTCGTCGAGTCCTTCGGCAAGGCAGATGGCGCTATATCCGCTGAAGGTGCCCACTTCGAGAATGTTTTTCGGTCTTATCATCCTCACTATCATCTTCAGCAGCCGTCCCTGCAGGTGTCCGCTTGCCATGCGTCCGTGCAGCAGATAGATGTTTGTGGCGCGGTAGAGGCGATACAGATAGTCTCCTTCCGGGTCGCTATGTTCCCTGACGTATTTCTCCAGTTCTTCGTTCATATTTTTTTAAGTTGACAAGTTGACGGGTAAACGAGTTGACGAGTAAACGAGTTGACTGAAATATTATATAAAACTCTCTATTGCCAATCTGTATGAATCCATGCCGAAGCCGCATATCACGCCGCGGCATGCTGAGGAGATGTAAGAGTGATGTCTAAACTCCTCGCGTTTGTGTACGTTTGAAATGTGTACCTCTATCACTGGGGTTTTCAGCGAGCGTATGCAGTCGTGTAGGGCGATGCTGGTATGCGTGTATGCGCCGGCGTTGAGCACGATGCCGTCGTAGGTGAATCCCACCTGCTGCAGCTTCGTTATCAGTTCCCCTTCGATGTTGCTCTGATAGTAGTCGATGTCGATGTCGGGATAGCGCTTTCTCAGAGTGTCGAGATAGGCTTCCATCGTGTCCGAACCGTATATTCCCGGTTCGCGTGTGCCCAAGAGATTAAGATTTGGGCCATTAATTATCTGTATTTTCATTATTTCAAAAAAAAATTGTTATATTTGCAGCGCAAAAGTACAAAATAATACAGAAATGAGCAAGAAAACGACGGCAAATATATTGCAAAAGTTCAAAAGATACCTGAAATTGGAGTGCAACTTCTCCAAAAACACCATCGACGCCTATTTTTACGACGTCGGCAAGCTCGTTGCCTACTGCGACGACAAGGGTTTGGACTTGGTCTCGCTCGAGCTGTCAGACTTAGAGGATTTTGCTGCCACGCTCCACGACATAGGCATTGGCGCCGTGTCGCAGTGCAGGGTGCTGTGTGGTGTGCGGTCGTTGTTCAGGTTTATGGCTCTCGACGGCTTTCGCGAGGACGACCCGTCTGAACTGCTCGAGTCGCCACAGATGGGCGAGCATCTTCCCGAGGTGTTATCTACCGAGGAGGTTGACATCCTTGAGTCGTCTATCGACCTTTCCAAGTGGGAAGGGCAGCGCAACAAGGCCATCATCGAGGTGCTGTTTTGCTGTGGTCTGCGTGTCAGCGAGTTGGTGTCGCTGAAGCTGTCAGACCTGTTTCTCGACGAGCAGTATATCAGGGTCACGGGCAAGGGTTCGAAGGAGCGTCTCGTGCCCATTTCCGAGAGTGCCATCAAAGAGTTGAACTATTGGTTTCTCGACCGTCGTGAGATGCGTATCAAGTCTGGCAACGAGGATTATGTCTTTCTCAATCGCTGGGGCAGCAAGCTCACTCGCACCATGATCCTCATCATGATAAAGCGTCAGGCCGTGTCGGCAGGTATCACGAAGACCATCAGTCCCCACACGCTTCGCCACAGCTTCGCCACGGCTCTGCTGAAGGGCGGTGCTGATCTTCGTGTCATCCAGTCGCTGTTAGGCCACGAGCATATCTCCACCACCGAGATTTACACTCATCTCGACGATCGTATGATACGTGAGGAGGTGCTTAATTGCCATCCGAGAAATATTAGACATTAAGTTTCCAGACGCATCCGTCCTTGGTGTCTTTCACCTCGAATCCGGCGTCTTTCAGTGCGTCGCGTATTTGGTCGCAAGTGACCCAGTCTTTGTTGGCTCTTGCTTTTGCTCTGAGGCTGAGCACCATATCCACTACTTTTCCGTAAGCCTCCTCGCGGTCTTCGTTGTTGTCGGCTTTCTCGTCTCTGAGTCCGAGGATGTCGAATGCGAAGAGACGCATCACTTGCTTCAGTTCGTCGAGACAGTCTTGGCAGATGGTGGCCTTGTGGTCGAGCAGTTTGTTCACCGTAGAGCAAGCCTCGAAGAGATGGCTGATGACGAGCGGTGTGGCGAGGTCGTCGTTCATGGCGTCGTAGCACTTCTGCCTTAGTTCCTTCACCACCTTCATTGTCTCGTCGTCGCATTTGTCTGTCGGCGTGATTCGGTCGAGGTCGTTGAGTCCGTTCATGAGTCTCTCCAGTCCCTTCTCGCTTGCCACGAGTGCGTCGTTAGAGAAATCTACAGTGCCTCGGTAGTGTGCCGAGAGGATGAAGAAGCGTATTGCCATTGGGCTGAATGCCTGCTTGAGCAGTTCGTGGTTGCCTGTGAAGAACTGTTCGAGTGTGATGAAGTTTCCGAGCGACTTACCCATCTTCTGTCCGTTGATGGTGATCATGTTGTTGTGCATCCAGTATTTCACCATCGGCTCTCCCTGGCTTGCCACGGCCTGTGCTATCTCGCACTCATGGTGAGGGAAGATGAGGTCCATGCCTCCGCCGTGGATGTCAAACTGCTTGCCGAGGTATTTTCTTCCCATGGCTGTACATTCGCAGTGCCATCCGGGGAATCCGTCGCTCCATGGGCTTGGCCATCTCATGATGTGTTCTGGCTGAGCTTTTTTCCAGAGGGCGAAATCTACCTGGTTGTGTTTCTCGCCCACTCCGTCGAGTTCGCGGCTGTTGTTTATCACGTCGTCGAGGTTTCTGTGCGAGAGGATGCCATACTTATGGTCTTTGTTATATTTCTCTATGTCGAAATACACGCTTCCGTTGCTTTCGTAGGCATATCCGTTGTCGATGATTTCCTTCACGAGCTGTTCCTGCTCAATGATGTGTCCTGTGGCATGGGGTTCAATGCTTGGCGGCAGCACGTTGAGAGCCTTCATGGCGTCGTGATAGCGGTTGGTGTAGTATTGTGCTATCTCCATGGGCTCGAGCTGTTCGAGTCGTGCCTTCTTCTCTATCTTGTCGTCTCCCTCGTCGGCATCGTGCTCGAGGTGTCCCACGTCTGTAATGTTACGCACGTAGCGCACTTTGTATCCGAGATGCTTGAGATAACGGAAGAGGATGTCGAAGGTGATGGCAGGGCGCGCGTGTCCGAGATGCGGGTCGCCATATACTGTAGGTCCGCAAACATACATTCCCACGTTTGGGGCGTGTATAGGCTCGAAGAGCACTTTGCTTCGAGTCAGTGTATTGTAAATCAGAAGATTTTGTTCCATGCTATTTTTCATTTATTCTTGTTTCCGACTGCAAAGTTAAGCTAATTTGCCGACACTACAAAATAAATCAGAGAGTTTTTTCAATTATTCCCCTCTCCACGACGGCGGCGCGATAGTTTTCGACATAAGCCACTCTTTGGTGTCGCGGCTGATGTCGCGTTTAGGCCATGGCACGAGTACGACGATCAGTGCGCATGCCAAGCATCCGTAGATGGTCCATCCCGCCATTTCTTTTATCGCGGTGAGCGTGGCTTGCACCTGTATCTTTCCTTTTGTCGATATCGACGCCATCTGCTCTGCCTCGGTCTCGCTCTTTCCCTGGTAGCGCATGCCGCGTGCCGTCTGGTCGTAGTTTGACGCCACAGGGTGGTTCATGCGGTCGTAGTCTTGCGCATAGCGTGTGATGTAGTGTTGCTGTCGGTGCTGGAACACGTTTGTGTATATCGCGGAGCCTATTCCCGGTGCGACTATCATTCTGACGGTGAGCATTATGCACACCCATGTTGACATCAGTCTGTAAGGCATGCGCTGGTTGGCATACACGGCTGTCACGGAGTAGAGCAGCATCATTCCTGTGGCGCGTATTATCACTGGCCATTTCATTCTCTCGTAGAGTCCCTCGGTCTGTACCTCGAAATACATAAATAGCGAGGCGAGTCCTATAAAGACGAATCCCATGGCGAAGAGCCATTTCAGGTGAATCTTCTTGGCGCTGGCAATGATGGCTCCCACCAGTCCGAGGAAATATCCCAGGAGCACCCAGTTGCCCAGTTCGGCTATCTGCAGGTTGTCGCATTTCATGCCCACACCTACGAAGATGTTGACAAACATCTGGCTCGAGTTGAATATCATGAGTCCGAGGAAGAGCAGTATGCCTCCCTGTATGCTGCGCCATTTCAGGGCCTCGAGCACGAAATAGGGCGACTGCCTTGTCTTCTCGAGATACACAAACAGCAGTATCGAGACGATACATATCACCGTGGCCCAGCGTATCGTGGAGTCGTCATACCAGTCGAGCGTCTTTCCATATACCATTATGTATATAAAGGAGCAGCACATGGCCGAGAACACCACCACATTGCCGAACTTCGAGAACGACAGCGGCGGGTGTTTCGTGGGATAAGGGTTGAACGGCATGGCTATGAGCGTGATGAGCACTGCCACGAGCATCGTCGCCATCATGGCGTAATACACATACTGCCACTCGTAGTAGTAGGCAAACCATGCCGTTAGCCACGTGCCGAGCTGTCCGAGAATCATGAAGAAGAAGTAGATTGTGGGCATGCTTGTGGTCTTCTCCGTGTCGAGCTTGTCCCATCCCTCCTCGGTCAGCGGCTCGTTGCCCGCCGTGAGGTTGTTTGTGGCTTCGATGTGGAAGCAGTATTTGATGAGTGTAAACAGTGTTGACATCAGCAGTGCCTGACGCACGAATCCCATCGTCAGGCTGCACAGTCCCAAGACGAAGACGCTGTCGGTGCGTGCGCATATAAAGCTGAGCACGATGAGTATGGGAAATCCTATGAGGCTCATCAGCTTCTGTCGTCGCAGACACACCACGGTGTAGAAGAATGGCGAGAAGGCCGCCATTCCCACCGAGGTGACGAATCCCACAAACGAAATATGTTCAGACTGTATGCCCAGCCCCCCGACCATCTCACTGCTGTTGGCCGAATAGACACCGCTGACGGTCATTATAGGTATGAAAAGCACAATCAGGAAGATTATCCCGAGAGGCTTAGGCACCCAGTCGTAGAACGGGAAATTCTTGTTCATCGCCGTTTATTTTCTCTCTGCTTTCACTATCACCATCATTCCCGCAGCCAGCTTGGCGTTGTCTTCCTTCGAGAGGTTGACAAAGTCGATGCGCACTGGCACGCGCTGCTGTATCTTGACGAAGTTGCCGGCCGAGTTGTCGGTGGGCACGAGCGAGTATTTCGATCCTGTGGCGCCTGAGATGGCTGTCACCTCGCCCTCAAACTCCTTGTCGCTGATGGCGTCGATGGTCATCTTCACCTTCTGTCCCACGAAGAGGTTTTCCACCTGTGTCTCCTTGTAGTTTGCCACCACCCATTTCTGTGTGTTCGGCACGATGTATGTTATGGTCTGTCCGGCGTTGATATACTGTCCTTCCTCCAGGGCGCGTCGTCCTAACTTTCCGTCGCATGGTGCCGTCACCACGCAGTAAGAGAGGTTGAGCTTGGCCATTTCGAGTGCTGCGGTGGCGCGCTCTATGGCTGCCTCGGTGTTGCCCAGACGGTTGTTCACCTCGTTTACTCCCGATAAGGCAGCCTTCTGCTGGCGGCGTGTGGCGTCAAGTTTTTTCTTAGTGGCTTCATATTCTGTCTCTATCTGTTCGAGCTGAATGGGTGTGGCGGCATTGCGTTCCACGAGGTTCTTGTAGCGCTGGCGGTCTTTCTCCAGCTTAGCCAGTCTCACCTCAATCTCGGCTATCGATGCGTCATACACGTCGGCAGTCTTGGTAGTGGTCTGCAGTGTCGCTCCCACCACGTTTTGTCCTGCCATGGCGTCCTTTAGTGCAGCCTCAGCCTCCATCACCCTTATGCGATATTCGCTGTCGTCGAGCACGAGGAGCGTGTCGCCTTTCTTAACGTCTTGATGCTCAGTGAAATAAATCTTCTTTATGTATCCTGTGGCGCGTATGTTCACGGGCGAGAGATACTGTTCTACCTGTGCGTCGTTGCTGGTCTCGTTGTTTTTAAAGTCGAGAAACATGCACACCACTTCCCACACTCCCCAGAGCAGTATGGCCACTCCTATGAGGCTTACTATCATCTGTCTCACGCGCTGTTTCTTCAGTTTCTTTGCTTTCTGTTCAGCAGTCATCTGGTTGTCGTTACCTTCTGTCATATTCTTTTTCTCTTCCATTGTTTTATCTCATTGTTAAAATTATTCAAACTCTTTTTATTACTTAAACAGCTCGTCGAGTTTTCCCGTCAGCTTCAGCACGGCGAGGTTCGACACCTGGTAGTTGTAGTGGGCGGTGAGGTAATTGTTCTGCGCGTCGCTCATGCTCATCTCGTCTTGCAGCACCTCCACCATCGATACGATGCCCTCGCGGTAGCGATCTACGGTGACGCCGTAGATGCCCTCAGCCAGACGGTAGTTGTCTCTCTGCTTCACGTAGTTGCGCTGGTTGTTGGCAAGGTCGTTGATGGCGTTGGCATACTGCGTCTGCATGCTCTTCAGCGCATTTTCATACGACAGTTTGGCGTTGTCTATATCCACCTGCGCCTTCCTTATCTTCGATCTTTTCTCGAATCCGTCGAACACCGGCACCCTCAGCTGCAGACCTATTCCGTTTGACCGATACCAATGGTTCGACTCGCCCGAGTGGAACCAGTTCTTAAACTTGTCGGTATAAGCCGTGTAAGCCCAGTTGGCGCTCAGGGCGAGCGTGGGCAGATAGCCGTCCTTGGCCATCTTCTTCTGCAGCTCAGCCATGTCGAGCTTCTTCTGCAGCAGTTGCAGTTCGTAGAGGTTGGTGTTCAGTCCCGTCAGCTGGGCGTCGTCCACCTTATCTACAACCTTTTCCTCCACAACTATATCCTTCTCCGCCGGATAGTCCATCACGTATTTCAGCATGTTATACTGCTCTGACAGCATCGCCTTGGCGTTGGCGAGCTGCACGTCCATGGTCTCTATCTTCACGTTGATGCGCTTGAGGTCTATCTCGAGTGCCATGCCGTTGTCGTAGAAGGCCTGTGTGATGTCTCTGAGCTCCTTAAAGCGTCTGATGTTGTCGTTCACTATCGAGATCTGCTCGGTAGTGTTCTGTATGAGGTAGTACATCTTGCTTATCTGTACCATAAGGTCCTCGCGCGCCTTCTCGTACGAGAGCTGGTTGAGTTGGTCGAGCGTCTTGGCGATGCTGATGGCCGTGAGCGCCGTCTGACTGTAGAGCGGCATCTGCAGTGCGAGCGCCGCCGACGAGTTGTACTGCAGCGTCTTTGTCACGTTGTACGTCTTGCCGTAAGCCGTTCCGTCGGTGACAGATACGGGCGGGTCGAAGTTGTCGTTGAGCGACGCCGAGAAGTTTATCTGCGGTAGCAGACGCGAACGGTTTTCGCTGATGTTATGCTTGCCTTTCACTATTTCTCCCTTGGCAATTTTCAGCGACAAATTGTTTTCAATGCCAATGTTCAGGCATTGTCCTAACGTAAGCTTTTCCTGTGCATTCCCTGCTGTCGAGGAAAGCAATAAAGCAAATGTGAACACTAATGATTTCATCTTATTCTTTCTAATTCGGGTGCAAAGGTACGCATTTTTAATGATATACGTGTATTCATATCATAAGAAAAACTATTCAATATTTCCTTTTAACGTTTTCTTGTTTATTTTTCACATAAATACGTACCCATAGGTGGTGAAGTTCACCACATGGAGGTTACCGTCCTTTGCTATCCCCGCCATTTCTTCCCCCTCAAACCCATTCATGTCTCGAATATTTTACTTGCCGAGATGCAGCTTTTCTTATGCAAATTACACATTTTCTTTCATATAAGCATCAAAATCATCAGAAAATTATTCAATATGCTGACAATTTAACAATTATACACACCAATCCGCACTATTTCGGGTGCAAAACTAAGAGAATCACGAGGGACAGGTACATCGACCCTAAAGAGTGAACCAATGTACCTTTCCTCATGACCCCCTCTTGAACTAAATCGCAGACGAACAAAAAGAAGAGACAACTGAGTTGCCTCTTCTTTTATGTGACAGTTGAATGTGATTTCAACTTGCTTGGTGGCTTGCATCGGTACGGTAGCCAGCGTTTGGATTACCCCTTGTGGGGTCTCCGTGATCCAATCCCCCATTGTCGGGATGATGTTAGTCGCCGTAGTATTCGCCGGTTAATCCGCCATAATCTTCCTCAGAAGCATAACGTATCGACCCAGCGAGGATGACACTGGGAGTGATGTTATACACTTTTATTGCGGGATGGATATACTTTTTCTTTTCCATATTTATTAATGTCGTAATGAGTTATTTGATGATTAATTTCATTGTCTTGTTGCCACGGCGCACGATGTTCACACCTTTTATGGGAGCGTCGATGCGGCGGCCGTTGATGTCATAGTATTCGGCATCGTCGGTGGCCACAGAGTTAAGCAGGTCGATGGCAGACGTTCCTTCATTCCCCTCGTCCCCACGACCGATAGAGAATGCCCTGGCACTCGAAGTTTGAGCAGAAGACTCTGCAGAGGCAGTCATAGTCATATATGCGCGGAAGGGCTTGACGCTAACTTTCGTCACATTCGTGTTTTCATACATCTTTGCGGGATTCATCAGTTTGTTGTTCAGCAGGATGAAGGCATTGCCGTCGGCATCCTTAGAGAAAGTCTTCGTCTGATATGTGCCGCAGAGCTGCAGAGAGCTGCCGTCATCGCCAGTGACTGCCGTGCCATCAACAGGCGCTTTTACTATCTCAGCCTTGTTCGCAGAGATATTGATCTTCTTTTCCTCGTTTTTCACGCCATCCTTAAACTTGAAGAGCACTGGCGTTCCGGCATCAATCGTTCCCGTTATTTCCTCAATCTCCACAGCATTAGCAGTTGCGCCCTTAAGCTGATATGCGGTAAAATTATCTGGGGTATATGCAAATGGCAGGCAGAGTGAGAACCATGTTGAATTAGACGACGAGAGGTCGCGGGAATAAGTAGCCTCGTTAGCCTTAAACTCATATTTTGGAGTGAAGTCATAGTCTCCTGACAGGTCAAGATTTTTAGTCGTCAAAGGATTTCCGCATAATTCCACCTTATTCTCGCCCAATGTGAAATATGTCTTGAAATAGCCAGTGTTATAGTTGGCCATGGATTTGCCTGTATTACCTGAGTCGGAGTATGAAGCAGCTCCTACGAGATTTGTGCAATCTTTAAACATATAAGAACCACTAGGTTTATGGTCTGTGGTAAAAGCATCGCTGGCATAGATTGTCGTGAGGCCTGAGCAGTAACTGAACATGTAGCTCATATTCTCCACCTTGGCTGTATTGAAACTTGAAAGGTCAAGAGATGTGAGTTTTTTGCAGTCTTTGAACATATAACTCATATTCTTAACCTTGGCAGTGTTGAATGATGACAGGTCAAGAGATTCGAGGCTTGAGCAGCCATTGAACATGTAGTTCATATACTCCACCTTGGCAGTGTTGAATGATGACAGGTCAAGAGAGGTGAGGCCTGAGCAGTTATAGAACATACAGCTCATATCCGTCACATTGGCAGTGTTGAATTTAGACAGGTCAAGAGAAGTGAGGCCTGAGCAGTTATAGAACATGTAGCTCATATCCGTCTCCTTGGCAGTGTTGAATTTTGACAGGTTAAGAGAAGAGAGTTTGGAGCAGCCATAGAACATCCTACTAATATCCTCCACCTTGGCAGTGTTGAATTTTGACAGGTCAAGAGAGGAGAGTTTGGAGCAGCTATTGAACATGCCGTTCATATTCTCCACATTGGCAGTGTTGAATGATGACAGGTCAAGAGATGTGAGACTTGAACAGCCAGAGAACATGCCGTTCATATACTTAACATTGGCAGTGTTGAATTTAGACAGGTCAAGAGAGGTGAGACCTGAGCAGCCAGAGAACATGTAGTTCATATTCGTCACATTGGCAGTGTTGAATTTAGACAGGTCAAGAGAGGAGAGGCCTGAGCAGCCATAGAACATTTCGTACATATCCTCCACTTTCTCAGTGTTGAGATACTCTATTCCTTGTATTGTATTAACCGACCCAAATTCTTTGAACCACCTATAACAAGAAACTGGTTTGGCATGCGTAAAAGACGGAGTAAAGACTACTTTTGTGCAATTATTTTTCACCTCATTGATATACCACCCCGGGACACTATTGCCTTCATTTAATTTATATTCTCCATTTGTTCCTGTTGTATAATTCGCCACTTTAAATGTCAATACTTTTGTGCTTGCATTCCATTTAACGTATGGCGTTAAGTTGCTCTTGCTGAAATAGCCGGATGTACAGTTGGCCATGGATTTGTCTGTTTTATTAGAATCGAATTTAACAGTTCCTTCGAGTTGGTTGCAACCATAAAACATCTGATTACTATAAGAATTGGTGACCTCGTCAGTGGTGAAATAATCGCTGACATAGATTTTCGTGAGACCTGAGCAGCCATAGAACATGTGTTCCATATTCGTCACATTGGCAGTGTTGAATGATGACAGGTCAAGAGAATTGAGCTTTTTGCAGCCATTGAACATCCAGCTCATATTCTTAACCTTGGCAGTGTTGAATGATGACAGGTCAAGAGAAGTGAGGCCTGAGCAGTTCTGGAACATGCGGTCCATACGCTCATCCACATTGGCAGTGTTGAATGATGACAGGTCGAGAGATATGAGGCCTGAGCAGCCATCGAACATGTAGTACATTTTCTTAACCTTGGCAGTGTTGAATGATGACAGGTCAAGAGAAGTGAGGCCTGAGCAGTTCTGGAACATGAATGCCATATTCTCCACTTTCTCTGTGTTGAATGATGACAAGTCAAGAGAATTGAGCTTTTTGCAGCCACTGAACATGGTGTTCATATCCGTCACTTCCTCGGTATTGAGATTCTCTATGCCTTCTATTGTTTCAAGTGACGTAAAATTATAGAACCATGAATTACAAGTAGTTGGCCGTACATTTTTGAATGATTCATCAAATACCACTGTGGTACATTTAGTTTTGCTAATCCATCCATTATTATTGAGCTCATAAGCGCCGGTAGGCACACTCGTCCCTCCATAGAATGTGAGGGTTGTTGAGGACTCATTCCATTGGGCATAACCCACTGCTTCCTGTGCATTAGCAGGGAGCGAGAATAGCATAATCATGATAGCTATCATGAATGCTGTGAGATTTCTTTTCTTTGTCATAATACGTTATCTATTTAATTTATGATTTCAGGGTGCGAAATTAGTGATTTTTATTTGTATATAGTAACAAACGGATAATATTTTAAATATTTTTAAATAAACATCATCGGTAATTAAGAATAATTGGGGACAGGTTCATCGACCCTAAAGAGTGAACCAATGTACCTGTCCCCATGACCCGTCAACTAAACTATTCTCTTTCTCTTCTTATTCTTTCTCGTTATCTTTATCGTCACCTCCCTCCCCTCTTTCAGTTCTTCCAATACCCTTTCCTTCACGCAGTCATACGTGGCTTGTGTATCCACGAGCAGGCCTATGGCGGCTTTTTTTCCAACAATGATCCTACCGTCGAAACGGCGGTGGACTCCGTTGCCTTCGCTGATCATCGGGCATCGCTTGGGCAATGCCAAGTTAGGATAGGACAGTGACTTTTTCTTACATTGTCCACAATCGTGAGGATAGCCAGTCTTGTCCTTTTCCAGTATGAATATTCTCTGCTCGTGATACAGCTTACACTTCTTCATCACGGCATGATATTCTCCTAGTTTCAAACACGAGCATCTGTTTTCGAGCGTGTCCATAGCCGGACCACCGTCAATGCTCAGCACGCCCTCCACTAAGTCTTTTATCGCTTTCTGTCTTGTTATTTTTATTTCCATAATAATTACTTGTTTTGATTACGGTTTTGTGTGTGTCATTTTATTTCCACGCTTACGTCCTCCCCACTCTTCATCGCCTCCTCAACACTTCGGTACAACGTCTCGAAATACGTCTTGCTCCTTACCAGGTTGCCGTAGTAGTTCAGCCCCACGAGGATGCAGCCGCGGGTGTCTTCCAGCGAGTTGCCTGGATGGATCATGATGCCCGTGAAATGGGGTACGTTCTCAAGGAACGGCATCTTGCGTTTAAACTTGTTCGACCATCGCATCGAGAGCACGTAGCAGCCGCAAGGGATGGCGGTTTTACCCGCCACCTTTTTCTCCTTGCTCCAGTCTATCGAACGTAGTTCTAACGTATCCGCCATCACCTTTCCGTCTATCGCCAACTCGCCTATCGTGCGGTCGCGCGACTTAATCTTGCGTCTTATTGTTATTTTCATTGTATATACCCTTTAAAATAAAACTGTAATACTGTAATACTGTATTCAATGTTATCAGATCTTTCTAATCAATCCATTTATGTCATTAAAATCAATTAGATTCCGACTTCTCCAAGTGAAGAGTTGAGTCCTGACAGCACGCAAGTCACATGTTTTACCCAGTTTCTTGCGAACAACGATAAGGTCTTCTATCTTAAACTCAGACTTCAACATCATCAGCATGTTCATCGGACCACGCTTGTTAGTCGCCTTTTCCTCGTCGCCAAACGCCTCGTCGAGCATCGGTCCGAAGATGCGCATCTTCACCCAGAGGTCGTAGCGCAGCGACCATTCCACATACTGCTGAATCTCGTCGGTCCACGTCTCGTCGTTCATTGCGTAGAGCAGCATG
>NZ_NPJG01000076.1 GCF_002251245.1 Prevotella sp. P5-92
CCCCCTGACGAACTACAAGCTGATAGATGACATCATCTCCGAGCTTTCTGACAAGCTGAAGATCCAGCAACAGCAGAACATACTCGCGGATGCATGGAAACCGTACATGAAAGAGCTTGATACATTCTACACAGATGCGACATGCTATGAGAGCGAGATGCGGTATCCGACGGACCAGAAGCTGCTGTGGGAATGCGTTGGGAAGTCATATCGTATGATGTGTGATGCCTGTCAGCGTCTTGGCATCCACCGCCCAAGGACGAAGTACCTTGACGTGGAGAAGGCGAACATGGAGTATGTGAAGCAGCGCAAACACAAGAAGTCACAACAGCGCAGGATTATCCGCCGGCTGTTAAACCTGCTGGGGAAGATCCTGAAGGAAA
>NZ_NPJG01000077.1 GCF_002251245.1 Prevotella sp. P5-92
GCATTGTGGGGTAAGGGGAAGGTATGCACAAATCGGACAAAATTCACGCTCATACTATCATGATGCATAGTGTTCAAGCTCTTTACTGCAATTGAGATTGCCATTGAGATTGCTTGCGGATTTTAGGTGGTATAGAACTATGAAAATCTTATGGTATTTTCAGGCTTGGGCGAAGGACTCAACCAAACCTATTACACTCTGGGTAGAAGCAAAGAATCAGATGGCAGCTCGCAACATGATTCATCGTGAGAACCCATATCTGAGTAAACTTGTATTTCAACGCACTAAAAGAATTGAATAATATGAGCAACACATGTTTTACAACTTATAAGGTGGTATCTGAGAAAAAGAAAGATGTCACCAAACTCTTCAAGACCATTAAACGACTTGATGGCAGAAAGACTCCACTCGTAAAGAATGGCTGGTATGATCCAAAACTCTGGTTAGGATGTCTGGTTAAAGCCCTTGGTGGCGATCCGAACAAGGTATATTGCCGTGGTACTATAACCTTCTATGAAATGGAGGATGACATACTTACACTCAACACAGAGACGGCTTGGGCTGAAATGGCAGAGACAAGACACTTCATAGAGTCCTGCTTCCCCGGTATGAAAATCTACTATATCGAAGAAGAGTCGGGCTGTGAGATATTCAACACAAACGACAGCGAGGGTATCTACTTCAAAGACCGCTATTATCTTGATGGCTTTGAGGAATCTGAATACTTCGAGACTCTGGAGGAAGCAGCCAAGTATGTGAAGGAGATTGTCGGACATGATGTAGAGGCAAACGTTACGGCTATCGACAAGGCTCTGAACGATTACATGGAAGCGCACGAGGATGATGATGACTGCTACTATTACTTTCATGAGTTCAGCATAGTTGATGACTAACAACACGATCCGTTATTATTTGAAAGAAGAGTATGCCTTTGGGTGTACTTTTCTTTTTTTTTTTCTTCATTGAACTAATCCCTCTGAAAAAGTAAAAACACACTTATCGGGAAAGGACATTTAATGGACATTTGCAGGTTTCTCATAACTCCGAGCTACACCACCAAATGTCTATGCAAATGTCCATAGAACAAATACTGAGAATCAACGCTTTATGTAGTATTCGGACATTTGACATTTGAAAAAAATATCATGCCGTTTCCACTCCTTCATTATCTCCAAAATGATGTTTTTGCTCTTCACACGACACCATCACCTTATTGGTGTGGAAGCATTAACCTTAAAATATATTGAAATGATTGCACGAGTAAAACACATACCCAGTGGCGCGGTGTATGAGAACAGAAAAGAAGCCAAATTGATGATGGGGCATAGTAATTATAACAAAGCAATTCGCAACGGACAGATGCTTTTTGTTAATACCTATGACCTCAATGACGTAGTATTTAACTAAACAAAAAACATGTGCATTCTATGTTGGAAATTAAAAATTTCAGATTTCAAACTAATGTGAGTTATGAGGGGTATCAGTGTAAAAGTGATGCGTCAGCCTGTCTAAGTACCCGAGGTGCAAAAGAAATAGGAAGGGAAACTATGTCGTTTGTACAGATGAGCGTCACCACATCGGAATTTCTTGACTATGCAACAAATGGTCATGCGTTCTGTAACCTATTCCATTTTGATGCGAACAAGAAATATCCTTTCCAAAAATCCGATGGGCAGTGGTATCAAACATATCCTACCCATCATCGAGGGAACCATAAAGGTGCTATGAAGCTCTGCATGAAGTCAGATAAGTTCTTTATGGGAGCGCAAACTGTATTCGTAGATGTTGACTATACACGATTTACAGATGTTCGAGAGTACCTTGGAACACTAAGTTACCCTCCTACCTGTGTGTATATGTCCTTCTCGGATCGAAAAGAGAAGAAGGGGATAAGCTCGCGGCGTTTCAGGATGGTTTATATATTTGACAGGGTGCTCAACGAAAAAGAGTTCCTGCATGTATCACAGACTATAAATGACCAAATTGTATTTGACACAGGCGAACCGATGGAAGATGACTGTGGTACACGTAAGAGCCAATACATGAATGGTGTGTATGGTAATAATGAGACTTATGTGAGCGATTTCATATATGACATAATGGACTTCCCTGAAGAACCACCATTACTGACTGCAAATCCACAGACGATAGTTGATACTTCCAATCCTCAGGAGATAACCTTCAATGACAGGATGTTGGAGGATATGAAGAAAATGAACTATGATACGTTCATGCACTATTATTCCTGGCAGTATCAATACAAGTATCGTACAGAGTATGGTGATGTATGGATTGATGGCTTGTATCAGATGACGGATGAGAACTACTTACAGTTATGGTGGTATCGGGAGCGTCAGGTAGATGGACAACATCGGCGACGAAAGCTGCATAAAAACGCTTGCTTACGCAGACTGATGTTTCCCTATATGGATCCTGACACAGCACTGTTTAACCTCTATGTGGACTTCGTGCGCTTCTTCGACAATAGCGATAGAGTGATAACGCTGGACACGCTGATAAGAAAGGTTAAACACGCATTCAGCAACACACCAGAGCAACTTGAAGCTTATTGTAGTCAGGAAATTAACTACTGGCGCGATCACAGACCTCAGTTCATTGTGCGTTCTGGAATGCTGATGTCATGGGGCTTGATAAACAATATTAAGAGCCGTATTCGCTATGCTGAGTTAGATGCCATGTATAACCGTTCGATGTCAGTACAGGAGAATATCGCTGCTGGTATCGGAGTGCCACAGACAACTTTGTATAGGTATTGTAAGGAGCGAGGCATTGACACAAACCCTCACAGACCGATGACAGAAGCTGAGAGACGTGCAGAAGCAAAGCGAGAGAAACAGAACGACATAGCTTTATTCCGACGCTTATATAACCCTTTGCTGTCCGTACGCAGTAACAAAGACATACTGGCGCGCAATGGGTTGAACTTATCGGAAGGTAGCATTTCTAATTGGAGTAAGAAATATTACGATGCGCAGCCTACACCTCAGACTGCTCCAAGTTTCAACTTCCCACCGATAGAATATGAAATACCGACTTTCAATCTTCACTTTCCGACTGAGACCGTTGAAGAAGAGAAACCAACTGAGAAAGATGAAACTTTGGAAAGTTATTCTTGGCAAACACCAAGATTTGAATGGCATTGGTAATGCAAGAGAGAGAACACTATTTTGTACGGTGTTCTCTCTCATCTTTTTTTCATCAATCAGTAAGTAGTTATTAGTGGATAACTACTACTTATTATAGCTATATGGAAATAACTTACAAAAATTGAACAGTGTATTCTCACACTATCAAAATGGCGTGTAAAAATAGCATTATTGGATATTTTATCTTAAAAAAACATAAATCTCACAGGTATAAGCCTCTGAAATTTTCTGGTTTACAAAATATTTTGTAAAATTGCGTCGCCGATTGGAGGCTCCTGCTTAAAAACAGGTGAATAGCCATGAGGTCAAGAAGGCATCGATGCTTTTATCCTTTCCTACTAAAGTCTGGAAAACTTATATGAATGAAGGATAGAAACTGACATGCCCCTCTTGTGTATTCGTATGAACTAAGATACAGCCCTAACTGTGTCCTGACGAATCATATAATACACGGATGGGGTTGTAGTTTACTGTTCATTTCATTCGAGGTTATTCCAGAGCCGTGTAGGAGGATGGGCATAAATGAACTCCATCCTTTTTGTGTATTTATCCAATAGTCTGCCGAATTTTGTGGAGTTATAGGCATCAAAATGTGAAAATAAACTATAACTACATAAATTATGAGCAGTAAAAAAACTTTATGTGAACTGTTTGAGTCAAACAAAGCAGAACTGCAACAGGCTCTAACAGGCATGGTTTTACCAAAGGATCTTGGTAAGGCACAAGAAGCTGTTTCTTCATATCTGGAGAAGGTTTTTGATTCAGAAGGAGAGTTCCGTCAAAACCTTACGCAATCAGAAGATTTCATTCTCGAAGCAGCCATTTCATTACTAAATGCACAGCAGAAGATTAGTTCCATACTGACAAAGGAAGTTGGTAACACACCTGCCCCAAAGAAACTGCGTCCTTCTACCACAACGCAAGAAACTACACAGTCATCACAGACCTTCAAAACTGACTCATCATATACATTGGTCGGCGCAGCTGGTGGTGCAATTGCTGGCAAACTCCTTCTTGGTGGATGGGGAGCCGTATTTGGTGCAATTGCAGGTGTAGCATTGTCCGTATATATGTCTAACAAGACACAAGCGCAACCTAAACCACAGCCTCAGGTCGCTCCAAAGGCAGTAGTAGAAGAAAACCCTAACAAACCTATTGATGTAGATTGTTTCATTGGCATCGTACATGATGTATGCGAGAGCGTTGACAACCTTATCGGCACATTCCGCGCTCAGGTAAATCGTGTAGTCCAGAAATACGAATCACAAGAGAAGCCTACGCTGGATAAGGAGTATCGCCCTCTTCTCGAAAGCATTCAGAGCCTTGTCGGTTATGAGCGCAACCATGATGTAACCGAGGAGAAATACATTAAGAAGGTTCAGGAGAGAATAGAGGATTTGGCAGAGTCGCTTGATAATTACGATATTACATTGGAGAACTATTCTGATGAAAAAGCATCATGGTTTGACAAGGTCGCTTCGCCAAATGCAACTGAACTAAAAGAGGTGTTCCCTGCCATTGTTAAGAATGGCACTCTTATAATTCCAGGAAAGGTATTTATTCCTGCTTAAATATCAAATCAAAACTACAATATCACACTTTGAAAATATGACAGACGCTCAAAAGAAACAAATAGAATATATTATCGGTATCGACCTAGGTCATGGCGAAACCTCTGCTGCCATCTGTCCGATGCAATGGGACACTGCTGTTGAACAACTAGATCCAGCCAAAGACCTTGACATGGGAGGTAACAAGAAGGTTATGCCTTCTGCTATTACCATCCTCGACAACGGCAACGCTTATATCGGTGATGCAGCATTCAATCCTGAAATTCTAAAGCAAGCAGTAGTAAGAGTATGCTTCAAGCAAGCTCCAAAGGACGTTAACGGTGATGCAGAGAAGATAATGATCCGTTTCATGCACGAGGTTTACAAAAGAATACGCGAGAACAACAAAGCTATTCTTACAGACACCAACCACCTCGTTTATATCGCAACTCCATCTGGTTGGGACAAACCAACTCAGGACTTGTATGTAGAAATGGCGCGCATTGCAGAATTGCCTATCGCTGGCGTAACGAAGGAGTCTCGCGCAGCATTCGTTCGCGCGCAACATGACGTTACATCTGGACTTGGACGCAACATCGACAAGGGTTCTATTGTGTTCGATATGGGTTCTAGTACGTTGGACTTTACTTACATGAACAAATTCTTGTCTGGGCTTGTCGATCATGGATATGACTGTGGCGCATCTTTTATTGAGAAAAGCATCTATGCACAACAGCAGAAAGAAAGCGATGCTATCAAGCAGTTTGAAGCTAAATACCCTAAACTGATTGACTATCTTGTGTTTGAAGCAAGAAAGGTTAAGGAACAGGTGTATTTTGATCCTTCTCTGAAAGTTAAGAAAACTATTAACTTCGATGACTTCATTGATGACGAAGATCTTGAAGATGAGCGTTTCAAGCTGACGTTTAAGCCAGGAGAGCTTAACGAGTTCCTTGGTGAAAATGGTTACATAAAGAGTATTGAGGATGCGATGATTGACTACAAGCAGAACCATATAGCCAATCAGAACATCTACGGCGTATTCCTCACAGGTGGCGCTTCGCGTATGGACTTCATTATTCCTTTGGTTTGCAAATGTTGGGGAGTAGAACCCTCACAGGTATATAGAGACCAAGACCCTTCACTTACCATATCACAGGGTGTTGCAGAGGTCGCACGTATGGACTTGCGCACCGATGGCATGGATGTGGGCTTGGAAGAGGAAATCAACGCTTTCCTGAAAGGTAGTCAGACCTTTGATGTTTTCGTTGAGAACTTTGGACACGACTTGTGGGATAAGGTGACTGATGAAATTGCAGGGGCGGTTACATGGTGGAGAGATGCGGATACCAATTACAGTATCAATACCCTTCAGACTGTAATATCTGGTACCGTTCAGGATAGTGTTTCTGAATTTTCTTCTAATGCACCAGCCTACGTAGAGAGTGCCATAAAAGAAAGCACACAGGAAATCCGAGATAAGGTTGAAAGTATCATTGCCGTATATAGTTCACAAGGCGTAGAAATCAATCTGCCTAATAATGTGAAACTTGGAGAGGTGAACCTTTCTGACATTAACATGGACTCAGTCTTGTATGGCATTTCAGAGAAGTTGAAAGAAGATAGTGATGGTTGGGGTGCTGCAATCGGCGGTGCTGCAATCGGCGGTGCTGTTGCTATGCTCCTTGGTGGTCCGCTTACATGGCTTATCGGAGGTGGTGCTCTACTAGCAAAGTGGTTGTTCAGCGAAGAAAAGACAGAAGAGCAGAAGCAAGCCGAAGCTATGGCTCGTGAATTGGATGCTGACCAACGCGCACAGGTGTTCAATTCTATAAACGAAGAATGGCAGTCAATCTGTGAATCTGTTGCGGATTCTATCAAAGACGCTTTGACTAGTGACAAGAGCATTAAGAACTCGATCAACAAGGTTTCAAAGGAGTTTATGCAAGCATACAAGGATAGTTTGAAATCAGCTCGCATATTGGTTGACTAATAGTTATGAATACACAGTTACAATCATTGGAGCCTCAGGCACGGGTGTTGGCAGCAACAGCCGTGTCTCAATCTCTTTCTTTCTGCATGGAGAGGAAGTACCTTACGGATATATCTGTAAGTGAAAACGAGGCATTTGAACTTGAAGCTATCCCAACAACCCTTGAAAGTTCGGCTTCATGGATTGAGATACAACAGATAGGAAAGCCTTTGGACAAATCTGCGGAAGCATGTTTTACAGCAATGCAGAAAATATTGTACTCGTGCTTCTTACCCAAGGAAATGCAGTTGTTATTCCTCATTACTGGTGACGGAAAGCAAAGTCATCTGTACCTTGGACTTCGATCTCCGGGCAAAGCTGTTCCTCCGAAGAAACTTGTACGCAACCTTGAACGCTTCATCAGTGGTATCTGGCCTGGACTTCAAACAGAGCTGTTGAAGAGTGATGACAGTAGAATATCAGACTTCTGCCAGCGTGTTGCATCAGAAAATCTTGAAAATGTCTATGCGTTCACAGGCATACCTTCTATGGATAGCCAGTACAAGACGGTTTATCCTGCAACTATCGATAAGCTGATTGCTGGTATGTCTGCCAGTAAGAATTATGCCTACCTTGTTGTGGCAGACCCTATCGAGAATAATGATGCCGAGTCAATGCTTTACCAGTTGCGTGAAATGAACGGACAGGCAGAGTCTCTAAAGTCGATGAATGTCACAGAAGGACTTACGGAGGGTAGTTCGCAGTCTCATACGTCATCACATTCTGTAACACATACCCAAAGTTTCAGTGAAGCCGTATCAAAGAAGGACTTCTCAAAGTTAGGTAAAGCTGCTCTTGCTGGTACTGGTTTAGGCATTGCTGCGTCTGTATTCCCTGCTGCTGGAGCCGTTCTTGAAGGATGTGCTGATGCTGCTGGTGTTATCAGTAGTGCAGCGTTGAATATCGTTGCTGGTGCATCGGTCGGCAATCTCATTTCTGGTCTGATGCCACAAAAGACTACAACTCAGGGAACTTCAGACTCCGAGAGTAATAGCGAGTCAGACACAACAACAACCAACGAGAGCCGTTCGCAGAGCATAAGCCGTAACCTTGTAAATAAGCATGTAGAAGCTGTAAGCGAACATCTTTTCTATCACTCTAAGCGTATAGAGTCAGGTAAGGCTACAGGTCTATGGAAAGTAGGTGTGTATCTGATGGCAGAGAAGGAAAGCGACTTGATGGGCGGTAGCTTACAGTTGCGTTCGATCCTAAGTGGACAGGAAAGTATTTTTGAACCTGTGCGTATTCATGATATTACGGATATTATGGATGAGACCGTCGAAGGCAAAAAGACACTGCGTGAATTGACGCTTGGACATGTTTCATCACCTGTCTTGATGGTAAACAGCGCAAATGGCAAGCTCTTCAACCATCCTTTGGGTGATCACTACAAGGAATTAAAAACCGTTCTTACCACGAAAGAGTTGTCATATCTCATTAACTTTCCTCTTCGTTCCGTTCCTGGTATTAGCGTGGTTGACAGTGCACCAGAATTCTCGTTAAACCAGACAGTGACAGGTGATGATGATGTTATTGAGTTTGGGAGTATGCTATATGGTGGCTCCGCAACAGATATGCCGTATCACCTTCCGATTAGCATTTTGGCAAAGCACACCCTTCTCTCAGGTATAAATGGAACAGGCAAGACCAATACGGTACAGGCCGTGTTAAATTCCATAAGTCGGAGCAAACAACACATTCCGTTCTTGGTAATAGAGCCAGCGAAAACGGAATACGTTGATTGGGCTATTGAATTTAACAAGACACACCAAGATGCGCCTATCAATATTTTCATTCCAGGCTGCAAGAATTACCGTGACCGTAAGACTAGAGAAAACGTTGCATTATCAGAGTTACACCTCAATCCATTTGAACCTGTGTGGCTATCGGCTGAGCAAGACCCCAATGTGCTTACTCACATTGACCGACTGAAATCAACATTTGCGTCTGCATTCCCTATGTATGACATACTACCTGTGCTGATGGAAGATTTAATCTATTCTTTGTATCAAAGCCAATCGACCAACTGGATAGGCAAGGGAGCAGAACCTGTATATGGTAAGACCCTCGCACCGACATTGACCTCTATGGCTTCTCATGTCGATGCTGTTATGGATGCACACGGTTATGAGAAGCGTGTTAGCGACAATATGAAGGCTTGTCTTAATACTCGTATCTCATCTCTCCGTCGAGGCTGGAAAAAAGATATGCTTGATGTTTTGCATTCTACACCTTGGGAAGAGCTGTTCAAAAAGCCATGTGTCATCAATCTGTCTTATGTGGGCGATGATGTAGATAAGTCATTCTTCATGGCATTGGTGCTCCAGTTCCTCTACGAATACAGAACGGCACAAGCAGAGATTGGCAATATCGACTTCAATTCAAATGACTGCCGACACCTCACAGTAATAGAAGAGGCGCACCGTGTTATGCAGAAGTGCGATAAACCAGAGTTACCTCAGTACAAAACTGCTATGATGTTCAGTAACATGTTGTCGGAAATTCGCGCGTATGGAGAAGGTATGTTTTTGGTTGATCAAGTACCTACACGTCTTATCCCCGATGCTATCAAGAATACCAACACCAAGATTACCCATCGTTTGGTTGCGGAAGATGATTGTACTGCCATTGCCGAATCCATGGGCATATCCAAGGAGCAGAAGCCAATCATTCCTAAGCTCTTAGTGGGTCAATGTTTGGTATCTACAGCATTGTCAACAGATAAACACTGGATTAAAGTAAACAAAGTAAAGTAGATTATGGATTTCTTTGAGTTTATAGACGAACTTGAACAGGAACAGGTAAATACAGACCAAATACCTATGTCTGACGAACCTGTCTTTATGACATGTGAATTTTGCGATGAGCAAGTTCTGGAGGAATCTACAATCTCTGCGGTAAAAGAGTTCGTTGAAGCAGACGAGCATCGACACCCTCCCTATGAAGAAGCAAGTTCAAAGGAACGTGCGCAATATTTAAAGGAGTTCCACGACAAATTCAACGAAATAACAGGATACACAAATAACCTTCATTTCCGCGAAGGTATGGAACCTGAAAATCTTGGAGCATTCAACCCTGTAACCAAACAGATAGACCTCAATGCAGACCTCCTGAAGGAAGATGATCCGCAGATGGTAATGGAAACTATCATGCACGAGAGCAGACATGCCTACCAAGACTTTGCTATCAACCATCCTGAACAAGTCTCAGTTGATGCAGAGACCATAAAAACGTGGGAGTATAATTTCGACCATTATATCAGTCCAGAATTTGATTTTGAAGCATACGTAAACCAACCTGTAGAAGCAGATGCCAACGATTTCTCCGAGAGAATGTATTGTGAAGGCTTCTGTAACGCAGCTTAATACAGCACAACTATGAATAGAGACAATATAATAATGACACTCTGCGCGCAAGACTATCCTGACTATATGCTCGAACAGACAGCAGACAAGGTTGAGCGTATGGATGAGCGTATCAAGGCTGCATTTGAAGAATGGGTTGACAGTAATGTTATTCCAACCATCGAGATTGAGGGATGGAGCTATAACAAACTGGTAGAGAAATTCAAAATGCGTCCTGTTGCAGCGTTCCTTGCCCTCGACTGGTTGACAAGAGAGCCAGAGAAGGCTTCCAAGGCATTAAAACGAGGTATCAGATAAGGTATGGCTCAGTTTATTCTCACAGCAAGACACTCCAGCAACATAGGAGGTCAGCGTATAGATCGTGGTCAGCAGTTTAGCTTGAACGTATGTATGATGGGTATTACTCCCACCAACCTGTTCAACAACTCGCGCTGTGCTGATACGGTACTAAGACAGTTTTCTGCCCAAGGGCTTGATTTACCCAAAAACTCCCCTCTTCTGAACGGTGGGCATTGGGATATTAAGATGAAGTAGGAGATAATGGTATATATAAAAAGAAGAGGTGTCACTATTTTGAGCAGTGACACCTCTTTTTCGCGTTAAATACCTTGGCTTTTCTTGTAACGACTTATGGTTTTCCCTGATAGACGGAGTCTTGAGGCAATTTTGTTTGCACTCATGCCTCTAGCTAGCATTTCCTCAATTTTACGTGCAACCTCAGGAGTAACCTTCTGGTTGGGTGCCATTGGAGCCTCAGAACTTGCCTCAGTGGAACTAACTCCATCTGTTTGTGCTTTGGGCTTCTCAGGGCGAGCCTGAACCTCTGGCTTAATACTGTCATACTTGTAGTAAAGGTACTTATTGCTATCATCAAGCTGTTCATGCACCTTCTTCATCACCAGTACATCGCCATTGAAAGGTTTAGGGCTACCCTTGGGCTCCTTCAAGCATTGTAAGAAGCGGTACTCTTCCACGTTTGTACGTTCTCTACGTAGCGCGGTAACGGAACCAGCCTGTTGAAGTCCTTTATCTCCTCCCTTGATGTCGCAGTTCGTAAGCACCGACCAGTCCTTGATCTCGTCGAGGTGAACCGTTCCGATGATTGTCAGAGTGACATTTCGAGCCTTGGCTATAGCCATAGCTTCCTCTACGCCCTTAATAAACTCGGTATGCTTATAGCCGTCTAGTTTCGTAGCAGGATCGATAAATACTACAGTGTCTTCCGTAAGTGAATCTGCCAGAGCTTTTATGTGCTCAACTAAGCCAGCTAATGTTGACGAGGGAAGATCCTTAGGAAGAAACCACTCAATGCTGGAGTCGTAAAGTACCTTCCCTTTTCCGTACTTGCCTTCCAACTCATCTTCAAAGTCCTCTAAGCGATAATACTTAACACTCTGTCGTACCGACGCACTACAATCCTCAGGAAGAAACTCTGGACGTGTGCCTTTTGCAACAGCGAGGGCAATCTGTACCATGAGGATCGTCTTACCTGCGCCAGTGCCTGCAACGATAAGATTGACTTGCCCTACCTTCATATAACCACAGACAACCCATCTGTTTTTTTCTGTGCGAGGACGGTTGAATAATTCGACAGAGGAACATCCATTGAGAGTCATATTAGATTACTCATCAGCATCTGCACCAGTATCTGTAGAAGTAGGGTTGCTAAGTTCTTTTAGAGTTTCTTTCATCGCTTTCATTTCTTCCTGAGCAGCAATCACCTCTGCTTTGAGAGCTTTCAACTCTGGAGCGACGGCTGTAGCCTGTTCCATCATCTTACATGCAGTATGAGCAGCAGTTGCGAGTACATTACATTCCGTTTCGTTACGTTTCTTACGAATAGCGAGCTCTCCATCTTCAATAGCCTTTAGGAGGTCAGATTTCGTATCTGCCTTCTTATTGAAATAATGTACCCATATCATGCGTCCTCCAACAATAACAGCTACACCTGTAGTGAGGACTAATGACCAAAACACTGTGTTGGGGTTGTCGGCAATCATTGTTGTACCCTTGTTTTTCCACACGTTAATATCCATGAAAAATACATTAGGAGAGCCCCTTTCCTATATGGTTCAGGGCTCTTTGGTTAATGACTAGCCTTCAACCTTGCGATTGTCAGCGTTAATTACTACGGACGCACCACAAAGCTTGTCCACCAACTTAATAGCAGTGTAGATACCTACTGCTGCGAGTGATAATACTGCGACAGCCTTGTAACCGTCAATGCTCAAAAGAGCGGAAATAGAATTGGTCTTTTCCATTTTTTTTTGAATTTTGTTATATTGTTAATAAATTATGATTTCTGTACGAACTCATGCAGAATATTCTCCTGCTTTGCCGTTAGGCTTGTAGATACACTTGCCACCATGAGACACAGGTACTTGACCTGTTGCCTGCTCCTCAATAGAGGTCACAGGACTTGGAATTAGCTTTTCCATACATTATTTATATATTATGTATCATCAACAATCATGTTGGAGGCTGCACTCTTCAAGAGGACACCAACAGCCGCACGTACATTAAGTATGCGTTTTACGTCCTCTTTAGCTTCGTCAATCTTACGTCCGAATGAAATAGCCTTGGTAAGAAGTATCTCTTCGATACTTTTGGATGGGGTTCCCTGCATTGTCACAGAGTCCACGAAAAGCGCATTGAGATATGACTCGTATGAAGCCTGATCCATTGTGTTATTATTCTGTATTCTCTTCATCGTTTAGAAATTTTTCGCGAAGGTACTACATTTCCAAGACCTATGCCATAAGGGGATTTCAAGGGAAGATATGCAAAAAAAAGTCAAGACTACTAAAGCCTTGACTAAATAGTATTTTATGGGAATTAAAAAAGAAAGGGGGATTGGGAAAGGATTGAAAAAAAAGAGTGATACAGTAAAGTACCACTCTTGTTCATTATCTTATAGCTTCTAAAATAGCCTCGCGCAGTATCTCTTGTTTTGGTGTCTTACGGGCTTTAATTTGCTCTGGTATTATTTCACCTTTTTGCCATATAATATGCTTGCAGATAACACGTCTGGCATTTGCTGTCATGTCCACGTTTAAAGTGCTGAATACAGTATGTATTGATGCTAAACTAGGTTCTCTTCCGCGACTAGACCCCAAATCCAACCACTCTATAGGTCGAGGTGAAGCACAGACAGCAAGATCAAAAATAGAAAGAAATGTAAGTCTATTATCCTCACTTGCATCACAGCAACCAAATTGCTGGCTAAACACATAAAATGCCTTTACTAGTTTATCTACAGGTAAAGTTGTCTCAATAGTGTCACTTACAACAAATCCATTCTGCAAACGAATATCCTTACTGTAACACACTTTGCATGCAAGCGAATATAGTTGATCCATATAAGTTGTAAATGCCACTGAAACTTTACCATTTTGCTGATACGCCCTATACCATGCCATTATTAGGATATTATTCTTCCTATCCAATTCTTCCTTTAATACGCCAACGCCTTTACGTACTCCTTCTGGCTGATATTTAGAAAGGAGAATATCAATGAGCTGTATATCGGGTATATCCTTTGGCATTGCATCGAAAAGGTATCTAGGATTAGCAAAACACCAACACCTATGAAGTAGTCCCATTATATATACGATGTCGTTGACAGACTTTAATTTAAGCATATAGCGTTCAAATGTACTTATCTCTGGGAATTTTAGAGATAAGTCAATCATAGCATTACGTAAGTCGTAACAGCATGACTCTACCTTTGAGAGATAATACTCTTCTTCTGATATGTTAATGTTTACCTGTGCCATTCTGATCTATTTGCTTTCTATATGAGAGAGTATTTTCCGTGCCCATTTGTTGCTGTTCGCATTAGCCTGAAGTAGTTCTATGCATTTTTCTTTATTAAATGCTACTTTTTTCTTGTTTATGAACTCCTTTGCAGGAAGTAGGAAACCGTCATTGACTAACTTATAAGCCATCTTCCGTTCTACCCCAAGGAATTCAGTTAGAGCAGCAAACGATATAATGTACTTGTCCTCTGGATATTTATCGATAAAGGCTTGCTTACGTTGTTCTTTCTCTTCTAAACGTTTATTGCGCTTCTTGTCATTAGCAAATCTCATTAAGTACGTATAACTGTACTTGCATATAGGAGTTCCATCTGGTGAAGCTTCCATGATGGTATTTTTTCCTCCGCTAAACGGAATGTATTGGAAATACTTAACCTCTCCATTATACAATTCTACAGTTATGAAACGAGTCTTGGGCTGCTTTTTCCCAACATATCGAAAATCGTAATCTATAGAGCTATTCTCAACTTGTACCTTACGAACGTGACGATGGATAATGTCATATCGTTGTTGGTCATCTGTAATAGAAGCAATCTTCTCTTTGAGCATTATAATGTTTGACATTTCACTCAAAGTTTGATCGAAATCCAACAGGTCAAAATTTGTGTCTATACTAGCGCACAAGTATAGAAGATGTTCTCGCTCATTGGTCAGGGCTGCCTGTTCTTGGAGAATGGCACGTTTGGCATCAGCAACCTCTTTGTACTTTTTGTGAAGTTCTTCTCGACTCTTTATTTTTCCCATTTCATAAAGGTCGCTGATTCGCTGGTCTCGGTTGTCTTGCTCCTGCAATCGCGTATCAATGAATCCCAATTTCTCGTCAATAACAGAAATCTGGTCTTGATATTTTTGTTTATCATCCGCAGCTGCATTGACAATATAGTACACCTCTGCTTCCTGGGCAACTTGCCACAAAAGACTATCTATAATATTTAGACTTATGCTGATTTTGTTGTCGCATTGATGTTCATGGGCTTCAAAGGCATTCCCCGTACGATATGCCTCAGAACAACGATAGAAAACCTTAGAAGGGCCAGCTCCCCACTTTCGCCCACACTTACATATCAAGAGTTTGTGAGCATAATATACACTCCGACATTTGTTAGCAAATGTGTTGTTGGTAGCAGCTATCTCTCGGCAGTGATCATATTGTTCAGGACTAATAATAACAGGATATGAACGATCGTATGAAGACCACCCCTGACGCATCCAGCGTCCTGTATATTGCTCATTCGTCAAGATGTTGTTTACTTTGGAAAGGTTGAGATCAACCATTCCACGACGATAAAATTCTCTAGCAATACATGGCTGGGTTATTCCTGCCTCGTAGAGGTCAAATATCTCATGGATAATTCTTGCTTCCTTTTCGTTAATTACAAAGACACCGCCATGTTCTTTATCAACGCTATAGCCGTATGGTATTTTGCCTCCAGCAAAACGTCCTTGTTCAGCCATAACCTTTTTACTACGCTTGAAACGTTCTATCTTAACATTCATTTCCTGCTCAGCAACTTCACCAAGAATTTCAATCGTCATCTTGGAAGCAGGGTTGACAGTTTTGTCTGGATTAAGATACGATATGCCGTTTGTCTTAACTCTTAACTGCACCTTTCTGTCAGCAAAATACTTTAGCAAAGGTGTCAGTACATCCATACGGCGTGCTAAACGTGAAACCTCCCAAATATAAACACAATCAATGCTTGAATCTGTTTCGATACGTTTCTTCATATCCCAGATTCCATCACGATCTAATTCAACCTCCATTGGGCCACGAGGCGTTTCAACTGTGATGATTTGACCAACTTTTCGTGCAGACTCACCAATCCTTGGGATGAGTATCATGTTGTCTTGAGTATAACCATCCCTTTCTGCCATGCAGATACACTCCTCCTCTTGAATGTCCAGTTCCTGAATAGTTGTGGACACTCGGCTCATTATTATACATTTGGTTGTCTTCTGTGATGAAGCTTCTGGTGTTTTGTTCTCCATTTAGATAAAATCAAATTTTTGGGACTCAAAACGATGGTATAAACTTTTCGAGAACGTACCTATGCAATACAATAGCACAGCCGTTGACAGCCCGTCGGCAAGGCTTCGCCCTCCCCTACTCTCATCCGCCTTATCTCCACTGCCCTTCTTCCTGTCCACAAGCCTTCTGAATCGTCCGTCGATGTCGAGTGCCGTACCCATCACTCCTCCTATGGCTATGGCCACAATGAACAGCACCGGATACTGGCTTTTTGGCAGGTTGGATATCGTGGCGTTAAGTCCTATGGCGAGGCTGGCCAGTCCCAGCCCGTCATACAGCACGCGTTTATATTTCTCCTTTATTCCCTGGTTGAGCAGTGTTCCAATCACTGTTCCTGCCACAATGGCACATGTATTCACTATTGTTCCAATCATACTTCTCTCATAGTTTTGAAAAACCGCTGCAAAGGTAATATAAAAGATTGGATAACAGAAAAACAAGACTGAAAAAATCGCAATAAAGCTGTAATGATACAATCCACCGTATCTGTTGGTATTCTTTTCATCATATTAACACAATCCACCAATTACTTCAAGGGCATATAACCATCGGAAAGGAAATACCATAAAGGTGATGTAATATCACTGATTTACAGTTTGTTAGGAATATCAGCCTAATTTGGATTGGTTCGTTATATTATCCTAATTTTGCTGTTTTTTAGCACGCTTTTGTCCCATTTTTGTCCCGCGAATCATTATCTTTGCAGCGAATATAAGTGATTGAAACACAATATAGTAACAAATACAAGAATCGGATAATACAAACAAGAAATGGGACGAAAAAAGAAAGAAATCAAATTGAAAGAGCCTGTTCGCATACGCGAAAAGAGACTCAGTGACGGCAATATCAGCCTTTATCTCGACATGTATCACAAGGGGGCGAGAAAGAAGGAAGGCCTGAAACTCTACCTTGTGCCAGAGACAACTTCCGCAGCCAGGATGCAAAACTCCAACACCCGAAAGCTGGCTGAGCAGATCAAGGCGCAGCGCATCCTTGACATCCAGCAGCACGGACTTGTCGATTGGGAGGGCATCAAGCGTTCACACATCACGCTCAGCGAGTGGGTGGACAAGTACACAGCCGAGGAGTGCGGACTTTCCAAGGAGAGTATGCGCTCCAAGCGCAACGCACAGGCAAGGGTTGAGCAATACCTTATATATATAGGTAGGCACGACCTCGCATTGCGTGACGTGGACAAGGACTTCTGCAAGGGCTACATCGCATTCCTCAAAACCTGCACGTTCAACAACGGCAAGAAGACACTGAGCAACACCACCTGCCGCATCTTCGTCAACCGCCTGACGGCCGCATTGACCAAGGCAGTCAGCGAGGGACTGATAGACCGCAACCCCTTCAAACTGCTCAATGCCAAGGAGAAGCCGCAGAAGAACAGTTCGATAAGGGAGTTCCTGACCATAGAGGAGGTGAAGCTGCTGATGGCCACGCCGTGCCGGTATGACATCGTAAAGCGTGCTTTCCTGTTCTCCTGCTTCACAGGCCTGCGCTACAGCGACATCAAGAGTCTGCTATGGAGCGAGATACGCAAGGCTGCCGACGGAAGGACGCTCTTCCTCGAACATCCGCAGGTGAAGACCAGGAAGATAGTGACCGTTCCCTTGTCGGAAGAGGCCCTGAAATGGATGCCCAAGCAACAGAAGGACAAGGAGCATGTGTTTCACCAGATGCAAATCACCTCTACTACAGTGGAAGTGATACTCGGGGAGTGGATGAAGGAGGCAGGGATAGAGAAGCATATCACCTATCACTGCAGCCGCCATACCGCCGCCACCATGCTTCTCACGCTCGGTGCCGACCTCTACACGGTGAGCAAGATACTCGGTCACAGCAGTATCAAGATGACGGAGGTGTATGCAAAAATCGTTGACAAGAAGAAACTGGAGACGGTGAACCTCGTCAACAACATGTTCAACTAAAAACGAAAGGGGAAAGCAGATGAAAGTGGAAATCAAGGAAAGAAGACTGCCGACAGGCAACCGGAGCCTATATCTGGAATATTACGAGACGGGCTTCCGCAAAAAGGAGTATCTCGGCATTTTCCTCGTGCCGGAAGACTCAGCCAGAGCCAGACGGCTCAACGGCGAGGCTTTGCGCAAGGCACAGGAGATCAAGGCAAAGCGCATCCTATGCCCTCCAGACTTCAAGAGTGAGGAGAGGAAGATGCATCAGAAGAAGGACATCGTCAACCCGACATGGCTGGAATGGTGCGACGTGTATATCAGGTGGTCGGAGGATTGCGGCAACAGCAAGAAGATGCTGCAGCACAAGGGTGTGGTGCGCAAACGCATAGCGTCATACCTTGAAAACAGAGGGAAGAAAGGGATATTGCATCCAATCCCATCCACGACCTTACAAAAGGCGAGCGGTTCCATGCCCCCGACAAGCACCGTGAGTTCCTCACTCCCGAGGAACTGACCCGCTTCCTCAGCGTGGAGACAGCCACCGGCAATGAGCGGCAGGTGCAGCTTGCTTTCGGCTTGTCGTCAATGACAGGCTTGCGGCTTGGCGACATGCAGCATCTTCGATGGAGTGACATCAAGGACAAGGCAGGGATAGAAAAGGACTTCACCTATCACAGCAGCCGCCATACAACAGCCACCCTCGCCATCACGGCAGGAGCCGACATCTCTGCGGTGAAGGAGATGTTGGGTCATGGCAGCGTAACCTCCACCGAAGTGTATGCCAAAGTGGGGCTTGACAAGAAAATCCAGGCAGTCAGTCTGACCGACGGGGTGTTTGGATAATCATCATGAACGAGAGACAAGCAAGGGGAAGAGAGATTTTCTTTTCCCTTTGTTTGTAATATATCACTCGGCTATATTGATGAGCTTGCATCCTAATGCCGTTTCAATCTTAGCAATGGTCTGCATGGTGAAGTTGTGTCTGCCAGTCAACCATTTGGATATTTCCGACTCCCTCTTGTGGAGTTTTTGGGCAAAATCCTTTTGAGTGAGGTTCTTTGCTTTTAGAACTTCACTGATGCGCTCCGCTATCCCGAACGAAAGCTCAAACTCAGCCTTCTGTTCTTCTGGTATAGCGGCAAGGCACTGTCTGAACAAAGCATTCTGTATCATAGGCTTGGTGTTATATTTCAAATGTTGCACTCTGAATATCAGTAATCATATTCTTCTCTATGGTTACTTTACCTGATTTCTGTGCTTTGAGCAGCACTTTGTCAAAAGTCTGCAAATCCATCACATAACCGCTCAGCTTGCTGTCTTCCTGGTAAGTGCGAGTATTCTTAACACCTCCGTTTCCGAGTATGAGAATCTGGTCAGATATTCGCAAGCAATACAAACGAAGTTTGCGCGAATCGATGGCAAGAGCCTTGACATTGTCATTCATCCTGCCTTCGTTTCGGAAGAACCGTTCAAGAGCCCCCTTGTCGATAA
>NZ_NPJG01000078.1 GCF_002251245.1 Prevotella sp. P5-92
TGAGGGCCGCCTTCACATCCACCGACGGGGTGAACACAATCTTTCGGGAGGTGATGAGCGAACTTGCCACCATGTTCACGTCGAGCACCGACTGGGCGTTGACGCCGAAGCGCATCGTGCCGAGACCCGGGACGGGCACCGAGTGTCCCTCAGTGGCCCACGCCACTATCACATCGCCACATGCCGCCCATGCCGCCTGGATGGCACCCTTCGAGATGCCGCTGCGCATTGCAGCCTCTTCAATCACCTTGCTCTCCGCCAGCGCGGAGTAAAGCTCCGCTGAGAGGATGTAAGCATACTTGCCCGCGTTGGGACCTACCTTGAGCATTCGCTCTGTTGCCTTTAGTTTAATTGCCATAACTAAGAATTATTAATGGTTACACACTGCGTGGCGAACCGTCTTAGGCTTACTGCCCGCCACAGAAAATTTTGTCTCACTCGTGTATCCGAATCACGGTGCGCGCTTCCGTTCTCGTTTACGTTTGCAAAGATAATGCAAATCGAGCGCAACACAACAAGCTCGCTTGATTGTTTTGCCGAGATGCCGCTTATCTTCTGCAAAGGTAGTAATTTTTTTTCGCATATACAAGTGTTTCGCAAATTAAGTTCATTTTATTAACATATTTTTATAATACACTTGTGTATTATAACCTCCTCAACTGCCCTGAAAAATCTCTTTAGTTAGAGAAATAATTTTCTCCAGATAGAGAAATATTTCATGGTCTGAAAACAAACTGTTTAACTGTTTAACTGTTTAAACGAAGAACATACACTTAAACAGTTAAACAGTTAAACAGTTTTATTTTAAACTACCCCTTTTTGTCAAAAAAATACTTATATTATATATATATATTTATATATATATATAATATAAAGAAAAAATGAGAAAACAGGGTGATGACCTAAAAAATAACTGTTTAACTGTTTAACTGTTTTTTTTTGATTAAGACTTGCCTTTTCAGAACTATTTTCTTTTCGAAAAATTTGGAGGTAACGAGTTTTTTTTTAATGCGGCATCTGCAAACAAAGTTGGTCATCTACAAACCATATTGGGCGGTTCGGAGGAGTGGATGTAATTTTGCAGCGTTCCTTGGATCATAAGGAGAGGTACGTTGGTTCACTCTTTAGGGTCGATGAACCTGTCCCCGATGATTCTGACCCATGGAAAAAGGCCTATACACCCACCATCGTGGCGTATAGACCCTTGTTGTTCCCGTGAAGTGCGGGTGAATAAATATGTTTATGCTATCCTATATCAGCCTGGATAGCCTTCTCCGAATTTCACTTCTGTTTCGTCAACTGAACCGGTCAGCAGCTGTGCAGGCTCTATTTCATAAACCTCCATTGCCGGCTTGATATACTTCTTCTTCATAATTATTGTCTCTTATTTTTTATAAATTACTTTTCCATTCTCAATATAGAAACCATTCCGCTGGCTTCCTGCAGGTATGCGGCGACCGCCCAGATCGTATGTCTCCTTTGCTCTGCGCTCCTCATCGTATATCTTCACTATGCCCGTAGCATTTTCATCACCGATTACGGAGAGCAGGATGCTTCGCATGAAGGCAGTAGTTGAAGTCGTTGCATTGCGTGACGAGATGGTCAGATAGTGACGCATAGGCTCGAGACTATGGTAATGTTGCCATGTGCCGTCAGTATATAGCGTATATGGGTCATAAAGAGTCGCACCACTTTCGTCCATCTCATCGTATGTGCCGGTGAACATGTATTTGTAGTCCACGCTCTGGCAGTCGATGCTCTTTGCCTCTGCCAATGCAGGTTGCACGTTCGAAAGATTCAATACCATGTTCAAGTCGCTTTCGCTTACAGGCTTAACAAGATAAGGATAGTTGGCCTTGAGTGTCACGCCTTCGGTCTGGCGGAAGCTCTCCACCACGGTCTTGTCTGCATTGCCGTCATCATTGGTGTCATACTGATGCACGTTGTTGATGCGCGAGAAGGCGAACTTAGAACATATTTCTGGAGTAAGCTTAAGCTCGAACGGCACATACCATGTGGTCCAATTAGTATTCGAGAACGTGCGGGTGTAGGTGAAATCGGTGGCAGTGAACACTGCCTGATTGTCATACGTCTTGGCATCCTGCAATGGATAGTTTGCCACGGTAAACTCTGTTTCCTCGGCATTGGGTGTGGCTTCGATGGTGCCGGCAGCATTGGCGTAATAGACTGTTTTTCCGCATCCTTTTGTCTGACATAGCTTCTCATATATTTTCTTCACAGAGTTGAATGAGGCGGTCTCAGGCATATTATGCTCTTTAGTCACAGCTTCATTGTTGTTGGCGTATGTCTTTCCGGCATCGACTGTTCCGCCACCGCAATACAATTTTACTTGATATACGGTATTTGAGTTAGTTTTTGTCAAGACTGGATGAATATCACCACCCTCAGCTGAGAGGTTCTGATACCACACAAGTGGGCTTTCTTCTGTACTCTCTGACTTCCTTCCGTTGAGCAGCCATGCCACCTCGCCGCTCTTGAACTGAGAGGCGGTCTTTCCATCTACATTTTCACTAACAGCACTATCTCCGTTTAAGCCCCACATACCTTTACATGTATCGCTGCAATAGATGCAGTTCTCGAT
This sequence comes from Prevotella sp. P5-92, assembly GCF_002251245.1. GTDB lineage: Bacteria > Bacteroidota > Bacteroidia > Bacteroidales > Bacteroidaceae > Prevotella. The sequence continues at coordinate 2,603 of NZ_NPJG01000078.1, forward strand.
GATGGCCGTTACTACTATAGGTCCTTCACTCGAAGTTGCTTTATTAATTGCTTCATTAATTCCGCACACGCCTCCGCCATTAGCACCTCGAGCGTTGACTGGGCCTGTGTTAAAGCAGTTCGTAATGGTGGCTGTGATTTCTCCAAATTCACCGTTCAAAGTTGCTTTATTCTGTCCGCACACGCCGCCTACATACCAGCTTCCGTTGATTGCGCCTGTATTATAGCAGTTGGAGATGGTGGCTGTCGCAGCTTCGTCTTCTATCTCTGCATGATTCATTCCGCAAACGCCGCCTACATACCAGCTTCCGTTGATTGCGCCTGTATTATAGCAGTTGGAGATGGTGGCTGTGATATTTCCAAATTCATCGTTCAAAGTTGTTTTATTCTCTCCGCACACGCCGCCGACATAATAATTACCACTGATTGTGCCTGTATTATAGCAGTTCATGATTGTGCCGTTATCATCCTTTCCACACACTCCACCGATAAAATCGGCTCCGTTAAAATAGGAGTCAACAACGCCAACATTCTTTATGGTACCGAAGCAACTATATCCAAACAAGCCTACATAGTTTTTACTTGAATCATTGAAATACAGTCCGCTGATGGTATGTCCCTGTCCGTCGAATGTTCCTGCGTATGGGTTTTGATTATTGCCTATTGGTGTCCAAGTTTCAAAACCTGAACCATTATTATTAAGAGTTACGTCAGAAATCAGAACCTCATTGTTCACGGTGATATTCTTAGTAAGTACCGCATTTGCAGATGTGTTTTGTGTTTCGCCTTCAAGCGTACCATTGACAAGTCCTGCAAACCAGTAAAGCTCTGCAGCAGTCCCAATCTGATAAGGATTTGCTGATGTGCCATCGCCACTACTTGGCGGTGTTGTCGTAATCTCCGCCCATGCCATCTTAGGCATAGTCATTGCCGTCACGAGCAGAAGCATCGTGATGAGCCATTTAAATTGTGTAATTTTCTTGTTCATATTCTACGTTTTTTATTATTTTGTCATTGCAAAGTTAAGGTGTTTTGAATGTTTTGTCTGAAACGCACAGAGCCTTCCGCCGATGCCACTGTCTGACACCTGCGTAAGGCTCTGTATGTGATGTTATATGTCGCTGACGATGCTAAGCCATAGCAAGTACCCCTCCCCTAAATCATTATGAGTCAGGCGGTCATATAGGGTAATGTGTATGGTTGGCAATGCTGTCATACGATGATAATTTGGTTTTTCGATATTGAGTTACATTTCATTCGGTAATGCCAATAGGTATTCGGGCGCGAAGTCAGCGCCGTTTTCCCATTCCACGGTATTGTATTTCACCGAAAACTTCTTGAAGAAATCCAAGTCTTTCAGGGGTTCAAACACAATTCCTTTAAGCGATGACTTTAAGTCAACCACTTTATTGACATTGTTATTAAACCACAATCTGATGCGGTAACCATCAACGTATTCAGCTTTAATGACCTCTATAAACATAGTTCAAATTAATTTAGTGGTTCAATTTTATCTAATGGCATTCCATTTTGGGCTTTGACCCAATTACTAAGAAGTTCTTCTCGATGAATCTCTAACCATTCCAGAATCATTTTCAATGCGCGACCAGGCATTTCGCCCTTCACAACACCATCTTTTATGCTGACAATCACCTTGAAATCTCCATACCAGGCATGGAAATGAGCAGGGGCATGATCGGCAAAATTCATCAGGATTACTATCCCATAGAAGAAACTAATTTGTGGCATACCATTTATTTTAATAAAACTGCCATACTTTCTGGCTTTACTTTTCGTGCAGTATATAACATCTGCGCAGCGAAGGTACACATTTTCTTTCATATAAGCATCAAAATCATCAGATAATTATTCAATATTCTGACAATTTAACAATTATACATAAATTTTATCCACAGATTGACACAGATTGATAATTATAATTGGATTTCCACAGATGATATTATTATCGGAGTTATCTTCCGATGTAGAGACTTTACTTTATGTAAGTCCGATACCACGGTAAGGGATATTCCTTGCGGCGGGCGGGCTTTCATAAAGTAAGACCCTACAACGGCGGGCGTTTTGCGCAGTCTCGTTTGTCTCCCGTGCGCATCCGATGGTCTATTCATTCTATTGATTCCTCTGAAAAGTAACAAATAAATCTTCATCTGCAAAATTTCTGTGGATTTTCTTGCATCTTTCCCGGAAAAATTGTATTTTTGCGGCAAAAATATGTTTTGTGGTATGAATGGAATAGAAGAAAGATACATCAGCCTGCTTACCGACTTCGGTTTCAAGCGCATATTCGGCACTGCTCCCAACAAGGACTTGCTGATCAATTTCCTTAATAGCCTGTTTGACGGGCGCAAGGTAATCAAGAGTTTGAAATACAGCAACTCCGAGCACGTCGGCGATATATACACCGAGCGCAAGGCTATCTTCGACGTCTATTGCGAGAGCGAGGACGGCGAGAAGTTTATTGTCGAGATGCAGAACGCATCGCAGAAATTCTTCAAGGACAGATCAGTGTATTATTCTACATTCCCCATTCGTGAGCAAGCACCCAAGGGCGACACCTGGAACTACAAGTTGAATCCTGTATATACTGTCGCCCTGCTGAATTACGACATGAAGGACGAGACGGCTTTTGACATGAATGAAATCAGTCATCATGTGCAACTCTGTGATACCGCCACGAAACGCGTCTTCTATGACAAGTTAGAGTTTATATACGTCGAGGTGGCAAAGTTCAATAAGACCGAGAGTGAGCTTGTCACCCCCTACGACAAGTGGCTCTATGCCCTGAAGAACCTCTCTTCCCTCAACGAGCGTCCCGCAGCCCTGCGCGACAAGATATTCGACCGTCTGTTTCAGGTGGCTGAGATAGCCAAGTTCACTCCAGTCGAACTGAAGGAATACGAGGACAGCCTCAAGACCTATCGCGACCTCAAGAACTCGCTTGACACGGCGGAGGAGAAAGGAGAAGCGAAAGGAGAGGCTAAAGAAAAGAAGGCCACAATCCGTAGGTTGTTGGCTTCCGGCGCATCTGTGGATATTATTGCTGTAGCAACAGGTCTTACCCAGGACGAAGTTAAACCTTTAATTGAAGAGATAACAAAAGAATGATATAATTATGCAAGAATCAGATCAATATATATCGTCCATAGATGCCGACGAGGAGGTGTTCCGATTAAAGGCAAAGTGTGACTGGGACAACTGTATAAACACAGCGATAATGGAAGGTGCAGCAAAAGCAAAAATTTCCATTGCACGCAATATGAAATCAATGGGCTTGACAATAGCTTTCATATCAGAAATGACGGGCTTGTCGGAAGATGAAATCACAATTTTGTAGATATACTATGGTTCTAAGGTTTTGTTGCATTCATTTACTTTGTGGGTCGTTACCTATATATCTTTTATCGTTTTGAAATAACGAAATTTATAAATAACCAATATGCCAACATCCGGACTTAGTGGCTGAGATTCATAGGGACAGGCATCACTGATTCGCGACAAATAACGAACCAACGTACCTGTCCTTATGACTTCTGTCCTTATGACCCATGCTTCTGTTTGGTTCCCTTATCCGTTAATTATTTGTAACATTTTCATTCTTTTTATTGCCATTTCAATAAAAATCACTATTTTCGCAAACTATAAGGAGGCCGATGAATGTGAGAATCAAGTAGAACGTTGGATTTATTTGTTAAAGAATATGGAAACATTAAACAGATTACCATGGGCGGCTCAGAGTGCCGTTTTCAAGAAGCTTGAGAGCATTGCCGATGTAAGCGCCATGACCCGTGCCGAGCGCCTGCAATATGACGAGGCTCTGAAGAAATACCGCGACACCATCAGCGTGTTTGAGGGAGTGCGTATGGAAGGGCGTATGGAAGGACGCATGGAAGGCAATGCGGAAGGTCGTGAAAATGAAAAGAAAGCCACAATCCAGAGGTTGTTGGCATCCGGCGCATCAGTAGATATTATTGCCATAGCTACAGGCATGACCGAAGCCGATGTAAAACTCCTTATTAACGATATTTCAAAAGCATGATGTAATTATGCAAGAATCAGATCAATATATATCTTCCATAGTTACGGACAATTAGCTATTCTGATTAAAGGTCGTGCGTGACATTTTCATAAAAAGTATCAAATAATTTGGAGGATCGATTTTTTGTCACTAATTTTGCATTATGATTTCTGCTACATGCAGGGATTTGAATTTTTAAGAAGATAAAAATTATAAGAGCAAAAAAAATGACAAAGACTATGCGCTTTTCAACAGTAGGATTGAAATTTTACAAAGAGCAGGATATAGACATTGACGATTATATTTCATCGTTAATCGGCAAAACTGTGATACTGCAACACGACACTGACAACATTGACAGTCATGCCATCGCTGTGACTCTCGATGGTAAAGTCATTGGCTATGTGAGAAGAAATGACATAGATGAAAATAACATCTATGGGTATATTATGGGATGTTATCACCATTGCCATGTCGCAAAATTTGTTGCCGCTTCCTCAATGCACAAATCTATAATCACCGAGGTGAACTTCATCGACATAACCCCAATGACAGAAAAAGAAGAACCCATTGAATCTTATTGGCGAATTGACGCCTTAAAGCCTGAACCAATCGCAGAATGGCGCGAACTGAAGAGGGTGATGAATTCGATGCTGACTCTATTGCGTCTTAAAGCTTGCAATGTGTCGAACATGCGTCCACTCATAGACAAATTCAAGAATCTCGCAGTATTGGGGTATTCCAAGGAATTTTATGACGACAGACAAGAGTTGTGTCGTATGCTCGGCGATTGTGCCGACAAGGATGTGGCAGAAATGCAAATTGAAGTGGCAAATTTAAGTACAAAGATTTATGATAACGATGAGAGGATTAAATATTACCATTATATATGTCGTGAAATTGAGAAAATCATTAAGCTTAACTTGGAGAGTGGCAGTGTCAATATTTCAAGGAAAGACGTGGAAATAATGATAAATAAAATGCCTAAGGATTTTAGGGTCAATATGAATTATGAAAAGACATTTCAAAGTTTCCTATACTATAAAAGGCTGCCAAGAAATATATTGTTAATTTATTTATATACTATTGTGATGAATGGCATGATTAATAAAGAGCATAGCTATCATGACTCCATACGAAACTATATTGTTGGACCATACAAGGACGACTGGATGGAGTTTATCAGCAAATCGATAGAAGGCAACAATATAACGATGATAGGATGCACCATGAGAGCATACGTCAATTGTGGTGTGTTGTCGTCTGCACCCTACAGGCAAATGGTGAACACATTCGGCAATATTGGCAACGATGACTCCTATCACAAAGGCTTTAATAAATATGAAGACAAAAATTTAAAGCTTTACTATGATTATATGTGCGATATTATTGAATCGCATAAGAAGAACCAAGGTAGTGAAAAGTAGAACGGGTTATTTATAGGTTTTTCATCGGGTATTCATCGGTTTTTCATCGGGTTAAGTTTAAACTTTACGAAAACGGTTCATTTTGTAGAAGAAAAATATGAGATATTCATTAGTTGATATTACCTTTGCACCGAGGGTATGGGCTATTCCATGTCTCAACATCTATTATATTACTAATTAAAAACAATTTATTATGAATCATAGGGACAGGTACATCGACCCGAGAGTGAACTGATGTACTGAAGTAAACCGATGTACTGTCCCTATGACCCTCTTTCGCGTTCTAAAACAGCCATTTTTAGGCCAAAAAATAGTGGTTTTTAAGGCTAAAATTGCCAAATTCACGTCAAAAACAGCCATTTTTAGGCTAAAAATTGAGTTTTTTCTATCCCATTTTCTCCTAAATCCGATGTTTTTGGCTCCAATTTGACCACAAACAAAAACAAATCCATTTTCTTGCTAAAAAATTTGGAGGTAACGAGGTTTTTTATTACTTTTGCAGCATAATAAACAAAATATATAAAACAGCATAAATATTTTAAGTGACAAAAAACTCTATAATTCACCGTGATTAAAAAACAGGACTGGTGACAGTCACCCGTCCTAATCTGAACCTATTAACTCTACCAAACAAATAACAGAGGGAAACCGAAATGGACGAAAAAAAGACATATACATACCAGTTCTCTATCGTGGGATTGCGGTC